>JAGQIK010000414.1 GCA_020431405.1 Myxococcales bacterium
CGCGAGGGCGAGCGCGGCGGTCTTCATGGGCGCCGATTGTTCAACTGCCGTGCCGACTCACAGCACGAGATATCAGTAGCTTAGACGCCGCGGCGTGGCGCGATCTTGAACAGGGGTGGCTAGCGCGGTCGGTGATCTAGGGGTGGACGACGACGTCGAAGCCAGCGGCGCGGATCTCGGCGGCGAAGGCCTCGAGCTGCGCGGCGCTGAGCGCCGAGAGGCGCGGCGCCTCGGGCTGCAGCGACGGGCGCGCGAGACCGTAGAGCAGCACGTCGTGGATCGCGGTGCCGTCGTCGCGCACGGAGCGCAGGAAGTCGACGTAGGCGGCGCGCTCTTCGTCGGGCGGTGGCGCGCCGTCGTAGGCCAGCGCCATCGTCTGTACGCGCAGGCGACAGCGCGCGGCGACGGCGGCCATGCTGGCGCGCACTTTGTCGGGGTCCCAGCCGGTGTCGTTGAGGCGGCGACGGCCATCGCGAGTGGCGCTGTCGAGCTTGAACCACAGCTCGCCGCCAAGCGTGCCCACGCCGTCGAGCGCGCGCAGCACCTCGGGGCGCAACACCAGCGAGCCGTTGCTGATCACGACGACGTTGACGGCGCCGACGAGCGAGCGCGCTTCGAAGGCGCGCGCGATGATGTCGACGACGGCGTCGATCTGGTGCGAGCTGGTGGGCTCGCCGTTGCCCGAGAGCGCCACGTCGTTGAGGCGGCGAAAGCCCTCGGGGGCACGGCGCTCGAGAAAGTCGCCGTCGAGAATCTGAGCGAGCATGGCGTCGAGCTCGCGCGCGAGCTCGGGCAGGTCGAGCTCGGGTGCGGCGCCGCGCACGAGGTCGGGCACCTGGCAGTAGGCGCAGCGCCAGTTGCAGGCGTTGTTGACGTTGAGATTGACGCCCACCGAGACGCCGCCCGCGCGGCGCGAGACCACCGGATAGACGTAGGTCATGCCGGCTGCGTCGCGGTCGTGATCTTCGGTGCTGAGGCGGTGCTGGCTCACGGCTTATAGTTCGCTGCTCGAGGAGGACCCATGCCCAGTGTGCTCGCCATCGTCAGCAAGGCGGTGTTCAAGAAGGAAGCGCGCGGTCTCGGCGTCGGGGATGTGTATGCCACATCCTGCTATCGCAGCAACAACCGCGGGCTCGAGCCGCTCGCCGAGGATGGTAGCTCGACGTTGTTTCTGGTGACGGTGCCGGAGGGCGACACGCTGTGGCTGGTGGCCGAGCTCGACGCGCCGACGCGCGGCGAGGAGGGTTGGGAGGCGGCCGCCAACGTGGCGCCGATTCGCGACGTGAGCGCGTTGGTCGGGCAGCTGGTGCTGGCGACGGGTAAAGGGTTGAGCGCGGCGCCGGGGAAGCTGGGGATGTCGCTGCAGACGCCGCGGGTGTTGGCGGAGGGGGATGTGGCGTTGCTTCGGGGGGGGGAGTCTAAGTCTAGGTCTAAGTCTAAGACCAAGACCAAGACCAAGACCAAGACCAAGACCAAGGCTGAGGTTAAGGCCAAGGCCAAGGCTGAGGTTAAGGTTAAGGCCAAGGCCAAGGCTGAGACGAAGACCAAGGGCAAGGCTAAGACTGAGGGTAAGCGCGCGACCAAGGTCGAGGGGGATGCGCGGGGGGTGATGGAGGGGTTGTTGGGGATGTGGGAGCGGACGCGGGATGGGCGGGTGGCGGAGGCTGTGGGGCGGTTCGGGGAGGCAAATGAGGGGGAGGAGGCGAAGGCGTTGCGCGCGACGGAGAAGATCGCGCAAGGGGAGTGGCTGGCGGCGGCCAAGCGGCTCGACGTGGTGGACCGCGGCGCGCTGTTGCCGTCGTTGTTTCGCGAGACCGCGAGGCGCGTGGGCGAGCGTGTTGACGTGATGGCGAAGTGGGGGCCGGATCCGCGCGTGGTGGACGCGCTGCACGCGATGCTGGCGCAGCTTCCGTGGATCAGCAGCGGCAGCCGCGCCGCCGTCTGGACGCGCTCGTTCAAGCTGCTCAAGGAGCTCGGCGACCCGCGCACGCTCGCGGTCGCCGAGGCGTTCGATCCGGCGGGCATCGTCTCGTCGTGGGAGGGGCCCGCCGAGTGGTTTGGTGGCCAGCTCGAGCGCGCGAGCAAGGCGATCCGCGCGCGTTCGGTGGACAAGCTCTCCGACGAGGAGGCCACGACGGTGGCGGCGATCGTGGCGGCGCTGCCCGACGCGGCGCCGAGCGCCGACGAGCAGTCGCTCGACGAGCTTTACGCGGCCGTGGCCGAAGCGCCCGACGATGACGGCGTTCGCCTGGTGCTGGCCGACAAGCTGAAGGAGATCGACGACCCGCGCGGCGAGCTGATCGAGCTGCAGTACGCCAAGCTCAACGGCAAGCTCGGCCCGGCGCAGCGCAAGCGCGAAAAACAGATCCTCAAAGACCACCACGAGCACCTGCTCGGCCCGCTGGCGCCGGTGGCGATGAAGCGCGGCTTGGTCTTCGAGCGCGGCTTCGTGCGCAGCGTCGAGCTCAAGCCCAACCTGCACGCCAGCAACGTCGAGGCGCTCGCCAGCGGCCACCCGCTGCTGAGCACCATCGAGCGCATCCTGGCGCCGGTGGGCGTGGTGCTGTCGCCCGCCATGCGCAGCCTGCGCGACGTGACGATCACGCACGAGTGGCATCTCGACGACCAGCCTGTCGACCTGATCTTTCGCAGCGAGCGGCCGCTGCCGTTCACGTCGCTCGAGGTCTACATCCGCATCCGTGACGAAGACAGCCACCGCGAGCGCGGCGCGCTGCTCGACGCCCCGCACGCCACGCGCGCCTTGCCCGCGCTCGAGACGCTGAGCCTCGACGGCGTCGCCGACGCGTTCGTGCCGATGTTGCTCGAGCGCGCGTTGTGCCGCGCCGTGCACACGCTGCGCATCGGTCACCCCTCGGCGCAGGCCTTCTCGCAGCTGCTGGCGGCGGCTCGCCAGCGCGAGGACACGGCGCTGCGCTTGCTGATCGCACACTGGGGCGACCCCACCGAGCCGGGCTGGGCGTGCGCGCTGCGCGTGGACCGCGCGGCAGACGGCGCCATCACCGGCGCCACCGTCGATGTGGACGCGCCGCCGCCGGGGTGGCAGGGCTCGTTCGGGCAGCTCTGTGACGCGGCGGCGAAGGCCGTCGAGGCGATGGTCGACCTCGACCCGCCGCGGCTCGAGATCCGCGGCAGCGTGCGCGGCGACGCCGAGCGCGAGCTCTTCGTCACGCGCATGCGCAACGTGCTGCCCGCGCCCGACGCGGCGGTCGTCTCGATCTAGCGCAGGCTGATCGCGCCGCCACGGGCCAGCTGAAACTGGATCCAAGCGCCGAGCGCCTGCAGCGCGGCGAGCTCGCGCTGCTCGGTGAGCCGTCGCAGCGTGGCCTCGTCCTCGAGCACGTCGTTGATCGTCGCGCGGCCGGCGGCGTAGCGCGCGCGCTCGCTGGCCAGCGCGCGGTTGGCGTGCTCGACGTCGACGCGGCGCAGGCGCATGGCGACGCGCGCGATGAGGAAGGCCGCGCGTGCGCGGGCGAGCTCGACGCGAAGCCCGCGCAGCGCCTCGGTGA
>JAGQIK010000048.1 GCA_020431405.1 Myxococcales bacterium
CTGCGCAGGTTGGTGCCCGTGCGGCGGATGCGCTGGTTGCTGCGCAGCCCGGTGACGTTGCCCCGCAGCTGGCTGTAGTTGCCGGCGTAGCGGCTGGGGCGCGGAAACGGATCGGGCCCCGCGTTGTGCACGGCCTTGCGCTGCGCGTTGCCCACGCGAAGCTCGCTCGACGCGCCGCCGAGGTCGATGCGCAGCCAGCCCAAGCGCGGCACCCACGCCTCGGCGAACGCGTGCGCCTCGTTGTGCACGTAGCGTGCGGGGATGCCGGCGGTCTGTGCGGTGATCACGAAGGCGTAGCTGCGATGACGGCAGACACCGCGCTGGCTGAGCGCGATGTCGAGATACGTGTTGCCCGAGCGGCGCTCGAGTTGCTTGGCTTCGAAGTTGCGGAAGTACGCGACGAGCCGCTCGAGCTGGCGCCGCATGGTCTGCGAGGACGTGACGCCGATGTGCGCCAGCACCTTGTTCGCAGCGCTGCGTACGTTGGCGGGCACCAGCGGGCGCAACGACGGCGGCACCTGCGCGATGGTGATCAGCGGCGGGATCTCGGGCGAGAAGTAGCTGCGCGGCGCGTCGGTCAGAAACACCACTCGCAGCTGACCACTGACGTTGGTGCGGATCGACATGTTGTCGGCCGAGTCGCGATAGAAGCTGACCGTGGCGCTCTTGGCGCGACCGTCAGCGCTGCTGGTTCGATAGCTGACGATCGCCGCGCCGGGCGCCACCGACGGGATCGCCATCAGCTTGCCTGCCTTGGCTTCGAGCACCAGCGAGCCCCAGAACGGATCCCGATCGGGCGGGGTGGGGCGCTTGGCGAGCGGCACCAGCTGCGGTGTGCTGTCGCGCACGGCGAGGCGAAACTCGGCGGTCACCGAGTCGAGGGCCGTCATGCGCTTGAAGGGCACGACGCTCGGGTTGAACTCGGCGGTGTAGCGCAGCACGCCGTCGTGGGTCGTCTTGCGGTCGGGACCGACGGTGGTGGCGCGGTCCATCTTGCTCGACGCGCGACGCCCGCCGAGCACGCGCTCGCCCTTGTCGGCGGTGCCGCGCTCGCGCGGCTTGGGCAGCAGGCGGTCTTCGACGCGGATGTGATCGGGCAGGCGCCCCTCGCGCGCCCAGCGGCCGGTGTCGCCCTTGCCGGGCGGCGGCACGTACTCGTGCAGGATCGGCGCGGCGCGCGCGACGAGCGCGTCCAGCCCCAACGCCAGCGACGCGGCGCCGAGCGCCACCACGAGCAGCGCGCTGCGCCTAGGCGACCCCGATGGCCTCGACGGCTTCGACGCCTTCGACGGCTTCAACGACTGAGCCCGATCACGCGCCAGACCTTCTTGCGCCGCTGCAGCAGCAGCGTCGCCGTGGCGCTGCCGATCTTGACGCGACCGACGAGCATCTGCGCGCCGTAGCGCGCGCCGCGCGGCGAGTAGCCGAGCTTTTGGCGCGCCTGCATGACCGTCATCAGCGACAGCGTGCCGATGGCGCCCTTGGTCTCGCCCGTCAGGTCGCCGAACATGCGCGTCAGCTGCGGCGCCGACGTGGCGACCTTCTTGCCGCGGCTGTAGAACGGCAGCGCGCACTGCGCAGCCATCGCCTTGGCGTCGGCCCGCGCCAGCGCGCCGAGGAAGCGCTGCGCCACGCGGCGCGCCACCGGGTCGTCGGCGCGCACGCGTCGCTCGGCGGCGAGCTTGGCCTGCTTGGCACGCTCGCGCAGCTGCGCCTTGGTCAGCTTGCGGTGCCGCCGGTGTTGGTGCTGCGCGTGTTGGTGCTGTGCCTGCCGGCGTTGCGTGTAGCGGCGGCCGCTCGGACCGAACGGCTGCCCGAGGCGCGCCTGCTGGCCGCCTCCGCCGCCGCTACCGCCGCCAAAGGGCGTGCGGTTGAGCCGCCGCCGCGCGCGCGGCGCCCCGTTGCTGCTGCCACCGCCGCCGTTGCCCACCTCGGCGACGTTGCCATCGATCGGCCCCTTGGGCGGTTTGGTCAAGATGTACGGGTCGACGCCAAAGGTGCCGCACTGGCGATGGTTGCGGTGGAAGCGCCAGTGCAGATAGACGCGACCGTCCTTGGAGCGGATCGCCTTGGGCGGGCGAGGGAAAGGCGCCGCGGTGAAGACCGTGTTGAGCGCGGCCACGTCGAAGGCGAGCTGGCCGCTGGGCTTTATCACAGTCGCCTTGGCGACCTTGCCGTCGGGCGCCACCACCACCTCGACCATCGTCCACAGCTTCATGTTGTTGAACGGGTGACTGTCGGGCTTGCTCTCGAGATCGACGAGAAAGCCGAAGCCCCACAGCTTGTGGATCTTGCGGTGCATGCGCGCGATGTAGACGGCGAAGGGGTGTGCGCGCGTGCCGAGCGCGGTCTGATTGCCGGGCTGCACCTCGGGCACGAAGTTCTCGAGTGCCGCCTGCACGCGCTTCCAGCGCCGCGCGTGCTTGCTGCCGCGCCGCTTGGATGGCTGTAGCCGCGCCAGCTCGCGCTGCTTCTGCGCCTTCTTGCCGAAGATGCGATCGAAGTCCTGATGCGTGAGGCTCAGCCGCGGGCGCTGCGCCTTCTGCTCTTTGCGCTCGGGCGCGAGGTCGCCGTTGGCCTGGTCGGCGAGGGCCTTCTGCTTGTCGATCGCCTCGCGCGCCTCGCGCCGCTTCTGCTGCGGCTGGCGCATGGCGAGCAGCGGCGAGACCTTCTCTTGTTTGCTCTGCTGCTTGTCGCTCGGCTTCTTGGCGCGCTGCTTGTCGAGCTCGGCGATCTTCTTCTTCTTGGCGCCGGGCGTCTTCTCGCGCGTCTTCTCGGTGATCGGCCGCGGCTTCTTCGAATCACGGATCAGGTTGGTCAGACGTGCGCGCGTCTCGCGCAGCACCTTGCGATTCTTGTCGGAGAGGAAGCGTGCGTTCTTGGGCGCCTCTTTGGTCTCGGGGTTGTTGACCTCGACCATCTTGAGGCGCGGGATCGGTTGCAGCGGGTTGGGCTGCTCTTTCTTGTCGGCCTGCTTCTTCTTCTCGGGCGGCTTCTTCTTCTCGGGCGGCTTCTTCTTCTCGGGCGGCTTCTTCTTCTCGGGCGGCTGAGGCCGCGGGCGCTGCAGCCTGGCGAGACGCACCTTGTTTGGCGCCTTCTTGGGGTCGGGCTGCGCTTGCAGCTCCTTCTTCTTCGGCTTGGTCTCGTTGGGGTCGACGAGGTCGACCTCCACCGGCGCCTGTGGCAGCTCCTTGCGGCTGCGGAACAGCACGTAGGCTACCGGCAGAAGGACCACGTGGTTGAGCATCAGCGAGAGCACCAGCGTCCAGGCGAGGACGCCGCGATCTCGACGCGGGCGCTCGTCGAACAGCTTGGAATCGCGCGCTTTGGGCGTGTGGCCCGCCATGGGTGAGAGTCTAGCAGAGGTCGGCGGCCGCGACTGTGGCCGCTCTGACCACTACCGCAGGCGGTAAAGCGCCGCGCGCAGGGACCGCCGGCGCTTGAGGGCGCGCAACGCCGCGCGTGCCTGTTTGTCGCGCGCCCCCGCGCGCCAGCGCAGACAGCGCGAGATCTCGGCCAGCTCGTCGGCCGGCGCCGCGCGCTGGGCCTCGAGCACGAGCTTGCTAACGCGCGCCACGGCCTGCGCGTCCGCCCCGAGCGTCGTCGCCACGACGCTGCGGCGGCGCCCCCGCCGGGGCAGGGCGCTGCAGAGGACA
>JAGQIK010000415.1 GCA_020431405.1 Myxococcales bacterium
CGTCGCCGCCTCGCGCGCCGCGAGCCGCGCCGGTGCCGCGCCGCGCCCCTGCGGCGGGAAGACCACCAGCGCGGCGAGCCCGACGATGATCCACGGCCACGGCCGCAGCGCGTGGTGCGCCACGGCAAACCACAGCGCCGCGCCTTCGGCCTGCGCTTCGTCGCGGCAGGCGGCGAGGCGCTGCACGACGTAGCCGTTGCCTTCGCACTGGCTCCACCAGCCGGCGCTGAGCAGCACGATGAAGAGCGGGATCGACATCTGCGCGCTGTGGCCGCTCGGGATGAACGACACCAGCTCGGCGAGCGACGAGCCACCGCGCGCGGCGACCTCGCCGAGGCTCGTCAGCAGCGAAGGCGCACCGTCGCCCTGCGCGCCGAGGCCGCCGTAGCGGCTGCTGACCATCGCCGCCAGCGCCACGGCGCCGACCACGCTGAGCAGAAACTGCACGAAGTCGGTGATGACCACCGAGCGAAACCCGCCGAGGGTCGTGTAGCAGACCGACGTCACGATGCAGACGGCGATCACCACCGCCGGGCTGACGTCGAAGAAGGCGCGCGAGATCTTGACCATCGCCGAGATGACCCAGCCCATGGTCAACGTGTTGACGAACAGCCCGAAGTAGAGCGCCTTGAAGCCGCGCAGCGCCGCCGCGGCGCGGCCGCCATAGCGCAGCTCGGTGACCTCGGCGTCGGTGATGACGCCGGCGCGCCGCCACAGGCGCGCGAAGAAGAACGTCGAGATCACCTGCGCGATGGCCGAGCCCCACCACAGCCAGTTGCCGCTGACGCCCGCGCCGGCAACGATGCCCGTGACCGCCAGCGGCGTGTCGGCGGCGAAGGTCGTCGCCACGATCGACGTGCCGGCCAGCCACCAGGGCAGCTTGCGATCGCCGACGAAGAAGCTCTCGACGCCCTGCGACGCCTTCTTGACGAACAGCGAGCCGATAACGAAGGCGAACAGCACGTAGGCCCCGATGACAGCCCAGTCGACGGTGGCGAGGGTGGGGCGCACCGCCGAAGCGTATCATCGCGCGTCGATACCTGAGATGATGCGGCGGTGGGAAGGTCGTGGCGCTCGTGGTCGTGGCTCGTCGTGGCGCTGCCGTTGCTAGCTGGCTGCCCGAAACGCAGCAGCAGCAGCCGTGGGGCCAAAGCAGGCTCGGGCAGCACCAAAGCGACGCCGCACGTACCGCCCCCCGCGTGGCCCCTGCGCGTCAGCTATACGCGCGTCGGTCCGCTCGACAGCAAGACACCATTCGTGCGCGACAGCATCGCGGCGCGCTTTGGCGGCAGCCAGCTGCGCGCTGCGAGCGCGACGGCCGGCAAGTCGCGTGCGAAGCAAACGCGCTTCGAGGTCGTCCACGGCGCGACCGTGATGCTGCGCCTCAGCGGTCAAGGCCGACGATTGCGGCATGTCGACGTGCTCAGCGCTCGCGTCACCTACGGCCGGCGCATCGCCGTCGGCGCCACCCGCGCCGTAGTCGCGCGCGAGGTTGGCGCGCTCGACTGCGATGCCAAGCCGAGCGGCGCGCTCTCCTGGTGCCGCCCCCGCGGGCGCAAGCTCTCGTTCGCCTTCGCGCGCGGCCGTCTGGTGCGCATTCGCTGGTATCCGTGGGATCTCGCCGTGCATGACGAGCATCCGCTCTCGGCCGAGCCGTGCCGCGTCGACACCAGCGCGTGCCAGGAAGACCTCACCGGCAATCCGACGACGACAAAGCTCGCCAACCGAGCCTTCGAGCGCCTCAAGGAGGGCGCAGTGCCCGAGGCGGTCTGTGCGGCGGCGACGGCGGCGCGCCGGGCGCTCGCCGAAAAGCGGCCCGTCCTCGCGGGGGCGGCCTACTACACGCTCGGACGCGCGCTGCGCAAGCTGCGCTGCAGCTTCGAGGCGCAGCGCGCCTACCGGCGCTCGCTGTGCGTGCGTCCTGCCGGCAAGACCAGCGCGAAGATCATCAAGCTCGTCGAGGCGGCCTGCAGCCGCGCCGAAGCGGATTGCGCGAGCCCGTGCAGGCAGCTGCCCGACGCGTTGCCCTCGGCGCCTCGCATCGATCTCGGAGACGAAGGCGTGAAACCGGAGATCGCGGTGCGCGTCGGACAGACCGTGCCCGAGGCCAAGCGCGACTGGCTCTGCAAGCGCAGCAGCGAAGACGGCTCGCTGCAGTGCGACGAGCCGGCGATCAAGCGCGTTCGCTCGGACAAGCACGAGATCGTGGTGATGCTGATGCAATCGACCAGCCGCGAAGGCGCGGGCCTGGTGTGGCTGCGGCGCCTCGCGCGCCGCTACAAGGTCATCGGCGTCTACCTCGAACGTGGCAGCAACGGCGCTGGCAAGTCTACCCAGGCCACCTTCAAGGTGACGTCCGACGAGGTCGCGCTGACGACCAAGAGCTGCAACGCCGACCTCGACTACGACGGCGACGGAGTAAGAGATGAAGGGCACTGCGACAAGGCGACGACGACGCTCGGCTTCGACGCCAAGCGTGTCTGGTTGAGTAGCCGCGAGGTGCTCTGCAAACGCACTGGCCCCTGCGACGACTGAGCCGAGCGCTCGCTTGACGGGGGCGCCAAAGCTGTCTAGGGTCCGCGGCGTTTGGTGTCCGCTGCCTGTCGGCAGGGATTACAGCTACTTACTCGCCGGATCACGTCTCATGGGTCGCGTTGGACTCGCCTTTCGCTGCTTCTTCAGGGTCCTCGGGGGCAAGCCTGTACCCGAGGAAGCCATCCCCGAGGAGCTGCGCAACCCTCCCAAGCCGCAGCTGCCCCCCGCTCCCGAGCCGCCGCCGGAGATGAGCGAGGAGGAGAAGCAGGCGCGCGCGCTAGCGCTGCTCGCCATGCTCCAGAAGGACGGGCGATTGCTCGACTTTCTGCAGGAGAACATCGACGACTACGAGGACGCGCAGGTCGGCGCCGCCGTGCGCGCGATCCATCGCGACTGCGCGAAGGTGCTCGAAGAGAGCCTCAAGGTCGAGCCGGTCGTCGACGGCGAAGAGGACAGCGACTTCACCGTCGAGAAAGGCTTCGACGCCTCGCGCATCCGCCTCATCGGCAACGTCACTGGCGACCCGCCCTTCAAGGGCGTGCTGCGCCACCACGGCTGGCGGGCCACGTCGCTCAACGTGCCCGACCCGGCCGAAAAAGCTGACGCCTCGGTGATCGCACCGGCCGAGGTGGAGCTGAGCTAGCGCTCACCCAACCGAGAGAGAGCCCTTGTCACGAGAGACTCGCTACGTCGTCGGCATCGATCTAGGCACCACCAACACCGTCATCTCCTACGTCGACACCCAGGCCGAGACGCCAGAGGTGCGCGCGCTCGCCGTGCCGCAGGTCGTCGCTCCCGGGCAGATCGACACGCGCGAGTCGCTGCCGTCGTTCCTCTATCTGGCGGCCGGGCCAGAGCTTTCCGACGGCGCGCTCGACTTGCCATGGACCGCCGGCCGCAAGCACTGCGTCGGCGCCTTCGCGCGCGAGCAGAGCTCCAAGGTGCCGACGCGCGTGGTCTCGTCGGCCAAGTCGTGGCTCTGCCACAGCGGCGTCGATCGCACCTCGCCCCTGCTGCCCTGGCAGGCGCCCGAGGACGTGCAGCGCATCTCCCCGCTCGACGCGTCGGCGCGCTACCTCGAGCACGTGCGCGACGCCTGGAACGACGCGATGACGGGCGACGATCAGCCCGGCCTCGAGCAGCAGGACGTGCTGCTCACCGTTCCGGCGTCGTTCGACGCCGTGGCGCGCGAGCTGACGATGAAGGCGGCGCAGCGCGCCGGGCTCCAGCACGTGACGCTGCTCGAAGAGCCCCAGGCGGCGTTCTACGCGTGGCTGGCGCACCAGGGCGAGGGCTGGCGCAACAAGCTCGAGGTCGGCGACGTGGTGTTGGTCTGCGACATCGGCGGCGGCACCACCGACTTTTCGCTGATCACCGTCAAGGACGCGGGCGGTGACCTCGAGCTCGAGCGCGTGGCCGTCGGCGATCACATCCTGCTCGGCGGCGACAACATGGACCTCGCGCTGGCCGTCACGCTGGCCGAGGCGCTTGGCGAGCAGCACAAGCTCGATCCGTGGCAGACGCGCTCGCTGTGGCACGCCTGCCGGCGCGCCAAGGAAGACCTCTTCGCCGACGCCGAGCTCGAAAAGGCGCCGGTGACGATCCTCGGGCGCGGCTCCAAGGTCATCGGCGGCAGCATCAAGGCCGAGCTGTCGCGCTCGACGCTCGAGCGCGTCGTGGCGGGCGGCTTCTTCCCCGACTGCGCCTTCGAGGAGCGTCCCGCGCGCCAGCGCCGCGCGGGCCTGGCCGAGCTCGGCCTGCCCTACGCCACCGACGCCGCGGTCACGCGCCACCTGGCCAAGTTCGTCGGCGAGTACGCCGGCGAGGCCGAAGGGCGCATGCCCACCGCGGTGCTCTACAACGGCGGCGTGATGAAAGCGCAGGCGCTGCGCGCGCGCGTGACGGCGGCGCTCGGCAGCTGGGGTGACGCGCCGCGCGAGCTCGACAGCGAGAGCCTCGACCTCGCCGTCAGCCACGGCGCGGCGTACTACGGGCAGGTGCGGCGCGGCAAAGGCATCCGCATCCGCGGCGGCATCAGCCGCTCCTACTACATCGGCATCGAGAGCGCGATGCCGGCGGTGCCGGGGCTGCCCGCGCCGCTCAAGGCCGTCTGCGTGGTGCCCTTCGGCATGGAAGAAGGCACCGAGGCCGACGTGCCGGACAAGGAGTTCGGCATGATCGTCGGCGAGGACGTCGAGTTTCGCTTCTTGTCGTCGACGCACCGCAAGGACGACGGCATCGGCACGGTGATCGAGCGCTGGGACGAGGGCGAGATCGAGGAGCTGGTGCCGGTGACGACGGCGATGGACGCCGGCGAAGGCGAAGACCAGGGCGAAGGTGCGACGACCACACCGGGCGAAGGCGCCACGACGGTGCCGGTGAAGCTGCACAGCCGCGTCACCGAGGTCGGCACGCTCGATCTGTCGCTGCGCAGCCGCGACGGCCGCAGCTGGAAGCTCGAGTACTACGTGCGCGACGCGCCGGGCGGCTAGTCCGCTAGCACAGCCAAGGCCGCCAAAAGACACGGCGCGGCTCGGCGGGCGGCTCGGCGTGCTTTGCCGCGCGCAGCCGCTGTGGGACCATTTGCCTCGTGCCGCTGGTCGATGTACGCGTGGGCAGCCGCGTCGGAAACTTCTTCGTCGAAGAGCGCATCGGCCGCGGCGGCATCGGTGTGGTCTATCGCGCGCGCAACCACGCCATCGACCGTA
Organism: Myxococcales bacterium; assembly: GCA_020431405.1. Lineage (GTDB taxonomy): Bacteria > Myxococcota_A > Polyangia > JAGQIK01. The sequence continues at coordinate 5,244 of JAGQIK010000415.1, forward strand.
CCGTGGCGATCAAGTTTCTCGACGCGCGGGCGGCCAAGAACACGATCGTCGCCGAGCGCTTCCTCGCCGAGGCGCGCGTGCTCAACAAGGTGCGCCACCCGAGCATCGTGGAGGTCTTCGACTTCGGCAAGAGCGACGAAGGCGAGCTGTACTACATGATGGAGCTGCTCGAGGGGCGCACGCTCGAGCAGGTGCTGTGCAGTGAAGGCGCGCTCGCGCCGTCACGGGCGCTGCAGTTTCTGGAGCAGATCTGCGAGGCGCTCGGCGAGGTCCACGCCCACGGCGCCGTGCATCGCGATCTGAAGCCGAGCAATCTGTTCGTCACCGGCGACGACCCACCGCGGCTCAAGCTGCTCGACTTCGGCATCGTCAAGCTGCTCAGCGATGACCTGGCGCAGGTCTCGAAGACGCGCGTCGGCGTGGTGGTCGGCACGCCGCGCTATATGGCTCCCGAGCAGGCGCGCGGCGAAACCGACGCCGTGGGGCCGCACACCGACGTCTATTCGGTGGGGCTCATCGCCTACCGCATGCTCAGCGGGCGTCACGCCTTCGAGGGACGCAGCGCCAAGTCGCTCGTCACACAGCAGGCGCACGAGATGCCGCCGCCGCTGCTCGAGAGCGCGCCTCAGCTGCCGGCCCCCATCGCGGCGGTGATCGAGCGCTGCCTCGAGAAGGAACCGCGGGCGCGCTTCGACAGCGCCCAAGCGCTCGTCGACGCGCTGCGCGCCGCGTTCGAGCCTGATGGCGCCGACGCGCTCGAGGTAGCCACCGCCCCCTATTCGCCGGCCGTGGAGCGGTTGTCCGCGGCGAATCCATCGCCGCGTGCGCCGGGCTCGCTGGACATCACGGCCGAGCAGATTCCGGATCTGACCAAGCCGCCAGGGCCGGCGGCCAAGCCGGCGCGGGCCAGCGCGGCGATCACGCAGGTCTCGCAGCCGGTGCTGCAGTCGCTGCCAACCTTCCGCGACATGCCGCTGCCCAGCCCGATGCCGCCGCTGCCTAGCGTGACGCCGCCTGCGGCGATGCCGCACCTCGACGCGGGCCCTGGCGAGGCCGGCGCCGACACCACGGGGCAGGCAGCGGGCGAGATCGCCACGCCCGCGCCGCAGCTCGCGGGCAAACCGCCGCTTCATCGGCGCGTGGTGGTGCTGGTGCTCTTCGGCGTAGCCGTCGCGACCGCCACGACCTACTTGGCGTTTCTGTGGTCCCCCTCGGGGAGCAGTGGCCGCGCGGCGAACAGCGCAGGCAAGCCGCCCAACGCGGCCCCAGCAGCGAGCGGCGGCGACGATCGCGCGACCTCGCAGGCAGCGCGTGGCAACGCTGATGCCGCGGCGCCCGCGCTCGCGCCAGCGGCCAGCGCCAACAACGCGCCGGCAGCCGTCGATGCATCGCTCGCCGAGCGCGTCTCGAACGGCGGCGCGGACCACGCGCCAGTGAAGATCATCTCGCCGCCGAGCAGCAGCTCGTCCGGCACGGAGCGGCGCCGGCGGCGGCGACCAGCACGCCGGCGGCGCGCCACCCGCGAGACCGTCGACGCAGCGGCGCGCGGGAGACGCCCCACGAAGACCTCGCGAGCACGGAAGGGGTCGTCCAAGGGCGCAGCCGACACGATCCGCGAGCCCGAGCTGTGACGCGCGCGCTGCTCTTCGCCCTGGTTGTCTCGCTCGCGCCGCTCGCCGGCTGCGCTGACGACGCGTGCAGCGGAACCGTGCTGACCGTGCGCGTCGAGGGCACCGCAGCGTTCCCCAATTTCCGCGTGCTGCTGCTGCCCGACGGCGACATCGCCCGCCAGCGCGAGCGCGTCTTCGATCGCACCGAGCTCGCGCCAGCCGGCTCCGGCGCGCTCGCGTTGCGGCTGCGCTTCGATGGCGCGGGCTTCGATCGCGTCGAAGTCCACGTGATAGCCAACGCCGACACGGACGCGCCGGCCTCGGCGAGCCAGCTGGTGACCCTCGCCGAGGGCTGCAACACGGTCGATCTCGTGCTGCGCCCGTCGTCCGGCGCCGACGGGCAAGCCGATGCGCGCGACGCAGGCGTCGACCGGACGGGCGACATCGCGCCCGAAGCCAAGCTCGATGCTGCAACCGATCGATCGGACATCACGGTAGACATGCTGCCCGACGCGCCGACGGACCTGCCCCGAAGCGACATGCCGCCGCAGGTCACGCTCTGCAGCCGCGTCGAGGCCAACAGCGCCAGCTCGAGCGTGGCGCACTGCCCTGTGGGCACGAGCGTGATCGGCGGCGGCGGCGCGTGCACGATGCCCAACGCCCTGCGCGTCACGCGCCCGTGGGTCGCACAGAACGGCTGGCAGGTGATATGCGCGGCCGGTAGTGCCAGCGCGACGGCGATCTGCGCTACCAACGCCAGCGGCGTGACCTACAACTCGGGCTCGGGCGCGAGCAGTGTCGCGTCCAGCTGTGTTCCAGGCCAGCTCGTCACCGCCGGCGGCTGCGAGTGCGCCAACCGCATCACGCGCACGAGCGTCGGCGGGGGCACCGCCACGTGCACCTGCGCAGGCACCATCAGCGTCGGACACTCGGTGTGTGTCGGCGGCGTGCTCAGACAGGCGCTCAACCCGACCAGCATCGCCTTCATCAACTCGAGCGTCTCGACCAGCGCCAGCGTGACCTGCGGCGCTGGCAGCGGCGTGACGTCAGCGTCGTGCGCACCCGCGGCGCCCGCTGACCAGATCGTCGTGGCTGACCTGACGCTTCCTAGGACAGCGCGGTGTACCTTCGTCGCCAACTTCGCCATGCATGCCGCCAGCGCGATCTGCGTCGGCCTCCCGGTGAGCCCTTGCCCATGAGCGTTGATCGACCGGCAGCGCGGCGGCTGCTCTCGCTGCCGCCGCTGCTGCTGCTGCCGCTGCTGTTGCTGCTCGCGCTAAGCGGCGTAGCCGGCGCGCAGGCGAGCGGCGGAGAGGCCACGCGCGCGGCACGAGCGCATAACGCCGCGGCGCGCGAGCACTTCAAGCGCGGTGAATACGCCAAGGCAGCGGGACGCTACGAGCAGGCGTTCAAGGCGCGTCCGCTGCCGGTGTTTCTCTACAACATCGCGCAGAGCCTCAAGCGGCTCGGCGACCTGCTGCAGAAGAAGCGCGCGCTCGTGTACTACGATCGCTACCTCGCGCTCGTCGCGCCAGGCGCCCCCGGTC
>JAGQIK010000416.1 GCA_020431405.1 Myxococcales bacterium
AAGACAGCGCCGCCGCCAAGCGCGCGACCATCGCGCCGCGCGACGACAACGCGCTGCCCGCCTCGCTGCGCGAGCAGGTGATCTGGAAGACGGCGCCGCAGATCGGCCGACACCTGCTGCTCTCGTCCGCGGGCGGATATCGCGTGGTCGCCAACGCCGGCCGCAGCCCGCTGCTGCTGCTCGGCCGCCATGGCCGCGGGCGCGTGGCGCTGCTCGCCGTCGACGCGGCGCACGCCAGCAACCGCGACCTGCGTCTATGGCCCTACTTCAACTACCTGCTCTACGCGCTCTCGGTGCACGGCGCGCAGCGCGAGGCGGCGACCTTCGCGCGCTGGCGCTACGCCCCCGTGCCGTCGATCAGCGCGCTCTGGTACATCGCGCCGATCCTGCTGCTGGCCTGGATCGGCACGCTGGCGCTGTTCTTCAAGGCGCGGCGCCACGCGCGCAAACACCCCGAGCTGCTCGAGACGTTCTTTCGCGACGCCGCCAAGGCGCCGCAGCCGCGCTCGGCGGCCGCCGGGGTGAGCTGGCGCTCGGTGGGCTTCGTGCGGCCGCTGGCCGGGTTCCTCGCGCTGGCTGCGCTCTTATTCGTGCTCTTCGCGCCGTTCTATTGGCTCACCAACATCGTCATCCCCAACGACGTGCAGCCGTTCCCGCAGGCCAAGGGCATCTGGGAGTTCGCCTGGGAGGCGCTGCAGGTAGCGTGGTTTCTGTTCGACGCCGGCACCTTCGTCGCGTTCGTCAAATACTTCGCCGAATACCGCGTCAAGGACCCGCGCGAGGCAGTGCGCTCGGCGCAGTTCTTCGTGTGGTGGCAGATCCTGACCGGCCTGGTGCAGGTCACCTTCGCCTGCGTGGCGGCGATCGTGATCCTGCCGCACACGCGCTACGGCTACACCTCGGGCTTCGTCATCCTCGTCGCGCTGGGCCAATACCCCGGCTTCTTCGGCGTGGTGACGTTCTTCTTTCAGGCCTACCAGCGCTTCGACTACAACCTCAGCCTCGACCTGCTGTCGGACTGGCTGCTGCGCTTCGTGCTGCAGATCCCGTTCGTGCTGCTCTTTCGCGCCTGGGGCGCCGCCAACCCGCAGTACGGCGAAGCGCTCGGCGCCGCCATCGGCATCGGCGTCGGCTATCACGTCTCGGCGCTGATCACCTTCGGCATCGGCGTGCTGCTCTACCGCCGCCTCGGTCTGCGGCTGTTGCCGCTGTTCATGGCGCACTTCGATCGCAGCACCGCCAAGCGCATGCTCGGCTACGGCCTCAAGGTCGTCACCGGAAAGTTCTTCTTCCGCGCGGCGCAGACCATCGACAAGGTCGTGATCTCGCTGCTGCTGACCAACTACACCGAGTGGCTCGGGCTCAAGTCGCAGATCCACTACAACCTGATGTTTCTGTTCCCGGTGGCCTATCGCTTCTTCGAGACGGCGATGGCCGCGCTCAGCGAGGCCTACGGCAACGGCAAGCGCGTGCTCACGCAGTACTACGTCGTGCGCTTTCTGCAGGTCGGCGCCCTCTACAGCGTGATCGGTCTGTCGCTGATGGCAGCGCTCGGCCCGCTGTTCGTGCGCGAAGCGATGGACCCGCAGTGGGCGCGCGCCGCCAACTACCTCGTCATCGCCACCGCCATCGGCGCGCTGATGGCGCCGGCGTGGCTCAGCGACATGCTGCAGAAGGGCGCCGGCCGACCCGAGCTGTTCGCCGGCGTGCTCGGCGCCGAGCAGGTGCTGCGCATCGGGCTCTTCTTCGTGCTGATCCCGAGCCTGCAGTTCACCGGCTTCTATCTGGCGCTGCTGGCGACGCTGGCGATCAAGGTCGTCGGCGGCTGGACCATCAACCACTTCGTGATCGTGCGGCTGCGCTTCTACGTGTGGGGGATGCTCGTCGCGCCGCTGCTCACCGGCGCGCTCAACTTCGCGCTGCTGCGCGCCGCCGCCGCCGTGCTGCCGCTCTCGGGGCGCTGGCCGGTGGTGATCTTCTTCTTCGCAGCGGCGCTGGTCTCGTTTGTGGTGTGCTTCTTTGCCTACGGCCTGTTCGGCGGCTTCGACAAGGCCTTCGCCGCCGAGCTCGACGCCGCCTCGCGCATGACGGGCCCGCTGCGGCCGCTAACGCGCATGTTCTACGGCGCCGCCAGCCTCGGCTGGCGCATCAGCCCGATGCACGATCGTTACCCGGTCACCATCGAGCCCGAGGCCAAACGCGAAGCCGACGAGCTGCAAGCCCTCGTCGCCGCACAAGACGCCCAAGGCGCCGAAGACAACGGCGATTAGCCCTCGGGCGGCGCCTCGCGCTCGCAGCTCCCCCCGCCACAGCCACTCTGCTTGTCGCCCCGCGCCGACCGGCGCGGATTGGGCACCGCTCAGGTAGGTACACCGAGCCTGGGCAGGATCACGAACTGCAGGACAAACCAGATGCCGAGTATGGCGAGGGGGGCGAGATAGTCACTCATGGGCTGCAACCTCGAATCGCAAAAAGACCATAGCGCATGGCCATGACCGACGGTACGCCACCTCGCGAGATAGGGTTATTGCTATAAGCCCTCTTCGCGATACTGCCGGAACATGTCGACCAGCGTGCGCCCCTCCACCGCTTCGAAGCGATCGGGCCGCGTCTGCAGATCGGTCATGCGATCGAGACGGAAGTTGCGAAAGTCATCGCGCAGCTCGCACCACGCGCCGAGCGACCAGACGCGCCCCCAATAGAACAGCCCGAGCGGATGCACGGTGCGCTGCGTCGGCGCGTCGTGGCGATCGATGTAGTCGAACGAGACCTTGTTGCTGCTGTGGATCGCCTCGCGGATCTCGGCCAGGTGCGCTGCCACCTGCTCGCTGACCAGCGACATCGGCGCGAAGAGCTTCTCCTCGGACAGCCGCGCGCGCAGCCGCTCGGGCAGCGCGCCCTCGACCTTGAGCAGCGCCTCTTCGGCCGCGCGCGCCAGCTTGGCGTCGGCGCAGCTCTTGATCAGCCGCGCGCCGAGCACCAGCGCCTCGATCTCCGACTCGGTGAACATCAGCGGTGGGAGATCGAAGCCGCGCTCGAGCAGGTAGCCGACACCCGCCTCGCCGCGGATCGGAACGCCCGACGCGACGAGGTCTTGGATGTCGCGATAGATCGTGCGCTCGGAGACCTCGAGCCAGTGCGCCAGCTGCGCCGCGGTGGTTGCACCACGGCGACGCAGCCGCTGAACGATTTGAAAGAGGCGATCGGCGCGACGCACGTGCGCATTGTACTGCTACTTGGCGCCGTCTTTCTGCAAGCACTGCCAGATGCCGAACGTCGCGCCGCCCGGATCGGCAAACAGGCTGAAGCGCCCCATCTCGGGCACCAGCGTGATGTCTTTGATCTGCCGGCCGCCGAGCTTCTTGGCGCGCGCGATGGCCGCCTCGAGGCTCTCGACCGCGATATACGGCACCCACGACGAGCGGCCGTCGGGCGATTGCATCAGACCGCCGCTGATGCCGTCGCCCGGCAGCAGCATGGTGTAGCCGTCAGGGCCGGGGGCGGGCTCGGTGCGCCATGCGAACAGCTCGGCATAGAAGTCGCGCGCGCTGTCGGGCTTGGTCGAGTGCAGCTCGGCGTAGGTGATGGGATTGCTCATGATGGCTCCTTGGGGTTTTTGCCTGGGCCGCGACCGTCGCGACCTCTGCGACGCGACCACTATGAAAAGCCCCTCCTGACAGCGTGCTGTCAGTACCGCCGGCGGCCGGCGCGCTGCTGACAGCGTCATGTCAGGAGCTGTTAAGCTGACGTGTGGCTCATCGTGACGACCTCGACGCCGCCCTCGCCCACATCGCGGCGCTCGAGCGCGAGCTAGGCGACACCGAGCGCGCGCTCGCGGCGAGCGAGCACGACAGCGACGACAAGACCAAGGCGCTCGACGCGATGCGCGCCGAGCTCGAGACGCTGCGCGCGCGCGTGGCCAAAGACAAAGACAAAGGCACGCCGCGCACCAAACTGCGAGCCGCCAAGCCACGCGACGAGCCGCCCCGCGAGCGCGGGCTCGGGCGATTCGCGCCGGTGGGCCTGCTCGGCGGCGCCATCGCGTGCGTCCTGCTCGTCTACTTCGTCGTCTTTCCGAGCTGCGCGCGCCGCGCGTCGCGCACCAAGGCCGGCACCGTCGCCAGCCTCGACGTGCTGCCCGACGCCAACGGCACGCCGCGCCTGCTGCTCCAGACGCGCGTCAGCTACAACGGCTTCGCCCACCAGCACTTTCGTTTCTGGCGCGTCGACATCATCGAGGCCGCGAGCGGAAAACGCCTCTCGCGCTTCATCGACGAAGAGCCCAACGGCGGCCACCTGTCCGTCGTGCAAGGACCGCCCGGCAAGCTGTGGTTCGTCTACGACAACCGGCGCCGCTTCGAGGTGCGCTCGGCGCGCGACCTGTCGCTGCTGCACGGTTTCGCGCGCTTCAGCGCCGCCGCACCGAAGCTCGCCACGTCGATTCACGGCCCGATCCGGATCGAGCCCAACAGCCGAGCGCTGGTGATCACGCTGCTCAGGGGCTCTCGCGTGATCGCGCACGCGTCGGGCACCGTACGCCCCTTCAAGCAACCCACCGCACGGCTCGACTCGCTCGCCAGCTATGGCTCGACAACCACGCACGCCGTCAACATCAACGGCGGCGCCAGCATGTACTTCGCCCGCAAGGATGGCTCGCCCAGGCGCGGGCTCGCGCTCGGCGGCACCAAAGCGCCGCTGCCAGGCGCAGCCGACCTGCTCGAGCCCAAGTTCATCACCGAGCGCAACACACACCGCGCGCTCGTGCTGCCCGGCGACGGTGGCTTTCTGATCAAGCGCTACCCGACGCTCGGAAAGCACGAGACGATGCTGGTCAGCAGGCTGCGCCGCGACGGCACGCTCGGCTGGTCTCGCGAGATGCCCGACGCGAACATCAGCTGGGCCAAGCTGGTCGGCGCTCGTCTGGTGCTCGTGCGCGGCGGCGCGCAGATCCTCGGCATCGAGCCAAAGTCCGGCAAGATCGCCTGGCGGTACCAACCGTGAGCCACCGCGACGATCTCGACGCCGCCATGCATCGCATCGCCTCGCTCGAGCGCGAGCTCGACGCCAGCGAGCGCGACAGCGACGAGAAGGCCGGCGAGCTCGCCACGCTGCGCGCCGAGGTCGAGAAGCTGCGCGCCCGCGTCGACGAGCAGAGCGCGCGCGAGCGCCGCGCGGCCAAGAAGCAAGAGCGTCAGCGACGCGCGGAGAGCCCAGCCGGCCGGGCAGCAGACAAGCGCAGGCGCGCGATCATCGGCACGTCGATGACGGTCGTCTTGGTCGGCGCGGTGATCCTCGGCGGCCTCTTCTTGCCGCGCTACTGCGCTCGTCGCAACGCGCACACCAAACCCGGCCGGCTCGCGCGCGTCGAGCTCGTCGGCGGCGGCAGCGGCGGCAACAGCAAGACGCGTCCACGACTGCTCGTCACGTCGAGCGTCTACAGCCGCAGCAAGCACCTCAGCTTCACCTACTGGCGCGTCGATATCGTCGACGCGCACAGCGGCAAACGCGAGCGGCGCCTGGTGCTCGAGGACGCGCACCACACGCTCGGCCAACCGACCATCGCCGACGCCGGCGCTGGACGGCTATGGTTTGTCTACCGCCGGCGCAACAAGTCGACCATCGAGCTGCGCTCGGCGAGCGATCTGGCGCTGCTCACCAGCCACCAGGCGCTGCTCGACAAGAACCCGTTGCTCGTGCGCGGCCTCTACGGTCGCCCGCAGCTCGACGCCGAGAGCCACGGCCTGGTGCTGACCACGCGCTCGGGCGATCGGCTGCTGCTCGACGCCAAGAGCGGGCGCGCCACGTCGCTGGACAAGGTCAGCGTGGTGCGCCCGGGGCCGCTCTACCGCTCGCGCGTCTACAGCACACACCGCGTGCGCGTCGACGGCGCCTACATGCACTTCGGCCGCCGCGACGGCGGACCCAAGCAGGTGCTGCAGCGCAGCGGCAGCGGCGCATATCCCAGCGGCAGCGACCTTCTGCACCCGCGCTTTCTGTGCGCCGGGCGCAGCGATCGGCCGCTGCGCCTGCCCGCCGGCGCCGGCCTGGTCATCACGCGCGTGCCCGTGCTCGGCGCCTACGAGAAGCTGATCGTCAGCAGCATCGATCTCGACGGCAAGCTCGGCTGGTCCGCCGAGCTGCCGCGCGCACCGATCAAGCTCGCCGCGATGGTCGGCGACCGCGTGGTGCTCGCGCTCGGCACGCGGCGCAAGAGCACCTCGCGCATCGTCGCCATCGACGCCAAGACCGGGCGCGTGCTGTGGCGCTACGGCATCTGAGCTGGCGTCGCTGCGCCGCTCGCCGCTAACGCCCGACGAGCGTGAAGTCGCCCGCCAGCTCGGGGCGCAGCTCGCCCTGCTCGTCGACCAGCCACGGCATGGACGCCGGCGCGCGGCGCTTGGGGACGCGCACCTTGTCGATGGGCTGATTGGTGCGAAAGACCACGTCCCAGATCGGCGACGTGACGCCGTGGTTCATCTTCGGACAGTTGAAGTGGTGACCGAAGTGATGGCGCCGCGCCCAGCGGCCGTAGGCGTTGCGCGGCGGCGTGATGTGCAGGCGGTAATGCATCACCTCGTAGGTCGTGTACGCGGCGAAGAAGCCGACCGACAGCGCGATGCCGACCACGCCCAGCAGGTAGCCCAGCCCGCCGAAGAACAGCGCCGCGATGGGGACCGCCGTGAGCAGCTTCTTGGGCGTCGGCGTGAAGTAGCCGTCCTCGGCGTGATGGCGCAGGTGCTCGCGCGAAAACTCGTTCTTGCCGCGCGCCTCGTGGCCCCAGAAGCGGTGCAGCGTGTACTCGGCGAAGCTCCAGAGCAAAGCGCCGCCAACGAAGGCAAACAGCGACGCGACCAATGTACTAAGCATCTTCATCCTCGGAGGGTGTGGAAAGGTCGATCGGGATCTCGGCCAGCGCTTCGCGCGCGCGCGCCACGGCCTGCTCTGCGCGGGCGCGCTCGGCGCCGTAGCCACACAGCAGCGCGACGACGGCGTCGACGAAGAGCGCATCGATGTCGATCACCGCCGGTGCGAGTCGCTGCAGCTTGCGCATCAGCAGCACGCCTTGCACCGACGACCAGAACACCAGCGTGCGCGCGAGCGCGTTTCCCGGCTCGAGCGCGCCGGCGTCGGCCGCGCGCTGCACGCGCTGGGCGACCGCGCCGAGCAACGTCAAGCCCGACTGCATCACACGCCCGGCCTGCTCGTCGTCGAGCAGCTCGCGCGGCTCGCCGAGGCTCAGCGAGATCATGCGAAAGCGCGTCGGGTGCGCGGCGGCGTAGGCGCGATAGTGCTCGGCGATGAAGGCCACCGCTTCGAGCGCGCGGTCGCTGTCCGGCCGCGGCGCTGTCGTGCGCGCCGATTCCGGTGCTGCACCATAGGCTCGCGCTAGGGCCGCCTCGAGCGAGGCGCTGTACTCGGCGAGCACGCGCGTCTGCAGCGCCGCGAAGAGCGCGTCCTTGCCGGCGTAGTAGCGGTAGAGCGCGCCGACAGCCCAGTCCATGCGCTTGGCGAGCTTCTGCACGGTGAGCGCGTCGAGCCCTTGCTCCTCGATCAACACCAAGGCGGTGGAGAGGATCTCCTCGACGCGCTGGCGACGCGCGCGCTGGCGGCGGCTGCCCGTCTGGGTCTGAGCTTCGTGAATCACGTTCACAAAGTGAATGACTTTCACTCACCGGTCAAGGGGCGAACCGATGGCGCCGCTCAAAGCACTGTATTCATTTCCTTTCTAGTTGTCTTCGGCGGAGTCGCCAGGCGTTCCGATGCCCCGCAGCGTCGACTCGTGGTCGGCGTCGAAGGCGTGGGTGCGCTCGTCTTCGGCGGCGAAGTGCTCGGCGTAGGCGCGCAGCTGGCGCTGCAGATCGCTCTCGCCGGTCACGCCGGCCGCCGCGGCGTGAACCCACGCCTCCGGCTCGTCAGCCGTCTCCGCCGCCGCGCGGCGCACGCGATCGAGCACGTCACGGTCCTCTTCAGGGATCTGCGAGCCGCGCCCCGTGGAGACGCGCGGTCGCTTGCGCTCCACGGCCACCGGCGGACGCGCCATAGCGCGTGGCGGGCGCGAAGCCCTCGTGGTCGACGCGCGCGCGTCTCTGCTGCTCCGGCCTTCGCCGCGCGGATCGTCGTCGCCCCGCTCGTCGGGACGCAGATGCGGCGGCTCGATCGGACCGGTCTGTCGCCGCCGCAGCGGCGGGGCGATCGCCTGCGTGGAGAGCCCGTCGAGACGCGAGCGTACGCGCTCGATGGGCGCCGCGGCCTGCTCGAACGCCTCGTCCGCGGCACGCGCCGCCACCTCGGGGGCTACATCGAGCGAGCTGTCGTGCAGGTGCCGCTCGAGCACGCTCTGCAGATCGTCGCGCACGTCCTCGCCGTCGAGCACGTAGCGGCGCAGTAGGTCATCGACGTCCGGGGCGCGCGGCACCGAAAACGAGGGGCCCTGGTTGTCGCCGCTGCGCGACGTATCGAGGTACTGCGCGAGCATCGAAGAGAGCTCGTCGCCGGGCTCGGCCGACGCGCTCGCCGACGACCTCGCCTCGTCGTCGTCCAGGTAATCCCTGAGCAGCCCGTCGACCTTGTCCGTCCCCGACGACATCAAAAACCAGGATAACAGGTATCCAGAATCAGCGGTGTACGAAGGTCGCCGCCGACTTGGGCCCGTTTTCGATGAAGTTCTTCATGCCGATGCGAAAATCCTCGCAGGCCAGACAGCGCGCGAAGCCGCGCGCTTCGATGTCGAGCCCTTCCTCGAGCGTGCTCGCGGCGCCCTCTTTGATCACGTCGCAGATGATCTCGTCGATGGCGCGGCTGAGGTGCGCCAGATCGACGTCGGGCAGCGTGTCGGGCAGCGCGATGGGCCCCTCTTCGATGGGCTGCAGCTTGACGCTGCCGTCGGCGGCCTTGCGCGCCAGCGCGATCGCCGCGTCGAGAAGCTCCTGCGCCGGCACCTCGTCGCGCACTAGCCCGATCTCCTTGGCGCGCGCCGAGCTGATCGGATTGCCGTCGCGCAGCATCGGCCACGCCGCCTCGATACCGCACAGGCGCACCAGCCGCTGCGTGCCGCCGTAGCCGGGGATGATGCCGAGCTTCGGCTCGGGCTGCCCGACGAAGACGCGCTGACCAGCCGCCGCGAGCCGCGCGTGGCACGACATCGCCAGCTCGTTGCCGCCGCCGAAGGCGAGCCCGTTCATCGCGGCGATCACCGGCTTGTCGAGCGTCTCCAGCTCGCGCAGCACCGCCTGACCGCGTCGCGCCATCTCCACGGCCGCCTCGGCCGTCTCGAGCGCGGCGAGCTCGTTGATATCGGCGCCCGAGACAAACGCGCGCGTGCCGAAGCCGCGCAGCACCACGGCTTTGACGCTGTCGTCGTGCGCGATGTCGTCGACGTGCTCGCTGAGCTCGCTGAGCACCGACCCGTCGAGGGCGTTGAGCACGCGGAAGCGGCGGATCGTCAGCACCGCCACGCCGTCCTCGTCGTGGCGCAGCACGCTGCGCAGCGGCCACGGCTCGACCTTCTTGATCTGCTCGGCGAGACGCGTCGAGACCTTGACGCCTTCGTTCTGCTCGGCGAAGGCCTTGACCAGCGCCATGCCGGCGCGCAGCCCGCGCGGCTCGGACTGCTCCTCGCCGCCCGCGAGCGCCATCAGGCGCTTGTCCGCGCGGTTCATCATCGTGAACGGCGACTTCATCGCCAGCCCGAGCGACAGCGCCGCGTCGAAGTCCGAGACGTCGATGAGCCCCGCGTCGAGCACTTCGCAGGCCAGCGCGATGTAGGCGCCGAGCATCCAGCGGCCGATCTTGGTCTCGGTCTCGGCGTCGACTTCCACCGTCTCGCCGCGCCCCGCCGTCGGCCAGGGCGCGTTCTTGTCGAGCTGCGCCTTGAGCGAATCCGGCGAGCGATACCAGGGCATGATCTTGTCGTGGTAGTGCGCGAGCCCGACGTTGGTCAGCGGGTTGCCGCCGGTGAGGTTCATCGCCGTGAACGGCCCCACGCCCTGGCCGAGCACCTTCTGGCAGACCGCGTCGACCTGCTGGTGCGTCGCCATGCCGCGCTCGACCGCGAGCGCCGCCGCGAGGAACAGCCCTTCGAACACCGGATCGACGGCGTAGCCGTAGCGGCTGCCAACAGCCACGGGCAGCTTGCCCAGCTGCTCGTAGAAGGCGAGCAGAAAGCGCGCCAGCGCCGCGTCGGTCTTGGCGCCGCTGACGACCTCCACCAGCGGGTTGCGCTCGGCGGGGAAGAAGTAGTGCGTCACCGCCGCGCGCTCGGGGTGCTTCATCTCGGCGAAGATCACTTCCGGCTCGAGGTGCGACGAGTTGCTGGTCAGGATCGTGCTGTCGGCGCACGTCGCCTCGAGCTGGGCGAAGATCTTGCGCTTGATGCCGAGGTCTTCGGTGGCCGCCTCGACGACGAGGTCGGCGAACTCGAGCGCGGCGTAGTCGGAGGTGAAGGCGATGCGTTCGAGCTGCGCGTCGGCCTTGTCCTTCTTGAGGCGGCCCTTCTCGACGAGCTTGGCGATCTTCTTTTCGACCTTGGCGCGGCCCTTGGCGAGCGCGTCCTCGCTGACGTCTACGACGATCACCGTCACGCCGAAGCCGCCGAGCGCCGAAAGGAACGAAAGCGCGATGTCAGGCCCGATCTGTCCCGATCCAACAACACCGATCTTGGCGATCTCGCGGCCCTTGAGCTCGAATCCCATCGCAGCACCTCCGAGTGTTGCGAGGCTTCTAACACGGCGCGAGCAGGGCCGTCGATGATCCACATCAGCGCCGTCTAGACAGCGTCCGAGTCAGTCAGTAGCGTCTGCGCCTTCACGTCGCAGGAGTGAACACGTTGGCTCGAACCCGCCTTTCTCTGCTCGTCTGCACGCCGCTCGTCTGCGCTCTGCTCGTTTGGGCGCTGCTCGTCGCGCTGCCGAGCGTCGCGCGCGCCGATATCCCAAAACACATCACCGCGCGCGAGCTCAAGACGGTCAACCCCGGCCTTGGCAAGCCGCCGCAGGGGCTCGACCGCTCGACGCCCAACCGCTCGTGGTCAGCGTTTCTGCGCTACTGCAGCGCCTCCAACTGGGACGGCGCCTCGCACCTTCTGGCCCTCGGCGACATCCGCCAAGCGCAGCAGCGCGACGTCGGCGCGGCCACGGCGCGCAAGCTCTGCGCGGTGCTCAAGAAGATCAACCAGCTGACGGCGGGCGGGCTGCCTGACACCGGCATCGGCCCCATCGTCGAAGACAAGCCGAGCAACTACGCCGTCACGGCGCGTGTGCCGCTGCCCGATGGCAAAGTCGGCGAGGTCTGGATCCGCCGCTTCAAGCAGACATCGGACAACAGCGAGATGTGGCTCGTCACGCGCAAGTCGGTCTCGTTTGTCTCGATGTGGTACCGCCTGGTGGTGCAGGGCCAGAAGGCCGAAAAGGCTGTCGCCGTGATCAACAGCGGCCTCGGCGCGCTGCCGCCCAAGCTCGACGTGGGCAACCCGCGCGCGACGGCCAACACCTTTCGCAACGTGATCAAGCGCGGCGACTACGACAGCGCGGCGCGCCTGCTCGATCTGCGCGGGCTCGCCGCTGCCCAGCAGAAGAAGCAAGGCCGGCGCCTGGCGCGGCGCTTGGCGCTGCTCATCGAGCGCGTGCACCCCGGCAGCTTCAACCGCGTCTCCAACGACCCGCTCGGCGCCCCCGAAAAGGACGTGCCCGACAACGAAGAGGTCGTCGTCAGCGCCAAGTTCGAGAAGCTCACCGTGGAGCTGCGCCTGACGCGCATCGAGCGCACGGGCAAAGGCCCGGCGTGGCTCTTCTCGCAGTCCACCGTGCAGGACATCGACCGGATCTACGGCAAGATCGGCTACGGCTGGGCTGGCGACTTCCTGCCGCCGCTGTTCTTCAACGTCTCGTTCTGGAAGCTGCAGCTGTGGCAGTGGATCGGGCTGGTGGTGGGCCTCGTGCTCGCCTGGTTCTTCGGCCTCATCGGCAGCTACGTCACGCGCAAGATCCTGCTGCAGATGGCCAAGGCCACCAAGTGGGAGTGGGACGATCGCGTGGTCGAGGCGATGGACGGGCCGCTCAAGTTCGTCTTCGCCGCGCTGGCGCTGCTGATCGTGGCCGGCCTCTTGATCCTCGGCCCCGGACCGCGCGACGTGGTGATGCGCGTCTGCAAGCTCTTCGCCGTGCTCGGCCTGGGCTGGTTCCTCGTGCGCACCATCGACGTCGCGGGCGACATCCTCAAAGACTTCTTCAACAAGCGCGACGACGAGATGGGCAAGGCGATGGTCCCCGTGGCGCGCCGCATCTTCAAACCGATCATGGTGCTGGTGGTGTTGATCGTCGCCCTGCAGAACGCCGGCGTGAACGTCGCGGGCCTCATCGCGGGCCTCGGCATCGGCGGGCTCGCACTGGCCATGGCCGCCAAGTCGACGCTCGAGAACATGCTCGGCGGCATCACCATCGCGTTCGACCGGCCCTTCAAGGTCGGCGACACCGTCACCGTCGGCACGGTCACGGGCGCGGTGGAGGAAGTGGGCCTGCGCTCGACGCGCATCCGCACCGCCGACCGCACCTTGGTCACGCTGCCCAACAGCAAGATCGTTGACTCGCAAGTGGAGAACTACGCGCCGCGCGACCGCATCCGCCTGACCTTCAAGATCGGGCTGCAGTACGACACCAGCCCCGACCAGATCCGCTTCGTGCTCGACGCGATCAAGCGCTACATGGTCAGCGACGCGCGCATCTATCAAGATGGAGGCTTCCGCATCCGCCTCAACGCCTACGCGGACAGCGCCATCGAGCTCGACGGCTTCATCTTCGCGGCCACCACCGACTTCAATCTGTTCACGGTGGTCAAGGAGGACTTCTTCTTCCGCATCGGCGAGATCGTCGAGGAGGCAGGCGCACAGTTCGCGTTCCCGACGCGCACGATCTACACCGGCAAGGCCTCCGAGGCCGACGCCAAGCGCGCCAAAGCGGCGGCCAGCGTGGTGCACGAGCGGCGCGAAGCGGGCGAGCTCTGCATCCCCGAGATCCCCGAAAAGGTCCGAGCGGATATCATCGCTGCGCGCCCGGCGCCGCCGGAAGAGGCGGCGAGTTGACATAGATCGCCAGCCGGATTCTGGCCGAGTGCTCCACCGCGTGTGACAATCGGCTGATGCGCAGCGCTTTCGCGCGGGGCTTGTTGTCGAGCCTCGCAGCTTTTCTGGTCGCCTTCGCAGCGCATAGCCTGCTGGCGGCACCCGCACCCGATGGCGGGAGCGGGAGCGGATCCGGATCCGCTCGGGGCACCGCTGCAGGCAGCGGCAGCGGCACGGCGCCGGGCAGCGGAAGCGCCGCGGGCAGCGGCAGCGGGAAGGCCGCCGTCGAGGAGCCCGACTTTCTCGCGCTGCAGCGCAAGAAGCTCGAGGCCAAGCTGACGAAGCTGCGCGCGCTGCTCGAGAGCGTGGGCAAGCTCACGGCAAGCAAGCTCGACGCGCCGGCGGCGCTCGGCAAGTATCTTGGCGTCGACCTCGACAGCCCCGACGCAGTCACCGACAAGCTGCCTGCGCTCAAGACCCGCCTCGCCGCGCTAACGCTGCGCGTCAAGGAGAGCAGCGAGCGCTTGCTGCTGCTCGAACAAGCGCTCTCCGAGCCGATCAAGAAGCTCGCCGCGCTGCGCGCCGCCCTCGCGGCCCAGCAGAAGGCCGCCGCGGCTGCGGCAGCAGCAGCCAAGAAGAAGAAGCCCCCCAAGCGCCGCCGCCGCCGCCGCCCCCCGCGTCGCCGCCGCGGCGCCCGCAAACCGCCCGCGCCCAAGAAGATCGTGATCCCCGCCGAGCTCGTCGAGCGCGCGGCGAGCGCCGACAAGCGCCTCGCCGTGGTGCGTCTCGAGCACGAGGTCAGGGCCGCCGAGCTGCAGCTGCTCTCGGCGAGCATCCGCTATCTCGAGGCCTCGCAGCCGACGCGCAAGGCCGCCAAGGAGGCGCGCGACGCCAAGGCCGCCGCCGAGCGACAGGCCGCAGAGACCGCCAAGCGCGAGGCGCTGGCCGCCCAGAAGAACGCCGAGTTCGCGCGCGAACAAGCGCTCGCCGAGCTGCGCCGAGCGCGCACAGCGGCCGTGCGCCTGATCGCCGGCGAGCGAGCGCGCCTCGAGGGTATCCGCGCCGAACAAGCCAAGCTCGGTCAGGTCGTGGGCACCGAGCTCGGTCAGCTCGCCAAGCTGCGCGAGGAGCTCGACAAGCTGCGCAGCGAGATCACCGCGCGCGCCAAGTCGCTCAAGCCCAAGTGGCCTAAGACAGCCAAGGCCTACGACAAGCTCTACGACAAGATCGTCGACAAGCTCACCGAGCTGCGCCCGCGCGCCGTCGACGACATCATGATGGCCTTCAAGGGCGTGCCGGCGCCGCCCGCGCCCGATGGCGTCGCCAGCGAGGTCAGCGGCATCGACACGCTCGCCACGCGCGTCAAGAAGCTGCAAGCGCTTGCCGCGCGCCTCGACAAGGCCGCCGCCAAGCTCAAGGAACAGCGCCAGAAGCTGGTGCGCGATCGGCTCAAGCTGCTGCACGAGGCGGTGACGTGGCTCAACGTCAAACGCACCGAGCTCTATTCGCTCGTCACGCCCGACAAGCGCACGAGCCTCAGCGGCATCAACCGCACCACGTTCGCGCAGGCCGGCCGCGAGCTCTTGCAGGCGCTGTTCGACGCGCTCTATCTCGGCTACCAGCGCGTGCGCCAGATCGTGCGCGTCCCGGGCATGATCGTGGACGTCTTCACCGTCGGCAGCACGCTGCTCACCGTGCTCAAGCTGATCGCGCTGCTGCTGCTGTTTCGCTACCTGCGGCGCAACTGGGAGGGTTGGCTGAGCTCCGCAGTGCCGGTGATCGGCCGCTCGATCTCGCTCGGGCGCTATGCTGTGATCCTCGCCAAGGTCGTCGACACGCTGCGCCACGCGGGGCAGCCGCTGCTGGTGCTGATCTTCGCCTCGGTGATCTTCGCGGTGCTCGGCGGCGACAAGGCCGCAACCGAGCTGCGCTTCGCCTACGACATCTTCTTCTGGATCGCCGTCTATCGCTTCCAGCTGCGCGTCGTGCAGAGCATCGCCAAGTTCACCGGCATGGAGAAGGCCCTGCGCGCGGCCGAGGGCGAGGAGCTGTTCGAGGAAGACGAAGACCTCGAAGGGCCGCCGGTGCCGCGTGCGGTGCGCATGGCGCAGCAGCTCAAGGACAAGAGCGCCGAGCGCGTCGATCCGCCGTCGGTGCTGCTGGTGCGCTCGGTGCGCGCGGCGACGCGCTACATCCTGGTGGTCGTGCTGGTGCTCGAGCTGACGGCGCTCGCCGTCGGGCGCGGCACCATCTACCACCTCACGACGAGCTTCTCGTGGTGGGCGGCGCTGCCGTTCGTCTACTACTTCCTCAAGCTGTGGCGCCCGCACATCGCCGCCGCCTACCAGGCGCTGACCAAGGGCAAAGAGGAAGGCGCCCTCGGCCGGCTGGTGCGCCAGTCCGAGGGCCGCTTCTACAACGTCTTCATCATCGGCGCCGCCTTCGGCGTTGTCTTCGGCGACCGCGCCGCCAAGTTCGCGCGCCGCTACTTGTTCAGCCTCGACGCCACCAAACGGCTGCTCGCGTTTCTGTTTCGCCGGCGCGTCGCCAAACAGGCGCAGCAACTCGGCCGCGTGGTCGCCAAGCGCGCCGATCTGCCCGAGCGCCTGTTGCGCGTGTTCCCCGAAAAGGCGCTCGAGCCGCGCGACAGCCCGATGGCGCCGCCGGTGCTCGAGGAGATCAAGAAGATCCACGGCATCTGGAAGGACGTCAAAGCCGACGGCTCGCTCGCCGTCGTCGGCCGCGCCGGCATGGGCAAGACCACGGTGCTGCGCCTGCTCGAGCGCGAGCTCGAGACACCGGTGATGCACACCGAGGTGCGAACCAAGATCACGAAGCCGGCCAAAGTCATCTCGTGGATCTCCGATGTCTTCGGCTTCAACCCCAAGCCGAGCTCGGAAAAGGAGCTCGTGCGGCTGATCCGCGAGGACACGCGACCGGTCATCGCCGTCGACAACTGCCACAACCTGTTTCTGCGGCAGGTGGGGGGCTTCGACGGCTGGGAGGCCTTCGTACGCATCGTCAACGAGACCTGCGACAACATCCTCTGGGTGCTGGTGTTCAACCAGGCCGCCTGGGACTACCTCTACAACGCCTCGGGGCGCGTGCAGTACTTCCGCCGCGTGCTGACGATCAAGCCGTGGAGCGAGGAGCTGATCCAGCGGCTGATCATGACGCGCATGCGGCGCGCGCGAATGCGCGTGTCGTTTTCGGATCTGATCGTCACCCAGGTGCAAGACATCAACCTCAACGAGCAGATGGGGCGCACGTCGCAGGGCTATTTCCGGCTGCTGTGGGACTTCACCGACGGCAACCCCAAGCTGGCGGGACACTTCTGGCTCGACTCGCTCGTCCCTTCGGAAGAGGACAAGCGCGAGGTGAAGGTGCATCTGTTCGCCGAGCCGAGCCTCAGCGAGCTCGAGAAGCTGCCCGACGACATCGCCTTCGTGCTGACCACCGTCTGCGAGCACGAAAACCTCTCGCCCGCCGAGGCGGCGCGCACCACCAACCTCTCGCTCGACTTCTGCAACTTCGCGTTCCGCTACTGTCTCGAGACGGGCTACTTCGCTCCGGTCAAGGGATCGGCCCACGGCCGCGTGCGCTTGAGCACGCGCTGGCAGCGGCCGGTCATGCGTTATCTCAAGCGCAAGCACATGCTTCACAGCTAGACGCCGTAACGAGGAGGAGAGCTATGACGAGGTTCCTAGCGCTGACGTGCGCGCTCGTGCTGTGGCCGTCGCTGGCCGCGGCGCAGGACACCAAGAGCGCCGCCAAGATCATCGAGTTCTTCCGCGTGGGCGGCATCCCGATGGCGCTGCTCTTCATCGGCGTCGCTATCGCGCTGCTGCGCGTGATCCACACGCTGACCAAGAAGCTCGGCGAGCGCTTCACCGAGCGGCGCCTGCTCGCGCAGCAGATCGACACCATGCTGACGTTCGTGATCTACATCTTCGCGGTGATCCTCGTGGTGCGCTCGCTGTTCAAGCTCGAAAAAGAGACCGTGCTGGCGCTCACCGGCACCATCGCCGTCAGCGTCGGCTTCGCGCTCAAAGACCTCGCCGCCTCGCTGCTCGCCGGTGTGACGATCCTCTTCGACCGGCCGTTTCAGGTTGGCGACCGCGTCACCTTCGACAAGCACTACGGCGAGATCGCCGCCATCGGCCTGCGCTCGGTGCGCATGGTGACGCTCGACGACTCGATGGTCACGATCCCCAACAACAAGTTCCTCACCGACGTGGTGGTCTCCGGCAACGCCGGCGCGCTCGACATGCAGATCGTGATGGACTTCTTTATCGCCCCCGACGCCGAGCTCGACCGCGCCAAGCGCATCGTCACCGAGGCGGTGCGCACCAGCCGCTTTGTCTATCTCGAAAAGCCGGTGGTGGTGCTCGTCAACGAGATGATCCACCAGGACTACATCACCACGCGGCTGCGCGCGAAGGCCTACGTGCTCGACGTGCGCTACGAGAAGGCGTTCGAAACCGACGTCACCGAGCGCGTCAAGAAGGGCTTCGCGCAGGCCAACATCCTGCCGCCCACGCGGCGCTCGAGCTTCGTCGAGGCGGGGCACAAGCACGCGGCGGCGGGGGGTAGGCAGAGGGCAACGGGAGAGCTCGAGGCCGCAGGCCACAGGCCATAGGCCGCCCGCGATGGGCGGCAGGGCCTCGGGCCTCGGGCCTCGGGCCTCGGGCCGCGATTCCGGGCAAGCTTTGGGCGGCCAAGCTGGTAATACTGGTCTGAGATGGCTTATCGCGAGCAAGTCTTTCACGAGCTGTGCATCGAGTGTCGCGCCCTCGCGCCACACGTCTGCAGCGCGTGCGGGCGCGCGCTCTGCGAGCGTCATCATCGGCCCAGCGGCTGCTCGGCGTGCCGCGCACCCAAGCGCGCGCGCGCGAAGAAGCAGGCGCCCAAACCGGCCCGTGACTACACCCGAACGCGCCAGAATGTCACCGACGCGCTCGTGCTCACGCCACCGTTGCTGCTCGCCGCAGCGATCGCGCTCTTCACGCTGATCGGCCTCTTCATGCCGATCTACGCGATCCTGCGCAGCTAGGGGACGAAACCCCTGTGCCCCGAGGCCCGAGGCCCGAGGCCCGAGGCCTCCCGCGCGCTACTTGAACATCGTCACCGGCGTCCCCGGCGGCGGGTCGCCCGCGTTCCCCTTGTACACCAGCGTCGCCGCGCTCATGTCGCGGCAGTACTTGCTGAGCTTCTTGACGAACAGCGCGCCGTAGGGCTGTCCCGAGCAGCCGTCGCTGCCGAAGAGGTTCTGCTGCAGCACTGAAAACGACGCCGGATGTGCGAAGCAGTGCGACACGCCGACGCTGCCCGACGCGCCGCTGCCGAAGTAGCACGGCTTCTGCGCCGCGCCGAGGGCGTAGCGGTTGGTGTTGATCGCGCTGCACTTGAAGGTGAACTGCGCAGTGGCGCCGGTGATGACCTCGTTGGCGGCGCAGCCGCCGAAGCGCACGATGGCGGGCGCGGCGGTGAGGATGTCGTTGGCCGGCAGCGGACAGCAGATGAAGTTGGGGCCGCCGCCGTCGTCCATCATGTAGACGGCCTGGTTTGCGGCGCAGTCGCCGGCGCCGACGACGTGGCTGAGCGTCTTGACCTCGCACTGCTGCGGCACGTGCTGCGCGATGCAGTTCTCGTCGATCTTGCCGTCGCAGTTGTTGTCCTTGCTGTCGTTGCAGGCTTCCTTGCCGGGCAGGACCTCGCCCTCGCAGTGGCCCCAGCCACTGCCGTCGGCGTTGCAGGTCTGCACGCCGGCTTTGCACTCGCCGACGCCCTTGGTGTTGGGCGGTCCGCTGTAGCAGTCGCGCTGCTCGCCGGGCTTGCACACGCAGCCTGGCGCGTCGTCGACCTTGCCGTTGCAGTCGTTGTCGATGCCGTCGCCACAGATCTCCACCGAGGGCAGCACCGAGCCGACACACTCGCCGAGCTTGCCGAACTCGCCGCTGTCGGTGCAGGCCTGCTTGCCGTCCTTGCACTGGCCGACGTTGCGCGTGTTGGCCGGGCCCGTGTAGCAGGCCTTCTCGGGCGTCTTGACCGGATCGCAGGCGCAGATCTCGTCGACCTGGCCGTCCTGGTCGTTGTCGAGACCGTCGCAGACTTCTTCGCTGGCGCTGATCGGGGTTCCGGTGGGCGGCGTGTTGAGACCGCCGCCGGTTCCTGCGCCACCGTTTCCACCGCCGGGGCCGCCACTGGAGATCGAGCCACCGGGGCAACCGAAGAGCGATATGCAGGCTAGCGCGGCGAGCACGGTTCTCGTTCGCATCGTCCCCCCTGTATGCTAGGAACCGCTAGGAGCTAGTAGCAAGCGTTAGGCCACCGCCCATCGCGCCGCTAAGTCCTAGATCCCAAGCCCTTTTGGCTCTTCGAGCGAGGGGGGGACCCCCACCCTCGGGAACAACGAACCCGACTTGAGCTACCTCGCCGCCAGCAGTCGTCGCTCGCGCTGGATCCGCCGCACGATCTGCGCGGGCGCGCTCGCGCTGGCCCTCGGCGCCTGCGCCGGCAAGCTGCGCCCCGGCGAGCGCTGGGTCGACGACGTCACGCTGCACGGCGTCAAGTCGGTGGACAAGGGCAAGCTCGAAGAGGGGCTGGCGATGCACGACGACCCGTGGTTCGGGCCGCCGGTGCTCTACCGCCCCGGCGCGCTCGATCTCGACGTGCAGCGCATCCTCACCTTCTACGCGTCGCATGGCTTCTTCGCGGCGCGCGTGATCAAGCGCGAGGTCAAAAAGAAGAAAGACGGAAAGACCGTCGATATCGTGCTCACCGTCGACGAGGGCAAGCCCACCACGCTGCGCGAGGTGAAGATCACGGGGCTCGAGCAGCTGCCGCGCGATGTCGCCGGCAAGGCGCGCGCGTCGGTCAAGCTCGCGGCGGGCAAGCGATTCGAGCACGCCAACTATCTGGCGGCCAAGAAGGCGCTCGCCAACGCGCTGCGCGAGCGCGGCTACGCCTACGCCGAGACGAGCGGCAAGGTGCAGGTCGACCGGGACGCACGGTGGGCGCGCATCGAAATCGTCGCCAAGCCCGGTCCGCGCGTGCGCTTCGGCAAGGTCACGCTCTCGGGCAACGGGCCGCTGCCCAAGGACAAGCTGCTGCGCCAGGTGACGATCAAACCCGGCACGCCCTACGACGAGCGACACATGCAAGCCACGCGCGCCAACCTCAACGGGCTGCGCGTCTTCTCGTCGGTGCGCCTGTCGTTGCCCGAGCAGCCAAGCGATCCGGCGCCGGTGCAGCTGGTGGTCAAGCCCGCCAAGCTGCGCGAGATCCGCCTCGGCTTTGGATTCGGCATCGAGCGCTCGCGTCACGAGGTGCGCGGCCGCGCCGAGTGGACGATCCACAACTGGCTCGGCGGGCTGCGGCGGCTGCGCTTACGTTTCAAGCCGGCTTACGTCGTGCTGCCGGCGGTTTGGGACATCCAGCGCCACGGTCCGACGATCACCACCGACGTGCGTCTCGATCAGCCCGACTGGCTCAACACGGGCCTCGATGCATTCACCGAGATCGGCTACGACATCGAGACGCAGCTCGGCTACCGGCTGCACGGCCCGCGCGCCTCGCTCGGCGTCGCCTACGGGTTCTTCAAACGGCGCTTCCTCGGGCGCGCCGTCGCGGCGCCGCTGTTGCGCGTCGAGCTGAGCTGGAACATGCGGCTCAACGGCTTCTTCGACGTCGACCGCGAGGCGTTCGACATCGGCGACACCGAGCTGCGCCTCGACGCCGACCAGCTCTACCGTCTGATGTACATCTCGCCGTCGCTGGTGTTCGACTTTCGTGACGACCCGCTCGATCCGCGGCTCGGCATCTACCTCTCGGTGCGCCTCGAGCACGGCGCGATCTTCTACGGCGGCGACTTCGACTACGTCAAGATCGTGCCCGAGGTTCGCGGCTACCTGCCGATCTTCACCAAGCGCCTGGTGCTCGCCGTGCGCGCCATGTTCGGACACATCGAGGTCTACGGCCGCAGCAACGAAAGCCCCATCACGCAGCGCTTTCGGCTCGGCGGCCCGGTCGACCACCGCGGCTTCACCACCGGCCTGCTCTCGCCTACCAGCGGCGCGGCGAACACGCCCACGGGCGGCAACGCGGCGCTGCTGCTGTCGGCCGATCTGCGCTGGCGCATCGCCAAGCTGGCGGGCAACTGGCTCGGGCTGGTCGGCTTTGTCGACGCCGGCGACAACGTCGTCACGCCGAGCGACATCGAGCTCAGGCTCATGCACATCGCTGTCGGCGGCACGCTGATGTACAACACGCCCATCGGCACGATCCGCGCCGGCGTCGGCGTGCGCCTCAACCGGCTCGGCAACCGCTTGCTGCTGCCGGCGAGCACGCGACAGAACCCCGACCCCGGCCAGCGCATCGCGTTCATGATCACCATCGGGACGGCATACTGATGGTGTGGCGCTGGCTGCGGCGGCTGCTCAAGCTGCTCGGGTGGACCGTGCTGCTGGTGATCATCATCGTGGTGGCGGCGCTGAGCGTGCTGCGCACGCCGGGCGGTCAGGACTGGCTGCGCGACACGATCCTCTCGGTGGCCAAGAAGTCGCTGCCGGGGCTCTCCATCGGGCGCATCGAGGGCGACTACACCAGCAAGCTGGCGCTGGTCGGCGTGGCGCTCGACGATCGCGACGGTCAGCCGTGTGCGTCGGTGGCGCGCGTGGAGATCAACCTCGCGCTGGGCAAGCTGCTCGGCGGCGTGGTGCGCGTGGACTCGATCAAGATCATCGAGCCGCGGCTGTGGATCCGAAAGCGCGCCGACGGATCGCTCAACCTCGCGTACCTGGTGCTGCCGTCCAAGGAGCCGCCCAAGCCCGAGCCGCCCAAGAAGGGCCCCACCAAGCTGCCCAAGCTGACGGTGGAGCTGGGCGAGCTTCACATCGAGAACGCCGTGGTCGCCCTGCCCGCGGCGATGGCGCCCAAATCACCCGAGGACGGAAAGCCGGCGCGCGTGCTGTCGCTCGATCTGAAGCTCTCCGCGCGCGCCGAGCTGCCCAAGCGCGCCAAGGTCGACCTGTCGCTACGCGTGGGCGGTCTCGAGCGCAACAAGCCGATCGCGCTCGACCTGAAGGTCGACGGACCGCTGTCCAAAGCCAAGCTGGCGCTCGAGCTGGTGCTCGGCAGCCACGGCAAGATCGACCTGCGCGGCACGGCGGGCATCGACGAGAAGCTCTCGCCGAGCTACGACCTGGTGCTCGCGCTGCGCGATGTGGGCGCGCGCGCGCTCGGCGCGGCGCAGCTCGGCGAGAAGATGGCGCCCAATCTGCCGCCCTCGCTGTCGCTGAAGCTGAGCGCCGCGGGGCGCGGCATCCCCACCGAGCCAGGCGCCGAGCTGCGCGCGGGGCTCGACATTTCGCCGCTCGAGGCGGCGGGCGCCAAGCTCGAGTCGCTCTCGCTGCGCGCCAAGCTCGCCGGCAAGCAGTGGACGCTCGACAAGCTGGCCCTCGCGGCGAGCGGCGCCAAGCTCGATGCCAGCGGCAGCGGCGACTTCGAGCAGGTCAAGGCCAAGGTCGCGCTGCGCGTGCCGAAGCTCGGCACGCTGCCGCTGCCGGGCGTCAAGCTGCGCGGCGGCATTCGGCTCGACGCCAGCGTCGAAGGCGCGCCGGCTGGCAAGCTCGACGCCAGCGTGGATCTGCGCGGCACGCGCATCTCGGTCAACGGCAAGAACGGCGTGGCGAGCCTGCGGCTGCGCGCCAAAGGCAAAGACGTGCTGCGCGCGCCGCACGGCACGCTCTCGTTGCGCGCGGGCGGCCTCGTCACCGGCGGCAAGCCGGCGCCGGTGGCGACGGTGGCGCTCGACGTGCGTCGCAAGAGCCCAAAGCGCGCCGCCTATCTGACCGTCGACGCCGAAGGCAAAGACCTCGCCGCCAAGGTCGGCGCGGCGGTGAGCCTGCCGGCGAAGCTCGCCGACGTGAGCCTCGCGAAGATCGCGGTCACCCTCGAGAAGCTGCAGGCGCGCCAGGGCAAGCGCGTGGTGTCGCTCGAAAAGCCGATCCGGCTGCGCTACGACCCGTCGCGGCCGATAAACCTGCCGGGTACGCAGCTTTCGATCTTCGGCGGCACGGTGACCGTCTCGGGGCGCTTCGCACCCAAGGGGATGCCGCGCCTGCGCGCCAAGGTCGAGCTTCGCGGCGTGCAGCCGCTGCCGGCGCTGCCTGCCATCAGCGGCACCGTCGAGGCCGAAGCGCGACGCGAGCTGACGGCCAAGGTGCGGCTAGCGCTGCGCCGCGCCGGCCGCGTGGAAATCGACGCGCGCCTGCCGCTGCGCTACCGGCGCGGATCGCCGGTGCCGACGCTGGCGAAGAAGCCCGTGCGCGCCACGGTGCACATCAAGCGGCTCGACCTGGCGCGCTTTCGCAAGCTGCTGGGGCGCAAGCCGCCGGCGCTGGCGGGGCTGCTCGATCTCGGCGTGGACGCGCGCGGTCCGCTGCTCGGTCCAGACGTCGACCTCAAGCTGCGCCTCGCGCGCGCGCGCTTCGACAAGCTCAGCGGCGCCGGCGCCGCGCTCGACGTCAAGGTGCGAGACAAGCGCAGCGACGTCGATCTGCGCGCCAGCCACGCGGGCCACGAGCTGGTGCGCGTCAGGGCGCGCGCCCCGCTGGATGTGGGCGTGGCGGTGGCCGGGTTGAACCTGGCGCGCCTCGCGCGGCTGCCGCTCGACGTCAAGGTCGAGGTGCCGTCGATCGCCGTCAAGCGCCTCGCCAAGGTGCATCCGAGCCTGCGCACGCTGCCCGAGACACTCGTGGGCAAGGCCAAGGTGGATCTGACGGTCAAAGGCTCGCTGGGCGAGCCGCGCCTGGTGCTGCACGCGCTGCTCGCGCAGGCGGTGGCCGCCGAGCGCAAGCTGGGCGACGTCAAGGTCGAGCTCAAGGTCGACGGCGAGACGAACAAGACGCGCGCGCGTCTCGGCGTCAACGCGGCCAACATCGATCTGGTGCGCGTCTCGGCGGATGTCGACCAGCCGGTGCTGACCTTGGCCAAGCGCTACAAGTCGGCGCGCCTATCGGCCAACGTGGCGATGCCCAACATCGACCTCTCGCGGCTGGCGCGCGTCGAGCCCAAGCTCAAGCTCGCCGGGCGGCTCGACCTGGCGGCGACGGCGAGCGGCAAGCTGCTGGCGCCGAGCGCGCGCGTCACGCTCGGCATGGTGGGCGTGCGCTTCGACGAGATCGACGTCGGCAAGCTGTCACTCACCGCGTCGCACGACGCGAAGCAGGGCACCAAGGCCGACTTCGAGCTGCGCCACAGCGCCGGCGGGCGGCTGGTCGGCAAGGTGCGGCTCGACGCCAAGAAGAACATCGACGCCAAGGTCACGGCGCGCAAGCTGCGCCTGGCCGCGGTGGAGAAGATCGTCGAGGCCGTGCGCGAGCTCGACGGCACGCTCGATCTCGACGCCACGGCCACGGGCAAGGTCGCCAAGCCCGTGGTCAACGCCAACGTCAAGCTCGACGCCAAGAAGCTGCGGCTGGTCGGCATGTCGACGCTGGAAAACATCGTCGCGCGCGTGCGCGCCGATCCGAGCGCGATCGTGCTCGAGCAGCTGAGCGTCAAGTCCGGCGGCGGCAAGATCACGGGCAAGGCGCGCGTGACGCTCGACAAGAAGCTCAAGCCGCGCCGCTTCGCGCTCAGCACCAACGCCGACAAGTTCATGATCGGCGCCGGCCCGGTGCAGGGCGCGATCTACTCGGGCACCGTCGACGTCGACGCCAAGATGCCGGCCGGCAAGCGCGAGGTCGACGCCACCGTGACCCTCGGCAACACGTCGCTCAAGCTACCCGACGAGCTGGCCAAGCAGCGCTCGTTGCTCGCTGCGGGCGAGCTCAAGGACGTCGTGTTTGTCGACGCCCGCGCCGTCAAGGCGCGCAAGAAGGAGCAGAAGGCGGCGCGCGTGCAGCGCAAGACCGGCCTCTCGCTCGACATCAAGACCAAGGCCGACCCGGTGTTTCTGCGCTCCAAGCAGATCGACGCCGAGGCGCACGCGCAGCTGCGCACGCGCATCAGCCCCGACGGCACGACGCGTATCGGCGGCTTCGTCGCGATCCGCCGCGGCTACGTCGAGATCTTCGACACGCGCTACAGCTTCGACAACGCGCGCGTCGCCTTCAACGACTCCAAGCGCATCGACCCGGCGCTCAACCTCTCGCTGGCCGCCAACATCTCCGACTATCGCGTCTACCTCGGCGTGCAAGGCACAGCGAGCAAGCCGGCGCTGGTGCTGCGCAGCGAGCCGCCGCTCGAGCGGGCGCAGATCGTCAACCTGATCCTCACCGGCCGCCTCACCGCGCGCGGCGGCAGCGGCGGCTCCGGCGCCGAGGCCGCGGTGGCGACGGCCGCCGCCTCGGCGGTGCTCAAGAAGATCGGCGTCATCGACGCCGTGGCCGGCGCCATCGGCCTCGACGTAGCCAAGGTCAACATCGACGACGTGGGCGCCGGCAAGAACAAGCCGAAAGCGTCGGCCGAGTTCGGCAAGTACCTCACGCGGCGCGTCTACATCGGCGGCCGCGTGATCATCGGCGCCGCCGAGGGCGAAAACGTCGCCGAGGGCATCTTCGAGTACCGCATCTCGGCGCGCTGGCTGCTGACCGCGGTCTTCGGTGACAAGGGCCTCGGCGGCCTAGACGCCCTCTGGACGCATCGCTACTGAGCGACGCCACCGGCGCTATTTGGTCAAGCCATCGGGCGTCGCGATGTTGGGCGAGTCGCCTTTCGTCACCACGTGTGCGGCGCAGATCGGGCAGACGCGCTTGCTGCCAACGGCCGCGACGTGATGGCCTTGGTGCACTGACGTCGCGATCTTCGGGGCAGCGGCTGCCTTCGCGTTGTGATGCGAGTCGAACATAGCCCCGCTGATCTGCTCGGGCGGCGCTGCCATGCGCGGGTCGGTTTCGAATGCGACGGACCGAAAGCAGCTCTGGCAGAGCTCGCTGCGAGCCGCCTGCGACAGATCGAGCTGTCCAATGCACTGCTTGCAGACAGCCGGCACCGGCACGACCTTGTTGTACTGGTAGGTCTGAAGCTCGAGCTTGTTGCCGGCGCCACAGACCCAGTAGTTGGGGTCGACGGGCTCGCAGTAAGCACCGTCGTCGAGCGCGCTATGTCGCACGCACACGGTCGCGCCGTCGCGGTCGATGCAGACGCCCTCGTCGCCGCCGCAAGCCGAGGTCAAGCTGACGGCAGCTGCCAGAACAAATGTCACGCCCAGGGTCACGTTTACACGCTGCGTCTTCATCGCTGCCTCCTGTGTCTGCAGAAGGCGGATGCATCACGAGTGCCAGCCCCGCGCAACCCGATCTCGCGGCCTTGGCGCTTTCGCCTGGCAAGCCGTCGCGAGGCGTCGCGTGCTGTCGCATCGCGCGCGCGACGCCTCGTGTCTCGTGCGAGATAGTTGCGAGTCGCTAGCGCGCGGGCAGCGAGAGCGAGGCAGGAAGCGGCAGGGCCCTGCCGTAGCTGATCCGGTCGTCGTCGTTGTCGCTGAACAGGTTGAACCGGCCGACGGTGGGCTTGGCGTTGTCGAGAAAGAGGGGAACCCTGCTGTGGCGCACGCGCGAGCGACGGATCCAGCCGCTGGAGTCGTCGTAGACGATGCCGACCTCGACGCGCGCGATGTCGACGAGGTCGAGATCGAGGCGGCCCGGGACGACGACGGGTGACGAGCCCGCTGTTAGCGAGTCTGCGGCGACACCGTTGCCATACCTGCCGCCGGCCAGATGTATGTCGAAGACTCGGCTGCCGAAGAGTGCGAGAGACGAGCCACGAGACAGCACTCCGACGCCCTCGAAGTCGTTGACCACCGTTTGTGAGACGCTGACGTCGCTGGCATGTCCGTTGAAGTGGTTGGCGACGATTCCACTTGCGATGAACAGGCCGTCGGATGCGCGCTCGTCGACCACAGCCTTTCCTCCTCGGACAACGCAGCGTCGTACGACTGCCTTGGCTGGAAGAACATGAACGCCGATGTTGTTGCCCTCGACTAACGAGTCCTCGAGAACCAGAGCGGGCGCGCGCGGGTAGAACACCGGCAACCAGGCGCGGTCGCGAACCTCGACACCGCGATTGTGGATCGCTGTTGGTCTGCTCGAGACCGCGACGCGCCGAATCCGCACTCTCGCGTTGTCGGCTACGATGCCCGTGGTGTTGTACTGCAGCAGGCTATCCCTAAGGTCGAGCTCGTACCGATCTTCCGTCTCCGAGCCGAGCGTTTGAATCGCCCAGCCACCTGGGTTTTCGACATCGGGGCCGACGCGGGTCCGCGCGACTAGACTGCGTGTCATCGTCACCACCGCGTTGAGCGTGAAGAGGCCTACGAGGTTGCTGTCGAGGAGCGACACATCACGGAGACGTACTCGTGCCGTAGCTGGCATGTCCTTGTTGCCGACGGAGATCGCGAAGCCAACGCCGCGGACGTCGGCAACGTCGACGCCTCGTATGCGCCGCACGGCGACGCGCTCGGCATCGAGATCACCAATGCTCAAGACTCCGGTCAGCGCAGCGTCGACAACGAGCACGTCGCGCAGTGTTGTCGTCGGCATTCGACCCGCAGGGTAAACCGTACTGAGGATCCCATATGCGGCTCCACCGCCTGGATGCGGGCGCGCCGTGACAAGCACGCGCTCTAGGCGCACCGAAGCGCCGAAGGTCCACACGCCATACCCGGTGTTGTCGAGTAGGCTGACGTCAGTCAACGTGGCCGCAGAGGCTGTGCTCACGCCTTGCCCGCCTAGGCCGTCGGACCGAGGCGTGGTTCCGTGGATCAAGGTGCCCACGATGTCGAGCTTGCCGTTGCCGATCGCGACGACACCAGCACCGCGGTTGCGCGCGATGACGCACTCGCGGATCGCGATAGGCGAGTTGAAACCGCCCACACCGAAGCCGAAGTGTGCGTCCCGCGAGCGGACGCGGCTGTCGCGCACCATGCTTCGCTCGAGCACGAGCTTTACGCCTTGCACATCGATGCCTGCGTAGCGGTTGGCTGCCAGCAAGCTATCGCGCACCGTGATGGTCGCGAGGGGCTTGCCTTGAATACCGCGGTCTTCGCAGTCACGGACCACTACCGACTCGAGGACCGCAGTCGCACGCCCTTCGACGAGCACGCCAACTTCGGGGCTCGTCACCGTCACACCACGCAGCGTGACGTCGCGCGCGTCGATAGTCAGTGCGGCGGTGCTTGCTTCGATGCCGGCGATGGTGACCTGCGCTGCGCAGCGGCCCTCGATCCTGACCGGTCGATCGATCCGCAGCGACTCTTCGTAGCGGCCGGCAGCGATAACAACGTGTCCGCGCGCGGTTCGCGGCGTCGCACGCAGGCCGGCGGCAATGCTGTGAAAGGGACTATCGGCGGTGCCGAGCTCAGGGCCGATGGCGGCAGCGTCAACATAGATCGTCTCGGTGCCAGTCAGGACGTTGCCCCAGCGGCCGTGGCCACACTCGCCCACCGGCTGGCAGGTGCGCTTGCCGACAACGGCCATCGAAGCGCTGCCGCACGGCTGCTGTTCGCTGGGTGGCTCGCAGAAACCACGCTTGCCCACGGCCCAGCCCGCGATGCAGGGCATCGGCGCACCGATAGCCTTGCAGGCCGTCCAGTCGGGCGGGCCGCGCAATCCCGGGCCGCCTGTGGCGGCGGTGCATTCGGCGACACCAACGCGCAGGCACTCGTAGTCGGGTGGCGCGGCGACGCCGGACTGACCGCCGACCTCGCAGATCCTCACGCCGACGTGCTTGCAGCCACCACCCGGTAGTGGCACCTCGTCATCGCCAGTGCACTCGTCGAGTGCGGGTGTGCAGCGCCCACCGACCGCGCGCAGCAGCGAGCCGCAGTCAGGGACGCGTGCGTCAGCGGATGGTGGGTCGCCGGCCTCGGTGCCACAAGCGAACAGCGAAAGACACGACCCGACTACAAGCAGGCTCTTTGCGGCGCTCATGGCCCATCACCTCAGCACAGCCTCTGCCAACTGGAGAATGCGATCCGTCATCGACTCGGCGGGCGAGCAGAGGGAGCACGCGCTGGCTGTCTCGCCCGCACTAATCAGCAAATGGTCATTGCAGACGCCGCTCTGGATGGGCTTCCTCCGGGTCGCTGGAGGCGGTGGCACGTCGCATCTTGTCGTGCGACGTCGCACGCCTTCGCGCGACACCAGACTCGCCGGCGCCAACCCAAGACGCGCGAATGGTGGTTTGGCGCCCCGCACGGCGCGGGCCGAGTTGGCGACCCGCTGGCTTCAACGCCGCCCACGTTGGCCGCTGGGGGTGGAGAGCTGCATATGCAGGATAGATGGCGTACCCTCTGGCCCGCTAGCTGCACTCCGATCTCTTGCCAGATGGGAGGAATGATGGACGCGCTGGCGTTCGCTCGTACATCGATGCTGGTCGTATTGGCGGCCGCGTTCCTGACAGGGTGTGACGACGGCGGGGCATTCCAGGGCGATGGCGGAAGCGAGGCTGCCGTCGCGGCGCCCGACTTCGCGCCGTGCGGTCCCAATCTCGCCGCCAAGGAACCCGCCTGCGTGCCGATCTTCGACACGTGCAGTGACGACGAGGTGCCAATACCAGGCGGCGGCTGCAAGCGGGTCGGCGTGGGGCCGTGCGAGATCGGCGGGCAACCTGGCCTCGAAGCGCCGCCCGACTGGACGTGCAGGCGCATTGGCGCCGCCGAGTGCACCAGCACGACGGGAGCCCCGGGCATCCAGAGCAGTCCCGACTGGACCTGCACCCCCATCGGCGCACCGATGCCCTGCCTGCCCGGCTGGAGCGTGGGCCAGGACGGCTGGTGCGAGCCGCCCGCCCAACAGGCGCCGTGCGGGCAGTACGCCATGGCCGTGGTCGGCTCGAGCACGTGTCAATCCGTGGGCGACTGCGGCAGTGGCCGCTGGGGCAACGTCACGACGAGCACGCAAACGATCTACGTTGATGGCGCGCACCTTGGCGCAGAGACCGGCAGCGCGACGAGCCCCTACCGCAGCATCGGCGCCGCGCTGGCGGCCGCGGCACGCGGCGCGGGTGATCACGTCGTCGTCGCCGCTGGCCGCTACGAGGAAAACGTCGTCATCGATCGTGCGTTGACCCTCGAGGGGCGTTGCGCCGAGCGCGTCGAAATCGCCGGCACGACGCGTGATGCCGCCTTGGTGATCCGCGCGCGTGACGTGACGGTGCGCGGCGTCTCGGTGGTCAGCACCGCGGTGGGTGTGCACGTCGAACGGCGCGGCGCGGTGACGGTCGAGCGCGTGGTCGTGCACGACTGCGAAGAAGCCGGCGTGGTCGCCGACGTTCAGTCATCGCTGGTCGTGCGTGACAGCCTGGTCGCAGCAAACCGGCATGCGGGTATCGACGTGCTCGGTGCGACCTGCACGGTGCAGGGCTCGATGGTGCGCGACACGCGTCCGGAGGCGCTGCGGCATGCCGCGGGGAACGGTATCGCCGCTCGCAAGTGGGGTGGCACGCGCCCCACGCTCGTCGTGCGTGACAGCGTGATCGCACGAAACCGAGGCGCGGGGGTTGGCACCTATGCCGGTGACCTGGTGGTCGAGCGCAGCGTCGTACATGGAACGCTGACGCAGCAGTCCGATCAGCGCCTCGGCAGTGGCATCGAGGTAAGGTCTACAGCACGAGGCGTCTACGCGATCGAAGGTGCACCCGAGCTGGCGACGGTGACCTTGCGTAGCGTCACCGTGCTCGACAACCACACCGCTGGGGTTCTGGCGCTCGGTGCGCGGGCGAGGCTCGAGCGCGCGGTCGTCGCACGCACCAAGGCAAACCTCCACGGCTACGGCCTCGGCCTGCAGAGCGTTTCGTGGGCGGGCCAAGCCGCTACTCTGACGCTGAGCGACGTGCTCGTCGCGCGCAACCGAACGGCCGGCGTCGGCGCCGAGAGCGTCGACGGTCAGCGCGTCGTCGTGCGCGACACCCAAACCAACGAGCGCAGCGGCCAGCTAGGCTTTGGAGTTGCCGTGCTCGTGCCGCCGAGCATCGCGAGCGCAAGCACGACGCCGCAGCTTCGACTGCGTGACAGCACCGTCTCGCGCAACCACGGCATCGGGGTCGATCTCGAGGGCGGAACGGCCGTGATCGAGCGGGTGATAGTCTCCGAGACTCAGCCCGACGCGGCCGGCGCCGACGGGCGCGGCATCAGTGTCCTACCGTACTTGTCGGGCGACACCTACCCGCCACAGCCCAGTCCGTCGCTGACGCTTCGCGACGCGCGTGTGCAAGACAACCACTTCCTCGGCGTCGCCTTCTTCGGCTCGAGCGTCACGATCGAACGCAGCCTCGTCTCGACCACGCGCACGAGCACGAGCTTTGACAGGCGCTTCAGCGTCGGCCACGGCGTCAATGGCTCCAGCGTGCGTATTGGTCGCGTCGAGGTCGCAGCGCACCTGACCATGCGAGACAGCGTGGTCGAGCGCTCCAACGTCATCGGGGTCAAGATGTTCAACGGATCGACGAACATCGAGGCCTCGATCGTGCGCGACACCGCGCCAGCCAGCGACAACACGCTCGGCATCGGAATCGCCAGCTACATCGGCGCGGGGCCGGCGCGCGCGTTGCTGACGCTTCGTGACAGCAAGATCATCAGAAACCACCACGTGGGCATCGACGTGCGTGGCAGCGCCACCATCGAGCGCTGCGCCATCGACGACACGCGCGCGGCGTTGGATCCGACCAAGACGGTCAGTGCCGGCATCGGCATACGCACCTACGATGTGAGGGCCGGCGGAAGACGGATCTGGCCAACCCTGACCGTCTTCGATACGCGTATCAG
Organism: Myxococcales bacterium; assembly: GCA_020431405.1. GTDB lineage: Bacteria > Myxococcota_A > Polyangia > JAGQIK01. The sequence continues at coordinate 31,821 of JAGQIK010000416.1, forward strand.
CAGGGCGCCGTCGAGCTCAACGCGACCAAGGCGCGGTTTCAACGCATCGAGCTTCGTGATGTTCTCGCCGCGGGCGGTTGGGGGTTTGGCATCAGCGCGACGCGCCACGAGGGCCGCTCGAGTGATGTCCAGATCGCAGACAGCGCGATAATCAACACCGTCGGGGTGGGCTTCGTCGCGCGGGCGTCCGTCGCGTCGCTGTCACGCACGCTGGTGCGAAACGTCGCGCCGCTACCCGGCGACAACTTTGCTGTCGCTGTCGGTGCTGATGACGGGTCCTTTCGTGGGGGCGCTCGCTCGACGGTCGCTGGCAGATTGGAGCTAGACCGTCTACACGTCGACGGATCCGCGTTGATAGGGGTCGGTTGGGTACGCTCGACCGGATCGATGAAGCGCTCGCTCGTCCGACGAAGCAACGTCGCCGCCTACTTGAGCGACGGCGCCGCACCGAACATCGAGGCCGACAACCGTTTCGTTGAAAACCAAGACAACCGCATCGCGTTCGGCCAGGCGCTCGAGCTTCCGGGCGCGATCAACCTACCCGCGCCAAACCGCTAGCCAGGATGGCGTCCAAACCGCGTGCTCGATCAACATACGTCGACGCGGCCCTAGGGGGCGAGCGCTCGCGGGACGCGTGACGAACGAACGTCGAGCTCGCGCCACACGATCTCGTTGGCGTGGAGCAGCAGCCGTGGCGCGTCGGTGCCGCCGTAGGCCGTGTCACCCACGATCGGGTGGCCGGCGTGGGCGAGGTGCACGCGGATCTGATGCGTGCGGCCGGTGCGCGGGCGGCACTCGAGCAGCGTCGTATCGTCGGCGTCGCGGCGCAGCACGCGAACGTGCGTCTCGGCGGGCGCTGCGCGCGGATCTGTAGAGACGTGGGCGCGGCCGCCGCCAACGCTGATGCGGCCCTCGAACGTCTGCTCGTCGACCGCGACGTGGCCGCGGACGCGCGCGAGGTAGCGGCGTTCGACGGCGTGCTCGGCGAGGGCTTGCTGAAGGTCGGCGCGCGAGGCGGCGCGGCGACTGACGAGCAGAAGGCCCGAGGTGGCGCGGTCGAGGCGGTGCATCAGGCGCGCCTGCTTGCCGAAGGTGCGGCGTACGAAGTCTTCGACGGTGCGCTCGCCGCCAGCGCGCGTGGCGGCCGAGGCGACGCCAGCGGGCTTGTCGATCACGGCTAGGTCGTCGTTCTGAAAGACGACGAGGATGCGCTCGGGCTCACCGGCAGGTTCGCTGGCGGCGGGTGCGAGGTAGATCGTGACGCGGTCGCCCGCGGCGAGGGCGTGCTGGGCCGAGCGCTGGCGCTTGTCGCCGATGTAGACCGAGCCGCCGCGCACGAGGGCGGTGGCCTCGGTGGGCGAGAGCGAGAGGCGCGCGGCGACGAAGCTGGCGAGGGGGGTGGCGGCGTCGGCGGCGTAGGCGACGAAGATGTGTTTTTGCGCGCGCGGCATCGGATGGGTGGCGACTAGTATAGAGCGCGATGCGTGTCGGGATACTGCTGCTGCTGATCGCGCTGGGTGCGTGCGAGTCGAAGTCGAAGTCGAAGTCTGAGTCGAGGTCGAAGCCTAAACGGAAGGTCGAGGCCAAGGCCAAGGCCAAGGCTGAGTCGCAGGTGAGGAAGGCGACAGCTGATGTTGGGGTCAAGGGTGATGTTGGGACTCAGCCGAAGGCGAAGGCGAAGGCAAAGGTGAAGGTGGCGACGGCGAAGGTGGCAGTGGCGAAGGTGGGTGGGGCGGTGGTGTGGGATCGGTTGCTGCGGAAGTACTGTCGTGCCGGGCGGGTGGGGTATTCGCGGATGGCGAAGGAGGCCAAGGGGGAGCTTCAGCAGGTCGTGGCCTGGGTCGGTGCGCGCGCGCCAGGCGGATCGCGGGCGAGCAGGCTGGCCTTCTATCTCAACGCCTACAACGCGCTGGTTGTGAACGCGATCGTGGCGCGCAGCCCGGGCTTTCGCGGCGTGATGACGGTGCCGGGCTTCTTCAAGGCGCTGCGCCATCGCGTCGCCGGGCGCACGATGACGCTCGATCAGCTGGAGAACAGCCTGATCCGACCGACCTTCAAGGAGCCGCGGGTTCACTTCGCGCTGGTCTGCGGCGCGCAGAGCTGCCCACCGCTGCGCTGCCGCGCCTTCACGGCAGCCGGGCTGGAGACGACGCTCGAGGGGCTGGCGCGCGCCTTCATCAACAGCGCGCGCGGCGTGGTGCTGCCGCCGACGAAGAACGCGCCGCCGCGCGTCTCCTCGCTCTTCAAATGGTACGCTGCGGACTTCACCGCGGCGGCAGGCTCCGTCGCCAAGTACCTAGCGAAGTATCATGGCAAGGCGTCGCAGCGCATCACCGCGGCGACGCGACTCGACTATCTGCCGTACAGCTGGCGACTCAACGGGGAGTAGGACCGGGCCGTGGCGAAGGACAAGAGCAAGCGCGGTCGCAGGCGTCGGCCGTCGGTCGAGCTGACGCGCCTGCCAGGGCTGCCCTCGGAGGTGTTGCTGCTGCTCGACGTCGACGTCGCGCACCTCGACGAGTGCTGCGATGTGATCCTCGAGTCGCTCGCCGAAAAGAAGCAGGCTGGCGACGAAGCGCACGCCAAAGAGATCGCGCGCGTGCTGCGCGTGCACGGTGACCTCGGTCCCGACGTGCTCGAAAACTCCGTCGCCATCATCCACGAGCAGCTGCACACCGCCGGCCCCGACGTGCTGGCGCTGGTGCGCTTCGCCAAGCCTTCGGCCGATCTGATCGACCCCGACGGCGATCCGACGCACTTTTTGTGGGTGCTGCTTTCGAGCCGCGCGACCCATCCGCACATCGACACCGCCGCCGAGTTCGCCGACCTGATGGGCGACGACACGTTCGCTGCCGCAGCCATCGAAGCCTCGACGGCGGACGACCTGCGCGCGGCCTACGCCGACGCGCTCGACAAGCGCCTGCACTTCAAGCTCGCCATCCCGCCGGAGCTGCAGCGCACGGGCAAGCTCGCCGGCGGCGTCGTCGCCGACATCAAGCGGCGCTACCCGTCGTACAAGAGCGACATCGCCGACGGGCTCAATAGCAAGGCGGTGGGGTCGACGCTCTTTCTGTTCTTCGCCTGCATCGCGCCGGCGATCGCCTTCGGCGGCCTTTTGTCGGTGCTCACCGAGGGACAGATCGGCGCGGTGGAGATGATCGTCGCCACCGCCATCGCGGGCATCGCCTATGCGCTGTTTTCCGCCCAGCCACTGACGATCCTCGGCAGCACCGGCCCCGTGATCATCTTCATGGGCATCCTGTACTCGCTCTGCAAGCGCTACGGCCTGCCGTTCATGGAGACGCTGTGCTGCGTGGGGCTGTGGACGGCGCTGTTTCTGGTGATCCTCGCCGTCACGGACGCCTGCTCGTTCATCCGCTACTTCACGCGCTTCACCGACGAGACCTTCGCCGCGCTGATCTCGCTGATCTTCATCTACGAGGCCGTCAAGGACGTCGCGATGAACTTCGCCAATCCAAAGGTCTCGCACGACACGGCGCTGCTGTCGCTGGTCAACGCCGGCGGTACGTTCATGATCGCGATGGCGCTCTCGCGGCTGCGCCAGTCACGCTATCTGCTGCGCCCCGTGCGTGAGTTTCTCGCCGACTTCGGACCGACCATCGCCATCGTCTGCATGTCGGCGGTCGCCGTGGCGCTGCACGAGGTCGACCTCGAGACGCTCAAGGTGCCCACCAGCCTGGCCACCTCGTCAGGCCGTCCGTGGCTGGTCAACCCGCTCGGCCTGCCCGGCTGGGTCATCGCCGCCTCGGCGGTTCCCGCGCTGCTCGTCTCGTTGCTGCTCTATCTCGATCAGAACATCACGGTGCGGCTGGTCAACTCCAAGCACCACAGCCTGCGCAAAGGCGTGGGCTACAACCTCGACATGCTCGTCGTCGGCGTGCTCGTCGCCGTGTGCTCGCTGCTCGGGCTGCCGTGGATGGTCGCCGCCACCGTGCGCTCGCTCAACCACGTGCGCAGCCTCGCGACCATCGAGTCACACGATGGTCAGGAGCGCATCGTCAGCGTCAAAGAGCAGCGCGTCACCGGCCTCGCCGTACACGGCCTGGTGGCTGTGTCACTGGCGTTCCTGTCGCTGCTCAAGCTGGTGCCGCTGTGCGTGCTGTTCGGGCTCTTTCTGTTCATGGGCGTCGGATCGATGGGGGGCAACCAGCTCTTCGAGCGACTGCGCCTGTGGATCATGGATCCGTCGCTCTACCCGCCGACCTATTACCTGCGCGCCGTGCCGCGCGGCCAGGTCCACAAGTTCACGTTGATCCAGCTCGTGTGCCTGGTGCTCTTGTGGGTGGTCAAGGCGTCGGCGCTGGGCATCGTCTTCCCGCTCTTCATCGGGCTGCTCGTGCCGCTGCGCATGATGCTCGAGCGCTGGTTCAAGCCCGAGCACCTCGCGCTGCTCGACGCCGAGGAGACACCCGAGGACGAGGAAGACCGCGCGCCGCTGCTGTGAGCGTGGGCGCTCGTGTGGCCCGAGCGCGAGCTCAGCTCCGGCGAGAAGCGCACGCTCATCGCTTTGCTCCCGCGATAATCCAGGCCTCGATGGCGTCGATCATCGACGCCGGGATCAGCGGCCCCTTGGGCGGCATGCGAAAGCCGCAGCCCGGCGAGCCCGAGACCTTGGCGTAGAGCAGGCTGCCGTGTGCGTCGCCCGGCTTGACGCGCACCGCGCCGTTGCACTCTTTGGTGCGCGAGCTGGCGTTGATCAGATCGGCGTAGGCCGTGTCGACATCGAGCAGCGACAGCCCGCCTTTGCCCGCCACCGAGCCGTGGCAAGTGGGGTGTGCGCAGCCCTGCTTGACGAAGACCTTGTCGTAGAGCTCGGCGAAGCTGTGCGTCGAGCTGCTGGTGGTGTCGGGCGCGAGGCCGTCGGGCGTGCTCGCCTCGGGCCTCACACCCGCGTCGGGCGTGCGCGTGTCGGCGCGCACCGTGCCGTCGTCACCAGTGGGGGGTGCGGCGCTGTCGCCGCAGGCGGCGAGCAGCAGGAGCGATAGGATCGTAGTAGCGGTAAGTCTCATGAGGCTGATGATGGCAGCCCGCAGAGAAAAGCAAATCAGTATTGTCTTAACGGTATCGTTTAGCCGCGCAATACAACGCGCCAGATCAGGCGCGCAGTCCTAGATCGCGGCCTTGAGCTCGAAGAAGAAGAAGTACGGATAGAGGCCGAACTCGCTGCGCGGCAGCGGCGACGCCGCGTCGCGCGTGTCGAGCAGGCGCCCCATGGGGATGTAGGCGCCGGCGATCGCCGTCACGTTGTTGGAGACGCTGTAGACCGCGCCGAGCGAGAGCAGGCCGCTAGGGTCGTGCACGTTGGCCATGCCCACCGCGCTGAGCGTGAGCAGCGGGTGCACCTCCCACAGCGCGACGAGACCGGCGTAGACGCGCCCGACGTTGTAGATCTCGCCGATGCTGAAGCGCTGGCTGCGCGCGATGGCGAGATAGTCGCTGCGCTCGAACGAGCCGAGCCCGTTGTAGAAGACCTCGGGCGTGAGCGTGAGCTTCGGGATCGGCTTGATGCGCGCGCCGAGGACCGCGCGCAGCGCCACGTCGCCGAGCGCCGCCTGGGCGGGGTCATCGGCGTTGGGGCTGAGCGACTTGCTGCTGAAGATGTTCGCCACCAGCTCGCCGTAGAGATCGAGCTTGCCGAGGTCGATGATGCCGTCGAGCACGAGCACGGTGTCTCCGCGCAGGAGGCCGCCGCTGACGCCGATCTCGCCACCGTCGAAGCCTTGCTTGAAGCGCGCCATGAACGACGAGGCGTAGAGCGAGACCTCGGCGTCGTGGTCGGCGGCGAGCTCGGCCGGCGCCGCGATCAACGTCAGCGACGTGCGCGAGGCGATGTTCCAGTCGATGCGCGCCGCGTCGGAGCCGGGCTTGAACTCGGTGTCGACCTCGGTGAGCGCGAAGGTCGAGATGATGTCTGATGGCTTCCACAGCTGCCCGCGACCGAAGGTGATCGGCTGGCGCCCGAGGGTCACGGTCACCGGTCCGAGGGTGTAGGCGATGTAGAGTCGGTCGGCTTGATAGCGCAACCGGTAGGCGCCGCTGTTGTCGGTCTCGATGGTCAGCGGCAGCCAGCGCACCGGCGCCGCGCCGCGGCCGAGGCCGAGCCCGCCCTGGGGGCCCGAGAAGAAGACGCTGGTGGTCAGCTGACCGGCGGCGACAACCTTGAGCGCGCCCTGCCGCCAGGTGAGGTTGTGTCGCAGGTCGAAGATGCCCGCGCCCGACGGGTTGGCGTCGACCAGGTTTTGCGGCGGCTGCAGCGCGCGGCCGGCGAAGATGAACGAGAAGCTGCGCAGCACGAACGTCAGCGCCACGCTGCGACCTTTGAGCTCGTCCTCGCTGAGCACCACGGCCTCGGCGCGCCGCGACGCGAGCTGCGAGGCGAGCAGCAGCACGCCGAGCAGCGCGAAGGCCAGTGCACGAGGTCGCGCGCCGCGCCTGTTCATCGTGGTCACGCGGCCATCGGCTGGCGATCGTCGGCGACGATGCGCCCGTCCTCGAGGCGCACCACGCGATGGGCGCGCTCGATGACCTTCGGATCGTGCGACGAGATGACGAAGGTGACGCTTCGCTGGTGGTTGAGCTCGAGCATGGTGTCGATCAGATCCGTGCCGGTCTTGGAGTCCAGGTTGGCGGTGGGCTCGTCGGCGAGCACCAGCGCCGGCTGCGCGGCGATGGCCCGCGCCACGGCGACACGCTGCTGCTGGCCACCGGACAGCTCGGCGGGGCGCCGATCGCCGAGCCCCGAAAGCCCCACCGCCGCGAGCACCTCGTCGACCCGTCTGCGCCGCTCGTCACTGGAGACGCCTTGAAGCAGCATGACGTACTCCGCATTTTCGTAGGCCGTGAGCACCGGGATCAAGTTATAGGCCTGGAAAACGAAGCCGATGCGTCGCAGGCGCAGGTCGGCGCGCGCGCGGCGCTTCATGCCGCCCAGCGAGCGCCCCTCGATCAGCACCTCGCCCGCGGTGGCGCCGTCGAGACCGCCGATGATGTTGAGCAGCGTGGTCTTGCCCGAGCCAGAGCTGCCGGCGAGCACGGTGAACTCGCCCGGCTCCACGCCGAGGCTCAGCCCGCGCAGCGCTTTGACCTCGAGCTTGCCCTGCTTGTAGTTCTTGACGATGTCGCGCACCTCGATGATGCGCGGCGCCGCTTGCTCTTTGTTGTCAGACATGTCGCATCGCCTCCACCGGCTGCAGGCGCGTCGCGCGCCAGGCCGGATAGATCGCCGAGAGCAGCACCAGCGCCACGGTGACGCCGACCCAGATCAAAACGTCAGCGACGTAGAGCCGCGCGTAGATCTTTCCTTCGAAGGCCACGCCTGCGAACTCGTAGGCCTCCGTGCCGACCATCTTGTTGATGTCGATCCCCGAAGACGCGACCCACTGCGTGAAGCCGAGCCCGATCGCCACGCCGAACGCCGACGCCACCAGTGCCAGCACGAAGGCCTCGGAGAGCACGATGCTGAACATGCGCGAGGGCCGCGTGCCGATCGCCATCATCACGCCGAACTCGCGCGTGCGCTCGAGCACCGACATCAGCATCGTGTTGAAGATGCCGATGGCGACGATCAGAAAGAGGATGCCCACGGTGATGTAGCCGCTGGCGGTATCGATATCGAGCGCGTCGGCGAGGTCCTTGCGCGCCTGCTGCCAGGGCATCACGCGGATGCCTTTGACCCCGGCGAGCGCCTTTTTCAGCGCCGCCGTGGCGGGCGCCGTGCGCTCCATCTTGTCGAGCAGCACCGAGACCTCGGTCGCCGCGCCGCGCATCTTGAGCATGCGCTTGGCCGCGTCGATGGGGATCTGCACCAGCGTGGAGTCGAGCTCGGCGACAGCCGTGGTGAACGTGCCGCGCACCAGGAAGGCCGAGCTGACGGCGCGGCCGCCGCCGCGCGGCGTGGCGGTGAGCACCAGCCGATCGCCGACGGCGAGGGCCAAGCGCTTGGCCAGCGCGCGGCCAACGTAGACGTCTGCCGGCTGGTTCTTGAAGCGCATCTCGGCGCGGCTGCGGATCCAGCTGCCGCTGAGGCGGCGCTTCTTGGCGGCGATGTCCGAGACGCGCGGCTCGCGCTTGGGGTCGACGCCCGCGATGAGCACCGCGGCGCTGTCCTCGCCGGTAGAGCAGAGCCCCGAGACGATCACGCGCTGCACGGCGTCGATGGCGCCTGGGACACGCCTCGCGGCGGCGAGAACGGGCTCCGGATCGTTGACGACGTGGTCGAGCGTGCGCTCTTCCTTGTAGCCTGGGGCCTGCACCGTGATGTGGCCGACACCCATCTTGATCGCCAGCTCGGCGATCTGCTCGTGGCTGTCGTTCATCACCGCGACCATCAAGATCATCACCGCCAGCGAGATCGCGACCGCCAACACGGTGATGATCGAGCGTCGCTTGTGCCGCAGAAAGGAGCGCCAGGCGAGCTTGTGCGTGAGCATGTTGGCCCTCCCTTCCTAAAGCTCGCGCATGCCGGCGGCGGGCGCCAGAAGCGCCGCGCGGATCGCCGGGTAGAGCGAGGCTAGACAGCACGAGATGGTGAGCACCACCACGGGCACGAGCGTGCCGCGCGCCGTGATCACCGCCTTGAACACCGGCTTGAAGCCGACGCCGCCGAGCGTGAAGCTCTCGCTCGAGCTCGACAGGTCGATGCCGTAGCGCGCCAGGTAGGCGTTGAGCAAAAGCCCCAGCCCTGCTCCGATGACCGCGGAGATCACGGCTAACGCCGTCGTCTCGGTGACGATCATGCGCAGCACGCCGCTCCCGCGCATACCGATGGCCTTGAGCACGCCGATCTCGCGCGTGCGCTCGAGCACCGACATCAACATCGTGTTGATCACGCCGAGCGCCGCCACCAGGTAGATGAACAGCATGATCAACACGATCGAGCCCTCGTTGAGCTTGAGCATGTTCTCGATGTCGGGTCGCGATTCGTTCCACGACTGCACCAGCGGCGCGCTGCTGGGGTTCTTCTTGACGGCCTTGATGTCCGACACGCCGAGCGCCACGCGCGCCGCCTTGGCCACGTCGCGCGCGGTGTCGACGTCTTTGACCAGCGCCGTGACCTGGTGAACGCGCGTGCCGAGGTGCGAAAGCCGCTGCACGTCGGCGATGTGCATGTAGAGCCGGCCGGTGTCGTACTGCGACGTCCCGGTGCGATAGAGCCCGACGACGTTGACCGTCACCTGCTCGCTCGTGCCATCCACCGCGTAAGCCAGAAGCTCGAGCTTGCTGCCGACCTTGACCGCCAGCCGCTTGGCCAGCCCCACGCCGAGATACACGTCCGGCGGGCGCGCCGGCGGCGGCGAGAGCTTGTCGGCGAGCTTGCGCGTCTCGCCGCGCACACCCGCGCCCGTGCCCCGCTTCGCCGCCGTGCCTGCGCCCGTGCCTGCGCCTGCGCCCGTGCCCTTACCCGACCCGATGCCCGAAAGCGCATCCAGCTCGCCGAGCACGTCGTCCTCGGCCTTCTTGGTCAGCTCCTCGTCCTTCTTCTTCTCGGCCTGGCTGAGCGCGCCGCGCGGCGGCCAGGGCGTCTTGTCGTCGGGAAGAAACGTCCCCGAGACGCGCGACGCGTCGATGCCGCTGATCTTTCGCTCGCGCTTGGGCTGCACGCCGATGATCTGTACGCCGGTGGACTTGTCGGCGCGGCTGACGAGTCCGAACGACAGCACGCGCCGCGCTACGTAGGCCACGCGCGCGTCCTTGCGCAGCGCGGCAACCACCGCGTCGGCGCGCGGCAGCGTGCGCTTGAGCGTGGGACGCTCGCGATACTCGGCGTGGTGCGCCTGCACGTGGCCGAGGTCGTAGCGCGTCAGCACGCGCAGCATCTCGACGTTCATGCCGTCGGTCAGCCCGTAAGCCGCGATGCAAAGCGCCGTGCTCAGCGCCAGCGCGCTGCCCGTGATCAACGTGCGACGGCGATTGCGGCCGAGGTTGCGCCACGCGATCTTGGCGGTCTTCGCCATGTCAGCCGCCTCAGCGCCGCAGCGCTTGTTCGGTGAACTTGGACGCTGGAATATTGATGTCGAGCTTGAGCTTGCGGTAGGTCAGGCGCGTGAACTCGCCCGGCTTGCTCATCACGCGCACCGTCATCACCGCCGGCACCTTGCGACCGCTCATGGTCTTGATGTCGGTGAACGACATGGTGCGCTTGGGCTTGCGGTCGCGGTACTTGCGGAAGTACGCCGCCTTGATCGGCAGCACCGTGGTGCCCTTCTCGAGCACCGTGTAGACGATCTTGCCCCACGCCACCGGCGCCGTCGGCTTGGGCACGAGGCGGAAGCGATAGTAGGTCGCCGCGCCGATGTCCGACTTGCCGTCCCACTTCTTGAGCAGCTTGGCCGTGTAGTGACGTGCGAGCCGCGTCTCCTTGACGAGGTCGTCGTTGCTGAAGTGGCTGCCCATCCACGAGTCACCGAGCATCGAGCTGCCCACCACGGTGACGTGGTTCTGCCGCGGGTTGTAGAGCTTGAGCTGGCTGCCGATCTTGAGCGTGCCGTGACCGCGCCACAGCGCCGGGCCGAGGATGCGGATCAGCACGCGCTCGCGGCCGCCGCGATCGTCTTGCCAGAACACCAGCCGCATGCGCCGCTGGTAGCTGGCGGTCTTGACGTGCATCTCGAGCACGGCAGCCGACGTCTTGCTGCGCGTGGCCATGTCGGCGCGGCGCACGAGCTCTTCGAAGCTCGTCGCGTGTGCGGCGGGTGCGCCGGCGAGCGCGCTGGCGAGAAACACGGTCAGGCTCAGTCTCGACACGGAAGCTCTACTCATGGCCACCTCCCGCTGCGCGTGGACGCAGCGCATCGGTGAAGAAGTCGACGAACGAAGGAAGGATCGAGTCGAGCGAGAAGCCGAGCTCGCGCTCGATGATCTCGGTTTCGGGATCGATGCGCGCGAACTGCACCTCGATGGCGACGCCGATGGCGCTGCCCCACAGGTGCAGAAACAACATCATCGGGTCGAGGTCGCGCCGCAGGGTGCCGTCCTGCTTGCCTTGCTCGACGGCCTCGGCCATGCGCTCGAAGAGCCGCATGCCGCGCTCGCGCGTCGCCGAGAACGTCTCGCTGTCGCGATCGGGCTCGAAGGGACCACCCGCCATCACCTGCAGCATCAAACGCACGCGCTCGGGATGGTCGGTGAGAAACTCCATCGTGCGCCGCAAGAGCGCCCGTACCTGCGCGATGCCGGAGCGGCGTTGGCTCAGCTCGGCGGTAAACGCGTCGAGCAACAGTCCGCGCCAACGCAGCGTCACGGCGAGCAGCAGGTCTTCCTTGCTCTTGAAGTATTGGTAGAGCGCGCCCTTGGAGAGCTGCGCGCGCGCGGCGATGTCGTCCATGCGCGCGTCGGTGTAGCCGCGGTCGTAGAACACGAGCTCGGCGGCGCTGATGATCGCCTCGCGGCGTTGCTCGCGCTCGCGACGGCGGCGTTCTGCTGTCGACACCTGTCCGCAGCTCCTGCCCCGGGTCAGTTTCTTACTCGGAGTCTATGATTGACCTTTAGTCTAGATATGACTTTGGGTCAATCACTGACTGCGCGTCGTCGCCTGCTCGCAACGCTTTTCACGCGGCGCCACCCGTCTGCAATCACGCCGGAAACGACGGCGCCGTCGACGCGTGTCGACGCCGCAGCAACACCATGTTGCGGGTACGCAACGATTCAGGTGGGGCTAAATCCCCAGTGCCTACAATGAGTTGCGTAGAGGACTGTCTACGGACAGTGCTGAGTGTCGTCTACGTTTTGCCGAGGGTGCTCGACGCGGCGCGTCTGATTCTGAGGCCCTGGCGGCCGCTGAGCCGGGGCACGACTCTTGGATCGCCAAAGATGACAGGAATCACACGGCCGAACGCACAAACGGCCGTCTCTCCGCACTGGTCAGTAGGAGATGTCACGATGCGCCGGGAGCGCCCAGTGAAAAACCAAGCAAGACAGTCTGGTCGACTGACCTCAGCCTCGATCATCGCAGCCGCCACGCTAGCGCTCGTTTTCTCCGGCTGCTCGGGCTCCATCGGCGACCCAGGGCTGCCGGGCACCAACGGCAACCCCGCCGGTGGCGGCGGCGGCGGCGGCGGTGGCGGTGGCGGCATCGGCTCGACGACGCAGCCGCTTTGCGGTCAGCAGAGCCCCGCCGAGATCCGCCGGCTGACGCGCGCCGAGTACGACAACACCCTGCGCGATCTGCTCGGCATCACCACCAACCCCGCCAGCAGCTTCCCGCCCGACGAGCACGTCGCGGGCTTCGAGGTCGGCACGACGGTCACACAGCTGCTCGCCGAGAAGTACGTCACCACTGCCGAAGCGCTAACTCAGAGCTTCGACATCTCCTCGATCGTGCCCTGCACGCCGAGCGCCGGCGACGACACCTGCGCGCGCAGCTTCGTGCAGACCATGGGCACGAAGCTCTATCGCCGCCCGCTCGAGCAAGCCGAGGTCGACCGCCTGATGGCCGTCTACACCGACGGCAAAAACAACGGCGACTTCACGCAGGGCATCCGCTGGGCGCTGCAGACGATGATGCAGTCGCCGAACTTCCTCTACCGCGTCGAGCTCGGCAAAGACAGCAGCCAGCCTGACGAGGCGCCCGGCAGCAAGCGCCTCACCGACCACGAGATCGCCCAGCGCCTGTCGTACATCATCTGGAACTCGGCGCCCGACGACGCCCTTCGCGCCGCCGCCGACGCCGGCAAGCTGCAGAGCGCCGACGAGATCGAAAAGGAAGCGCGCCGGCTGCTCGCCGACCCGCGCGCGCGCGACTCGGTGCGCAACTTCATCGCGCAGTGGCTGCACCTCAGCAAGCTCGACGCCGTGACGAAGGATCAGAGCGTCTACCCGGCGTACAGCGCGGCGCTCGCCAAGGCGATGAAGGAAGAGACGCTGCGCTTCGCCGAGCACGTGATCTTCGACGGCGACGGCAAGCTCGAGACGCTGCTCACCGCCAGCTACAGCTTCGTCAACGGCGACCTCGCCAAGCTCTACGGCGTGCAGGGCGTCAGCGGCAGCGAGCTCGTGCGCGTCGACCTCGACCCCGCCGAGCGCGCCGGCATCTTGACGCACGCCTCGGTGCTCAGCGTCAACGCCAACAGCAACCAGAGCTCACCCGTCTATCGCGGCCACTTCGTGCGCGAGCAGCTGCTGTGCAACCCGCCGGCGCCGCCGCCGGACAACATCGTCGTCAAGCCGCCGGACCTCGATCCGAACCTCTCGACGCGCGAGCGCTTCGATCAGCACCGCACCGATCCGGCCTGCAGCGGCTGTCACCAGATGATGGACCCCATCGGCTTCGGCTTCGAGCACTACGATGGCATCGGCCAGTACCGCACCGAAGAGAAGCCGGGCGTCGCCGTCGATGCCTCTGGCGAGTTCTTCGTCACCGACGATCTCGACGGCAAGTTCTACGGCGCCGTGGAGGCCGCCAAGAAGCTCTCCACCAGCAACCAGGTGCGCCACTGTGTGGTCAAGCAGCTGTTCCGCTACGCGTTTGGGCGCGCCGAGACGAAGGCCGACAGCTGCTCGCTAGCGCAGCTCGACCAGGCCTTCGCCGACTCTGGCTACAACCTGCGCGAGCTGTTCATCGCGCTGGTGCGCAGCGAGGCGTTCCGCTACCGCGCTGGTGGCTTCAAGACCTTCCCGGGGAGCAAGTGATCATGACGAAGAAGAGCTTCACTCGCCGCTCGCTGCTCAAGGGTCTTGGCCTCGGCGCCGCGGGTCTGCCGTTTGTGCCGCTGCTTCGCGAAGGCACCGCGCGCGCGGCGACGTTCCCCAAGCGCCTGGTTATCGTCTTCACCGCCAACGGCACGATCCCGAGCGCCTGGACGCCGACCGGCAGCCCCGGCAGCGGGTCGGCGTGGGCGCTCAATACGATCCTCAAGCCGCTTTCGCCCTTCAAGAGCAAGCTCAACGTGCTCGAGGGCGTCGATCAGGAGTCGGCCTATCACGGCCCCGGCGACGGCCACCAGAAGGGTATGGGCCACCTGCTGACCGGCACCGAGCTGCTCGCGGGCAGCCAGTTTCAGGGCGGCGACGGCGGCACCGTCGGCTGGGGCGGCGGCATCTCCATCGACCAGCACATCGCCAACAAGGTCGGTGCGAGCACCAAGTTCAAGTCGCTCGAGTTCGGCGTGCAGGTCAAGAGCGCCGACATCTGGTCGCGCATGAGCTACACCGGCTCCAACAAGCCAGTGCCCCCCGAAGAAGATCCCTATCAGGCGTTCGACCGCCTCTTCGGTACCTTCAGCAAGGACGTCAACGAGATCCAGCGCCTGCGCACGCAGCGCAAGAGCGTGCTCGACGCGGTGAAGTCCGAGTTCACCGCGCTGCAGGCCAAGCTCGGCACGGTCGACCGCCAGAAGCTCGAGTCGCACCTCGCCGGCGTGCGCGCGGTGGAGAAGCTGCTCGATGGCAGCACGTCGCTGCCAGCCGCGTGTCAGGTGCCGACGCTCGGCAACAAGATCGACATCAAGTCCAACAGCAACTACCTCACCGTGGGCAAGCTGTTCATGGACCTCACGGCGATGTCGCTCGCCTGCAACCTCACGCAGGTCATCACGCTGCAGTGGTCGCGCGCGGTGAGCAACATCTCGACGCAAGCGTGGACGGGCGTCAGCGAGGGGCATCACTCGCTTTCGCACGAGGGCGACAGCAACGGCGACGCCGAAAACAAGCTGATCAAGATCAACACCTGGTACGCCGAGCAGTTCGCCTACCTGCTCAACAAGCTCGACAGCATCCCCGAGGGCAACGGCACGGTGCTCGACAACACGGTCGTGGTGTGGGGCAACGAGCTCGGCAAGGGCAACAGTCACACGCGGCGCGACATCCCCTTCGTGCTGGCGGGCAGCTGCGGCGGCTACTTCCAGACCGATCGCTTCCTCAAGTACGACAAGGACCCGCACAACAACCTGCTGGTCTCGCTCGCCAACGCCATGGGCGACCCCATCTCGACCTTCGGCAACCCAAATTACTGCACGGGGCCGCTCGCACAGCTCAAGTAGGGTAAAATCTGCCGCTGTGCTCCACGCAACGACGCGCCGACATCTAAAGATCCTCTCGTCCGCGGTGGCGGCTGTGCTGCTGCTCGCCGCCTGCGCGGGCTCCATCGAAGATCCGCTGCGCTTTACCAACGGACAGGGCCCGCTGGTCGACGGAGGCGGCGGCGGCGGCAACTGCGATCCGCCCAAGCTGGTCGCCACGCGCTGCGCCAAGTCCGGCTGCCATGACAGCGCCACCAAGTTCCTCGGCATCGATCTGCAGACGCCGGGCGAAGCCGAGAAGCTGATCGGCAAGCCCAGCAGCTGCGAGGATCGCCCGCTCTTCGACGCCACCAACGTCGAAGGGAGCTACATGGTCGAGAAGCTGGGCGCCGCACCGTGTGGCGCGCGCATGCCCTCCAACGACACCGCCTTCAACGCCGGCGAACGCGCTTGCTTCATCAAGTGGGTCGAAAATCTCGTCAGCGGCGGCGGCGGTGGCGGGGCTGACACAGGCGCGGGCGGCGCTGACCTCACCGTCGCTGACGGAGCGTCCCGATGACCGGCGCGCGCAGAGGGATCGTCGTGGCGCTGGCGCTGCTGTTCGTGCTGCCGGTGCTGCGGCCGAGCGAGGCCGAGGCGCGCAAGCGCATCGGCTTGGCGCCGTTTCGCGGCGGTCGCCGCGGCCGCGTGCTGCGCAATCGGTTGTGGCGCGTGCTGCGGCGGCGCGTGCGCTTTGTCAGCTGGCGTCGTATCCGCCGACAGGGTATCGGCTCGCGCGCGCGCTATCGCCGCACGTCGGCGAAGCTGCGCATCTCGGCGTTCGTCACGGGTCAGGTGCGGCGGCGCGGCCGCTACTACACCGGCATCGTCGTGGTGCGCAACGGCGCCACCGGCCGCGCGAGCGTAGCCGCTACCTGGCGGCGCCGCGGCTTCCGCCGCGTGCTGCGCATCCCCGGCTACGTACGACAGAAGATCATCCAGGCGATCAACGCGACGTCGGTGGCCGGACGCGCGGTGGCGCGCGACGACCCGCCGCCCAAGAAAGACCCCAGCTGGGCCGTCGACCAGCAGAACAAAAAGCCCCCAGACAAGAACCTCGGCTTCAAGGCGCCGGTGGTCCGGCGCACGCGCAAAAAGAAGCCACCCACGGTGACGAAGCGGCCCAGCGGGCCGGTGGGCGAGCTGCCGGTGACGCACGCGCCGCTCGAGCTGGGCGCCGGCGCCGAGTTCTTCTCGCGCAACCTGCGCTACAACGACGACCTCTTCGGCGCCATGCGCCCCTACGAGCTGCCGCTCTCGCCGGCCGTCGCGGCGCACGTCGACTGGTACCCCGCCGCGCACTTCAAACGCGGCTTCATCTCGCACATCGGCATCAGCGCGGCATTTCGTTACGCCATCGGTATCAGCTCCGACACGAGCACCGGCGCGGCCTTCCCCACCAGCTCGTTCATGGTGCGCGCGGGGCTCATCGCGCGCATTCCGGGCCCGCGCTACCTCGTCTACCTCACCGCCGGCTGGGGCATGGAGTCGTTTTCCATCGACGACGGCGACGGCGAGTCCAAGCCCGAGATCCCCAGCGTGAGCTACCAGTTCGTGCGCCTCGGCGGCGGCGGCCGCATCCGCGTGTGGCGCCGGCTGTGGCTGCTCGGCTCGCTGGCCTACCTGCTGGTTGTGTCTCAGGGCGAGATCGCCAGCGAGACCTACTTCCCGCGCGCCAAGGCGGGCGGCTTTGAAGGCAAGATCGAGCTCGCCTACGGCATCTGGCGCGGGCTGATGGTGCGCGGCGGCTTCTCGCTGCGGCGCTACTTCCTGTCGATGAACCCCGAGCCGGGCGACCGCAACGTCGCCGGCGGTGCCATCGACCAGTTCATCAACTTCAACGTCGGCCTGGTCTACCGCTTCGGCGGCTCGGCACCCTCGAGCGGAGGCGACGCAGAGCCAGCCGAGCCGGCGGGCGACGACGACAACATCTTCAGCGACTCGACCAAGCGCCGGCGCAAGCGCCGCCGTGGCGACGCGCCCAAGAAGAAGAAGGCCGAGCCGCGCGACGATCCCAAGCCGCCGCCGAAGAAGGCCGACCCGCTCGAGCCCGACGACGGCGACAGCGACAAGGGCGACAAGGCCGACCCCGA
This sequence comes from Myxococcales bacterium, assembly GCA_020431405.1. GTDB lineage: Bacteria > Myxococcota_A > Polyangia > JAGQIK01. The sequence continues at coordinate 48,928 of JAGQIK010000416.1, forward strand.
CGACATCTTCTAGATGCGGGCGGCGCGCGCTTGAATCTGCTCCTGTTTGACGCCGAAGAGGTCAGCGCCGCACGCGTGACGCTGCCGGCCGCAGACCGCCGCGCCGAGCACATCGTGCGCGTGCTGCGCGCCGGCGTCGGCGACGTGCTGCGCGCCGGCATCGTGTGCGGTGCGCACGGAAGCGCCACGGTGCGTGCGCTGTCTGCAGCCGGTGTGACGCTCGAGCTCGCGCTCGAGGCGCAGGCGCCGCCGCCGCCAGCGCGACGGCTGGCGTTGGCTCTGCCGCGGCCCAAGGCGCTAACCCGGGTGTTGGCCGCTGCCGCCAGCTTCGGGCTGCGCCAGATCGCGCTGCTCAACGCCTGGCGCGTCGACAAGAGCTACTGGTCGAGCCCTCGGCTCGAGCCAGCGTCCGTCGACGCGGCGCTGCGCGAGGGCTGCGAGCAGGGTCAGACCACCTGGCTGCCCGCCGTTCGGCGCGAGCGGCTGCTGATGCCCTACCTCGAAGGGCTCGCGGCAGCGCCTGTCGAGGGGCTGCGCCTGCTCGCCGATCCGCGCGGCGAGTCCATCGAGCAGGTCGCGCGCGCGGAGCTGGCGCGCGGGGCGCTCGTCGCCATCGGCCCCGAGGGGGGCTGGATCGAAGACGAGCTCGGCGCTTTCGAGCGCGCCGGCTTCGTCGCCGTCTCGCTGGGACGCCCTACCCTCCGCAGCCACGACGCGGTGGTGGCCGCGCTGGCGCAGCTGTCGCTGCTGGAGCGCCTCTAGCAGCTCGCAGCTGGAGGGTTGCGCCACGCCGCGCCGCTGCTACCTCCGAGGCCATGTCTGACTACGACCAATTCGCCTCGATCTACGACATCTGGTGCGAGACCGCCGCCATCACCAAAGAGCACGCGCCCTTCTACGCCGCGCGCTACGTCGGCTGCGAGGAAGAAGGCCCGGTGGTCGAGCTCGGCGTGGGCAACGGCCGCATCATCATCGAGGCCGCGCGCCGCGGACGTGCGATGGTCGGCGTCGACAGCTCGAAGGCGATGCTGGCGCTGTGCCGCTCGCGCGCCGAGGCCGCCGGCGTCGCCGACGCCGTGACGCTCGTCGAGGGCGACTTTCGCGACTTCGTGCTCGACGCGCCGGCGGCGCTGATCGCGATCCCCTTTCACACGCTGCTGCACCTGATCACGCTCGATGACAAGCGCGCCGGACTGCGCCACATCCGCTCGCAGCTGCGCGAGGGCGGTCAGCTCGTCTTCGACTGCTTCGTCTTCGATCCCGAGCTGGCGCGCAAAAACGCGGCGCCGCAGCTTCGCGCCGAGTACCAAGACGAGCAGGGGCGCGACGCGTTGCTGTGGACGATCTCCAAGATCGACGAGTCAGCACAAACCATGCGCTTGGTCGTCTGGACGGACACGCTCTCTGACGATGGCGTGGTCGTCGAGCGGCGCTACCGGCGGCTCGACTTCTCGTGGATCGATCCGGCGCAGGTGCGCGCGCTGCTCGAGGAGAGCGGCTACGTCGTCGAGGCGTGCCTCGGCGACTTCGATGGCTCGCCCTTCGAGGCCGGCGTATCGGTCAAGCACATCTGGGTCGCGCGCCGCGCCTAGCGGTTAGCCGCTAGCGCGTGACGAGCCCGACGCGGGTGTAGCCGACGGCCTTGGCCGCGCCGAAGACGTCGACGACGTGCTTGTAGTGCGCCCCAGCGTCCGCGGAGACGAGCACGCGGGCGCTGGGGTTCGCCTTGTAGCGCACCGCCAGCTGCGCCTTGAGCTCGGCGAGGGTCACGGCCTTGCCGTCGAGCGAGAGCTTGCCTTGCTTGCCGACGAGCACGCGCACCTCGGCCAGCGGCTTGGGCGGCGTGCCGGGCAGCTTGACGTCGACGGCGGCCTGGCTCGTCGGCTGGCTCGCCGCCTCGCTCTGTAGGCGCGCCAGCAGCACCTTCTGCGCCTGCTCGCGCGCGCGCAGCGAGGCGTTCTCCTTGGCCAGCGCCGAGCGCACGTCCTGGCAGCGCCGCAGCGCCTCGCGCTCGCCGCAGCCGCTGGTGGCCAACGCCGCGACGAGGCCGAGGGCCGCTAGCGCCAGCGGAATATCTTGAGCGCGATGACGAATGAGCCGACTCCCCAACCGACCATAACGCATAGCTCGGGCCAGGTCGCCCAAAGCGGACGCCCTTCGTTCATCACGGCGCGCAGCGCGTCATTGAGCGCCGTCAGCGGCAGCAGCTTGATCGGCAGATGCAGCGCGTCGGGGAAACGCTCGTACGAAAAGAACGAACCCGACAGCAGCCACATGGGCATCATGACGAAGTTCATCCAGCCCGACACACCTTCGATGGTGGTTGGCCGACTGGCGATCAGCAGCGAGATGCCGGCGAAGGACGTCGCGCCCACCAGCGAGATGCCGGCGAGGGCGAAGACGCTGCCCTTGAGCGTGACGTCGAAGACCAGGAAGCCGAAGACCACCAGGATCGTCACCTCCGCCGTCAGAAACACTAAGCGCGACAGCGCGTAGGACATCAGATAGTGGGCGCGGTTCATCGGCGTCGCCGCGTAGCGCTTGAGCAGCTTGTGGCTGCGCGCGTGCACGATGGAATAGCCGAGGCCCCACATGCTGCTGCCCATCAAGTTGAGGCCGAGCAGCCCCGGGATCAGAAAGTCGATGTAGCGCGCGCCGGGCTTTTTCATCGGCACGTCGACCACCGCGACGACGTCGACGCGGCCATAGGCGCGCTGCAGCGCGTCGTCGACGGCGAGGCGGATACGCTGCGACTCCGGTGCGCTCGGATCGAAGCGATAGCTCAGGCTCAGCGCGGCGCGCTTGGCCCCCTGCGGCGCCGCGCTGGCCTTGGGTGGCGCGGCCGTTGGCGGCGCGATCACCAGACCGACCTCGCCGCGCTCGAGCGCGCGCTCGGCCCGCGCGTGCGGCAACACGCGCGCGTCGATGCGCCCGCCCTTGGAGAGGCGCTTGGCCACCTCGGCCGCGTCGGGCAGGCGCCCGTCGACGGCGATCTTGACGCGCTCGGGAGGCTTGTTGCGAAACGCGATGCCGAGACCGATGGCGAGCACCAGCGGAAAGCCGAAGACCCAGAACACCGCCGCCGGCTCGCGCACGAACTCGCGCAGCCGCGCCGCGGTCAGCTCCCACAGCGGGTGTCCGGTGACCTTGTCGTCGCGTCGCCGGTCGCCAGTATGCCGGTCGCTAGTATGACGGTCAGCCATCGCGCAGCCCGCGTCCCGTGTGATGTACGAACACGTCCTCGAGCGTCGCCTCGTGCGTGCGCAGCGTCTCGGCGACGAGCTTCTGGCGCTCGAGCTCGGCCAGCACGCGCGCCAACGTCTGCGCGATGTCTACCACGCGCAGCGTCAGGCGGCGCGTCTCGCTATCGAAGCTGGCGCCGCTGACGCCGGCGAGCGACTCGATGCTCGCCAGCTCGAGCGCCGCGGGCTCGGCCAGCTCGGCCTCGATGATCTGCTCGGCGCCGAGCGACTTGACGAGCCTCTCCGGCGAGTCGACGGCGATCACGCGGCCGTGGTCGATGATCGTGACGCGGTCGCACAGGCGCGCCGCCTCTTCCATGTAGTGCGTCGTCAGCAGCACCGTACCGCCGCCAGCGCGATACTGCTCGACCACCTCCCAGATGCGCAGCCGCGCCTGGGGATCGAGCCCCGTGGTGGGCTCGTCGAGAAACAGCACGTCGGGATCGCTAACCAACGCGCAGGCCAGCGCCACGCGCTGCCTTTGTCCGCCCGACAGCTTGCCCACCTTGGCGCCGCGCTTCTCCTCGAGCCCGAGCACCTCGATGACCTCGTCGGGGTGGCGCCCGCTGCCATAGAAGCTGCGAAAGAGGCGCACCGTCTCGTAGACGGTGAGCTTCTCGGAGAGCCGCGTCTCCTGCAGCGCCACGCCGATGCGCCCGCGCAGGCGCCGGTCGTCGCCGGCGCCCCAACGCTGGCCGAGCACCTCGACGACACCCGCGTCGGGCTCCGTCAAGCCTTCGAGGATCTCGACGGTGGTCGTCTTGCCGGCGCCGTTGGGCCCGAGCAGCCCCATACACTCGCCGCGACGCACCTCGAGGTCGACGCCGTCGACGGCGACTACGTCGGGCGGGTAGCGCTTGACCAGCCCCTCGCAGCGCAGCGCCGCCTCGCTCACGTCAGAAGCCGTCCTTCTTGGCGGCGCCGCCGGCGCGCGCGGCCTTGTTGGCGACGACCTTGCGGAGGCGCTTGTTGCCGACCCAGTGCTTCTGCATGTTCATGTCGACCAGCTGCATGGTCAGCATATAGGTGCGCACGGTGCTCTTCTTTCCGGCAGAGATCTGCGCCAGGAGCTTGCCAGAAAGCAGCACCTTGGCCATCGCGCGCGGGCGTGGCAGCGATGCACCGCGCGAGCCCAGTGCGCGCAGCGCGTGGCGTGCGTCGTAGCCGGCGTCGAGGTCTATCGGCGCGCGGCGCACGAGCTCCGAGACGAACAGCGCCGCGAGCAGCTTGGTGTTGACGTGCTCGCTGGTGCGGTTGCGCAGCCCCATCATCTTGACGCGCCCTAGCGCCTGCAGCGCTTTACCCTTGCGGGCCAGATCGCGCGCCAGACCGCGCGCCAGGCGCACGGCGTCGTAACCGCAGAAGGTGCCCGAGAGGTCGTACGGGCCGGCTTTGGGCGAGAGCCGCCGCACGCGCACGGCCACGCGCGGCCTGCCATGCACGTCGCGCTGCTTGGCGCGCGTGACGAGCTCGCGCACGCGGTAGACGCTGACCCAGACCTTGCGCGCCCGCGCCACGTCGACGACCTCGACGATGAAGAACATCTCGCTCAGCTCGCGGCCACCCTCGGCGTCGGCCATCGTAAAGAACCACGGCAGCAACAACAGGTCGGGCGCGCCGCCGCGCGACAGATCGAGCTGACTCGCCGCCGCGAGGCTCTTGTGCAGCGTCTTGTCGAGCGCGCGCGTGGGCAGGTGCTGCGAGCTGCGGTTGCGAAGCGGCGCCACCCACACTCGCACGCGGCGCTTGAGCTGGCGGCGCATGCGCCGCAGCGCCGCGCTGCCGACGAGGTCGTGGGTCACACGCGCGGCTGCGCGGGCCGTATCTCGGGGCTGCCAGCCGGCGGCCTGTGCCACGCCGCCCGCCGACAGCGCGACGAGCAGCGGCAGCGCGACGATCGCTGCGGCCCTCATCGCTGGTGCCGCGCGCGCTCGGCGGCGCTCCAGCGCGAAAACGGCCGCTGCGCCAGCTCGGCGTTGGTGTAGCGCGGCTCGTCGAGTCGCTCGCCGATCCACGGCGGGCGCCGTTCGGCGAGCACGCGCTCGAAGGCCTCGACGCTCTCGGCCTCGAGCTCGGCGAGCAGAAGCCCCGCGTTGTCGCCCGAAAACTCGTCGACCTCCCAGGTCACGCCCTCGTGCTGCACCAGGTGGCGCGTCTTTTCGACGACGCTGCCCGTACAGAGCTCGCCGAGCATCACGCGCGCGTCCTCGACCGGGATGGCGTACTCGAGCTCGCGTCGTACCAGCCCGCTCTCGGCGTCGGGCGCGCCCTTGATCGTCAGATAGGCCTTCTCGCCCTTGAGACGCGCGCGCACGGTGCAACGCTTGTCCGTCGAGAGATAGCCCTGCTTGATCGGCACGGACTTGTGCGCTGCCGCACGCCAGGCATCGCCGAGCACGGCGAACTTGGCTTCGATCTCCTGCCCCATGGTCTTAGCTGTCCTCGTCGGCGGCCACCGCTCGATCGTTCTACGTAGCGACGATGTTGATCAGCCGCCCTTTGACGTAGATCACTTTGCGGATGGTCTTGCCTTCGACGTGCTTGCTGATCTTCTCGTCAGAAAGCGCCGCGTCCTTGATCGCGTCCTCGCTGGCATCGGCGGCGACGGTGACTTTTCCGCGCGTCTTGCCTTTGATCTGGACCACGATCTCCATCGTGTCGCTGGCGAGCTTCGACTCGTCGTAGCTCGGCCACGCCTCGTATGCCAGCGACGCCTCGTGACCGAGCGCCTGCCACAGCTCCTCGGCGACATGCGGCGCGAAGGGGCCGAGCATGCGCACCAGCGTCTCGGCCACCGCGCGCGGCATGGTCTCGCGTTTGACCAGCTCGTTGTTGAGCTCGATCATCGCCGCCAGCGCCGTGTTGAAGCGCATGCGCTCCATGTCGTCGGTGACGCGCTTGACCGTCTGGTGCAAAAGCCGCTCGAGCGCCTCGTCGGCCGCTTCGTCGCTGACGCGCAGCGTCGGCGTGGCGGGTGCCTCGGCCTCGTCACTCGAAAGCTCGCCGTAGAAGTTGCGCCACACGCGCTGCAAGAAGCGATTGACGCCGACGATGTCGCGCGTGTTCCACGGCTTGGACGTCTCGATGGGGCCCATGTACATCTCGTAGAGCCTCAGCGTGTCGCAGCCGAACGACTCGAACAGCTCGTCGGGGTTGACGGCGTTCTTCAGCGACTTGCCCATCTTGCCGTACTCGCGCGCGACCTCCTTGCCCTGATAGAAGTACTTGCCGTCGCGCTCTTCGACCTCCTCGGCCGGCACGCAGACGTTGCGCTCGTCGCGAAACGCCGCCGCCAGGATGTAGCCCTGGTTGAAGAGCTTACCGAACGGCTCGGGCGTCGAGACGTGGCCGAGGTCGAACAGCACCTTGTGCCAAAAGCGCGCGTAGAGCAGGTGCAGCACGGCGTGCTCGACGCCGCCGACGTAGAGGTCGACGCCGTGCTCGCCCATCCAGTAGCGCTCTTTTTCGCGGTCGACGAGCGCCTCGTCGTTGTCGGGATCGATGAAGCGCAGGTAGTACCAGCACGAGCCGGCCCACTGCGGCATCGTGTTGAGCTCGCGCACGTAGCGCTCGCCGTCGCGCTCGACCTCGCGCCACTCGGCGGGCGCGCGCGACAGCGACGGCGCCGGGTCGGCGGCCGGATCGTTTGGGTCGCCGGCGGTGGGCTTGAAGTCCTCCATCGGCGGCAGCGTCACCGGCAGCTCGGTCGGATCGACGGCGCGCAGCGAGCCGTCGGTCGCGTGCAGCATCGGGAACGGCTCGCCCCAGTAGCGCTGCCGCGAGAAGAGCCAGTCGCGCAGCTTGTACTGCACCTGAAACTGGCCGAGGCCCTTGTTGTTCAGCCACTCGGTGATCACGCGCTTGGCCTCGGGCGTGGCGAGCCCGTCGAGCGAGACCTCGTCGTTTTTCGAGTTGATGCCCTTGCCGTCGCCGACGAAGCCGTTGTTGAAGCGCTCGGGCGCTTCGTAGTAGGCGGCGCGGATCGCCGCGTCGTCGCCCTCGAGACCGACATCGGCGGCTTGCTCGCGCAGCCAGTCGTCGGTGGGATCGACCACCGGGATGATCGGCAGGCCGAACTGCTTGGCGAACTCGAAGTCGCGCTGGTCGCCCGACGGCACGGCCATGATCGCGCCGGTGCCGTAGCCCATCAGCACGTAGTCGGCGATCCAGATCGGGATCTTGGCGCCGTTGACCGGGTTGATGGCGAAGCTGCCGGTGGGCACGCCGCTCTTGGTTTTGACCTCGGCCTGGCGATCGACATCGGAGCGCGCCGCCGCCTCGCGCTGATAAGCGCCGACGGCCTCGGCCTGCGCGTCGCTCGTCACGCGCGCCACGAGCGGGTGCTCGGGAGCGAGCACCATGAAGGTCGCGCCGAAGAGCGTGTCGGGGCGCGTGGTGTAGACGCGGATCGTCTCGCCCTCGACGCCGTCGACGCCGAAGTCGACCATCGCGCCCTCGCTGCGGCCGATCCAGTTGCGCTGCATCAGCTTGACCTTCTCGGGCCAGTCGACGAGCTCGAGATCGGCGAGCAGCCGCTCGGCGTAGGCCGTGATGCGCAGCATCCACTGCTTGAGCGGGCGCTTGAAGACGGGGTGGTTGCCGCGCTCGGAGCGGCCGTCGGCGGTGACCTCTTCGTTGGCCAGCACCGTGCCGAGCGCCGGACACCAGTTGACCGGCACGTCGGCGAGGTACGCCAGGCGCGCGTCTTCGACGATGGCGCGCCGCTCCTCGGCGCTGCGCTCGGCGAGCTTGTGCTCGAGCTCGGCGATGGGGCGCGCCGCGTTGGCCTCGGGATCGAACCAGCTGTGATACAGCGAGAGGAAGATCCACTGCGTCCAGCGGTAGTAGCGCGGATCGATGGTCGCCAGCTCGCGGCGCCAGTCGTAGCTCAGGCCGAAGCCCTTGAGCTGGCGCCGCATGTTGTCGATGTTCTTTTCAGTGGTGATGCGCGGGTGCACGCCGTGCTCGACGGCGTACTGCTCGGCGGGCAGACCGAAGGCGTCGAAGCCCATCGGGTGCAGCACGTTGTGGCCGGTCATGCGCTTGTAGCGCGCGACGATGTCGGTGGCGATGTAGCCGAGAGGATGGCCCACGTGCAGGCCGGCGCCCGACGGATAGGGGAACATGTCGAGCACGTAAAACTTCGGCTTGCTGGCGTCGAAGCCCTCGTCGCCAGGGCCAAGCGTGCGGAAGGTATCGTGTTCGCGCCAGTAGCGCTGCCACTTGGACTCGATGGCCTGATAGTCGTAGGGACGGGTCATGGCCGCGCAGTATAGCGGGCACGCGTGCTAACGTCCGCCCATGGCCGAGACAATTTTTTCCAAGATCATTCGCGGCGAGATGCCCTGTCACAAGGTCTACGAGGACCAGCACGTGCTGGCGTTCCTCGACATCTTCCCGCTCTCCGAGGGCCACACGCTGGTGATCCCCAAGGAGGCGGCGCCGACGCTGGACAAGCTCTCCGACGACGCGGCGGCCGCCATCGGCCGCGTGCTGCCGCGCATCTGCCGCGCGGTGCTCGAGGCCACGGGCGCCAAAGAGTTCAACGTGCTGCAGAACAACGGCCCGATGGCGCACCAGGCCGTCTTCCACGTGCACTTCCACATCATCCCCAAGCCCAACGAGCACGACGGCCTCGGCATCGCCTGGCCGACGAGCCCCATCGACCACGAGGCCGCCGAGGCGCTCGCCGCCGAGATCGCCGACGCCATCAACGGCTAGCTAACAGCTAGCGCGGCAGCGCGGGGCGCCTGGGCCTCAGGGCGCGACCAGGCAGCGCAGGCCGACCTTGCCGCTGTCGCGCGCGTAGACGAGATACAGCAGCCGCTGGCCGTTGCTGTCGCGCGTGACGGCGCGCATCACGTGCTCGCTGCTGCCCGGGCCGTTGCTCAGCGCGGAGCCCGCGAACTGTTGCGGTGCGGCGCTCGCCATCGCCGACCACCAGAAGCGCAGCGTCGTGCCGTCGCGCGTGGTGAACAGCAACAGCGGCGCGCCGGTCTGCGCGCGCACCAGCTCGAGCGCCGACGTGCTGGCCTGGCCGAGGTAGCCGTTGATCGTGTCGGTGTTGCCGCCGCCGGCGGTGAAGGTCGCCACGTCGATGCCGCTGGCAGCAACGTAGGCGACGGTCGCTTCGAGCGATGCCGCGTAGACGGCAGGGGGATCGCCGCTGACGCCGCTGCCGGCGGTGACGGCCTGCGCCGAGGAGCTGATCGCGGCGCGCCAGCTGCCGTTCGAGCTGCTCACCGACCAGGCGCTGGGATAGGTCGAGTTGTCGTCGAGGATGTCGAGGCGCACCGCGCCCGTGTCGCAGTTGAAGCACGTCGTTTCCGGGCGCGACGCGAGCTCCGCGTAGCGGTAGCTGGGGTAGGCGCCGTCGACTTGCGCGCGCATCAGCACGTCTGTCTGCGTGATGGCGCCGCCGCTCACGGCTTGCTGGCTGAGAACGTGCATCGTCTGGCCGTCGGGATGCAGGCGCGCCGCCACGCCGCCGCCGCCAAAGTGCAGCCCGCCGACGTAGTTGACGTTGATGTCGGGACGCCAGGTCGCGCTGTAGCTGTCGCGGCGCCGGTGGCGCAGGCGCGTGCCGCTGCCGTGATGCTCGCTGGCGAACATGTGCATGTGGCGCTGCGCGTCGATGACGATGTCGACCCCCGCCGCGATGAGCCCGAGCTGCACGGTGCGCGGCGGGGTGAAGCCGCCCGTCGTGTAGAACGTCTCTTGCGCGCTGCTGGCGGGCATGGGCTGGCTGTGCGCGACGACCCAGACGCGACCGTCGGGGTCGACGGCGAGGCGCAGGCGCTGGGCGGTCATCGCCATGTTGGTCTCGGCGACAAACGGGCAGCTCGGGCCAGGCCCGAGGTCCGGCGTGCCGGGGCCGTCGCCGGGCGCCGCGTCGCTCGCGTCGGGCGCCGCGCCGTCGGCGTCGCTGGCGC
>JAGQIK010000417.1 GCA_020431405.1 Myxococcales bacterium
CGAGAGCGAGAGCGCGCCGTTTTCGACGGCGACGGCGCCATCACCAACGCGCGTCGCGCGCGGCGGCGCCACGGCGCCCGACGCCAGCGCCACCTCGTCGAGCGGGCGCACCGAAAGCGGCGGGCACTCGACGAGCAGCGGCCGCTGGGCGGCCGTACGCAGCAGCGCGCGCGCGCGGAAGGGATGCGGATTGACGACCTGCGGCCGCTCGTCGGCGCCGGGATCGAGCACGCGCGCGACGCGGCGTGCCGCGCGCTCGGCGAGCAGCTCGGCGCTCTGCTGCGCGCGCCGTAGGCGCCCGTGATCGTCGTCGTGCACGCCGTCGACGCTGCAGCCGCAGATGTCGTCGTGCGGCTGGCAGAGCAGCACCTCGCGCCACGCGTGCGCGATCTGCGCGCGCTGATCGTCGCCGCCGTCAAGAGCCGCCGCGAGGGCGCTCAGCGGCTCGGCCCAGCGCAGCAGCTCGCGCTCGGCGCGGTCGTGCGCGAGCTTGATGTCGACGCGCGCGCTGAGCACGCCCGACAGCAGGTTGGCGTAGCGCCCGCCGCGCAGCTCGCCGCGATACGCGCGCGGCGCCGCGCCAGCACGTTGCCAGACGCTGCGTACCGCGCGCTGGTAGGACGCCGGCGTGTCGTGTGCCACGCGCAGGCCGAGCTTTGTCGCCACCGTGTCGAGCAAGCGCGGCAGCTCGGGCTGCGGATGGCGGTGATCGCAGCCGTTCATCAGCAGCAGCTGGCCGTGTGGACAGTAGGCGCCCATGTCCTCGATCCGCCGCGCCACGCGCGCCAGCGCGCGCTGCTCGTCGTGATCGCCAGGCGCTGTCCAGTTGCCCGCCGGCCGCGCGAACCCCTTGCCCCGCCGCGGCCCCCAGTCGACCTCGCCCGCCACGCCGAGCCCCGCCAGGTTGCAGTAGCCGCCGCCCAGCGCGTGCGTGACGTGCACCGAGCTGCCGTCGGGCGCGCGCCAGATGAAGTCGCTGCCGAGGCGCTCGCCTTCGTCGCCGAGCCCGCGCGCTACCAGCAGCCCGTCGAGCCCGAACGCGCTCAGCACCTGCGGCAGCTGCTCGGGGTGACCGAACGGATCGGGCAAATACGCCAGCTCCAGCGCACCGCCAAGCTGCGCTGTGCGTGCCGCCCCGCGCTGTAGGTTGCGCACCAGCGACTCGCCGTCGGGGATGAACAGATCGGGCAGCACGAACAGCGGCCCCACCGCGAGCCGACCGGCGCGCGCCAGCTTCGCGAGCCGTCGCTCCTGCTCGGGGCGCACGGCGAGGTAGTCGTCGATCATCGCCGTCTGCCCGTCGAGGGTGAAGCAACGATAGCGCGGCTCACCTTCGAGCAGCTCGAGCAGCCCGTCCATCAGATCGACCAGCCGCACGCGCGTCTGCTCGAGCGTCCAGTACCACGCGCGGTCCCAGTGCGTGTGCGAGACGACGTGGATGGTGAATCGAGCGCTCAGAACGTGGTGCTCAGCGAGAAGCTGGTGGGGCTTATCGCGAAGCGCGTGCGCGAGCGTCGCGCGCGCTCGCGGCCCTTGGGCCACGTGTAGTAGAACAGGTACGCGCTGCCGAGCAGCGCGGCGGCGCCGAGCCCGGTGAGGATCGCGCCGCCAGCGACCGTGTCGCGTAGCTGCGCGCACTGCCCGCCCGAGACGCTCGTCGCGTCGCCGCAGCTCGTGCCCTGGCCGTCGATGGCGAGCAGCACCACGCCCGCGGCGAGCGCTGCGGCGCCCGCGCCCGCGCCGATCCACGCCAGCGTGCGCCAAAGCGGCCGCCGCACGCCGCCGCCACCTTCCTCGACGAGCTGCACCTCGACACGCTCTTGCACGCCGCTGACCGCGCGCAGCGACCGCTCGGCGGCGATGTGGCCGACCAAGCGCAGCACCACGCGGTGCTTGCCCTGTACGAGCGTCAGCTCCTTTGGCGTGGTGCCGACGACTTTGCCGTTGAGCTCGATCACCGCGCCGCTGGGCTTGCTGTCGATGATGTAGCGCGCCGGCGCGCGTGCCATGCCCGCGAGCTTCGCCGCCAGCGACGAGGCCGCGAGGTCCACCGCGCGCGAGACGGCCGCCAGACCGCAGATCTCGCAGCGCTGCTTGACCTCGGCGAGCCGCTTGGCGTTGCGCGCGTCGCTGACCCACAGCGTGACGTCGTAGGTGCGGTCGGCCCCCTTGACCGTGCCGCCCACCACGTAGCGCGAGCCGAGCATCACCCACAGCTTCTTGAGGCAGCGCGCCGTCGTGCACGACCGCTTGCCGAGCACGCCCTTGACCTCGTCGCTGCCCATCACGCGCATGCCGCTGGCCGCGAGCCCGGCGAGCACGCGCGCCGCCACCGCCGCGCGAACACCCTCGCTCACCTCGCCCTCGAAGCGGAGCTCGTAGGTCGCCACTTTGGCTGCCGCGTCGTCCGCGCGAGCCACGCGCGTGCTGGCGCTGGCGGCGAGCGCCGACAACAGGACAAGGACGAGCGAGCGTGGGCGAGCGGACATGCGTCGATCCTGGGTGACGATGACGATCATAGGCAACTTTGCAGAGGTGGCGAGTCGAGAGTTTTTTCCGGCCGAATGACAGCCGCTGCTCGATAGAGTGCAGAGATGTCGAATTGCATGACTGCGGCTGGAGGCGTGCTCGCGGGCGCGCTCGCGTTGCTCGTGATCGCTGGCTCGGCGCAGGCGGGGAAGCTGTGGCCGGCGCCCTGCCCAACGAAAGCAGCGAAGGCGTGTTTGGCGCGCGCGAAGCGTGCCAAGAACCCCGAGCTCGCGGTAGCCCTGGCCGCGACGGCGTACGTGCGAGCGCTCAAACGCTACGAGACGGCGCTCGCGGCGCGCGCGCGCGAGGTCTTCCAGAAGGTCAGCAAGGCGCACCGCAAGCTGCCCGCGCTCGAAGGCCAGCTGCGCGGCGCGTGCAAGCGCGCGGACACCAACGCTTGCCTCGTGTTGGGGTTCTTCTTGCTGCAAACGAAGCGATACGCCGAGGTCGCACCGCCGCTACGGCGAGCTTGCGCCGCCAAGGATTCCTACGCCTGCCTGGCGCTGGCCACCGAGCACGAGAAGGGACGCGGCGCCGCCAAGGATCAGGGCAAGGCCATCGCCATGCTGCAAAAGGCCTGCACCAGTGGAAACATGTACGCCTGCACCAACCTCGCCTACGACTACGGCGCGGGCCACGGCGTGCCGAAGAACCGCACAAAAGCCATCGCGCTGCTGCGCAAAGCCTGCCGCGGCAAGGACATGCTCGGCTGCAACAACCTCGCGATGGAGCTGCTGCAAATGCCAAAGGCGCGCGACACCAAGCGTGCGATTGCGCTGCTGCGGCGCGCCTGCGACGGCGGTGAGATGAACGGCTGTCTCAACCTCGCGGGGCGCTATCACGACGCGGCGGGCGTGCCTCGAAACTGGCCCAAGGCGCTCGCGTTGTTTCGCCGCGCCTGCGACAACGGCAAGGCCGTGGGCTGCTTCTATCAAGCCCTGATGCTCTCGCGCGGAGGCCACGGTGTGAAGAAGCGCGCGGCACGTGCGAAGAAGCGCTTTCGCCGCGCATGCCAGGGCGGCTACGCCAAGGCTTGCGCGCGTGCTCGGTCGCGCTAGCGCTCGCGTGGCCTCGATCGGCGGGCGGCGCGGCTGATCCGAGCGCCCCGGTACGGCGTAGCAAGAGCAGCAGCCGAACACCGGGAGGACGCGTGGGCAAGGACTACATCGAAGCGCGGCGACAGCTGACGGCGAAGATCTCGCTCTGCGGCGAGCCTGACGCTTGGGTCGAGCAGGTCGACTACGACGAGCAAGACAGTGTGGCCAAGGTCATCGTGACCATGGGGCACGGGATCGGCGTCGCCGTCTCGCGCCTCTCGCGATACGACGCGTTTCCCTTTCTCTCACCCAAGCCCGCCGTGACGTTCGAGCTCGTGATGTCGGGCGACCACGTCCATCACATCCGCCCGCGCAACGCCGCCGGCCTCTCCGCGCCGCTGCGCGACGCGGCCCGCTGCATGCTGCCGATCCTGCAGCGCCTGACCCTCGAGGAGCTTCGCGCCATGGAGCACCCGGTGATCGTGCGCGGCAGGGGAGGTATTCGCGGCTAGCCGCCGGTCACGGGACGACGCTACGCACGCAGCGAAAGCCGGTGTCGTCTTGACGCTTGGTGGGCAGGTTGAGCAGCCGCGACGCGCCGCGCAGACGCGTCGGCTCGAAGCGCCACGACCCGCCGCGCGTGACGTGATACTCGCTGCTGGTCGAGCCGGTAGGGTCGGTGACGGGCGCGCTGCCGAGGTCTTGCTCGAAGCGGTCGTTGCACCACTCCCAGACGTTGCCGCCCATGTCATGCAGGCCGAGGTTGTTGGGCTTCTTCTGCGCCGCGGGGTGCGGGCTGCCGCCGCTGTTGTTGTTGTGCCAGCCGATCTCGTCGGCGCTGAGGCTGTCATAGAACGGCGTGCTCGTGCCCGCACGGTAGGCGAGCTCCCACTCGGCGTCGGTGGGCAGCCGATAGCCCGGGCAGTCGTAGAACGCCGCGCCGAGATAGCTCGGCGACACCGAGCAGCGCACCGGTTTGCCGGCAGCCTCGCAGCGGTAGCAGGGCGAGAGCTTCTGCGCCTCGGAGAGGGCGTTGCAGTAGGCAGCCGCCTCGCTCCAGCTAACGGTCTCCACCGGACAGTCGCCGCCGTCGCAAGGCGCGTCGCGCTTGGCGGCCGGATTGTAACGGCGCACTTTCTCATACTGCGTCTGTGTCACCTCGGTGCTGGCGATCTGGAAGTCGTGCGTCAGCGTCACCTGATGCGCCGTCTCGTTGACGCCGCGCCCCGGCTCGCTGGCGGGCGAGCCCATGGTGAACGTGCCGGCCTTGACGGTGATCCAGTCGTGCTTCACGCAGCCCGACGTGTCGAAGCGGCAGTCGCCGTCGCAGCTGAGCTCGCCGCCGTCGAATCCCTGCGAAGCGCACGTGGCGCCGTCGAGCGCCGCGCCGTCGCACTGCTCGCTGCCGTTGACGATGCGATCGCCGCACACCGGTGCGGTGATGTCGCCGAGCGCGGCGTCGGCGTCGGGCGTGGCGACGGTGCTGTCGCTGCTGCAGCCGAAGCACAGCAGCGCGATGACGAGCGGGCAGAGGGCGCGGCGGCGGGGCATCGAGCAAGCCTACGGGATTTCGCTGCGGAAGGCCCGTCAGTCGGCCACGCGATACACCGCCAGCGGCGCCGTGCCGTCACCCACCACCAGATACAGCGCCGAGCCGCCGCCCAGCGTCGACGTGGTCGACGAGAGGATGCGGCTCTGGTCTGGCTTGCCGAAGCCGTGCTTTCCGAGCGGCTCGCAGTTGGTGTCGCTGGCGACGCAGTCGAGATCGCCGCGAAAGTCGGACGCCGCCGCCGGCAACGCGACGCTCGTGCGATAGAGCGCGAATCCGTTGAGGCTGTCGAAGCCGACATAGAGGTGGCTTTTTGTCGCCGCGAGCAGGGTCACGCGCGCTAGCGCCGTGTTGTCGAAGCGCGAGTAGAGGCCGTTGCCGCCGTCGCGCGCGGCGAGGCGCCAGTCACCGAAGTCGCAGTCAGTGCTGCTACCGGACAAGGCCGGATCGCAGACCCAAAGCTGCGGCCCGCTGGTCGTGTTGCGCGCGGCGTAGAGCCGGCCGCCCCAGGTGACCATCGCCGGCACCGCGCGATCGGCCGGCGTGAGCTCGGAGCGCTTGTTGGCGCCCACCGATGACAGCACGCTGTAGTTGCCCGAGCTCGGCGTGACCTGCGTCCAGTGGGAGGGCGCGGTCTCGATGTTGCTCGGCGCGACGACGTTGGCGCGCCACCACGCGCCACCGTTGGCGATGTAGAGGCGGTCGTTGAAGTCCGTGATGGCGTCGATGCCGGTCAGCGAGCCGGCCTGCAAACCGACCATCGATGTGGCGACGAGGTCCTCCACATCGCTGCCCGGCACGGCGTCGATGCCGGGCAGGTTGGGGAGGGTGCTCTGCGCTACGAGGTAGGGACGTTTGCCGCTCTCGTCGACGAAGCCGGCGTAGATGCGGTCGGCGAAGCTGTGGATCGCCGACAGCGTGCGCGTCTGAGAGCCGAGCGCGGCGGCGAGATCGACGAAACGAAACGTCAGCGTCGAGCCGGTGTCGGTGGTCATGTAGATGTGCTGCAGCGCGTGGTCGACGGCGGCGCCTGCGATCACGATCCAGCTCGAGCCCTTGACGGTTATCTGGCTGAACAGGCCACGCCCGTTCTCGTTGTTGGGGCCACAGGCGATGGTGTCCTTGGCGCAGCCGGCTGAGCCGATCGAGGGGTAGGGCGACTGCGCTTTGTTGCTCGACTGGCCGCCGCCGCCGGGATCGCGCACGAACGTGAGCTTCACCGTGTTCAAGATCGCGCCGTCGGTGCTCATGCTGCGCGCGGTGGCGCCATCTTGGCTCGGGCCGAGAAAGAGCCACCCGCCGTGCGGGAAGATGTAGGCGAAGGCGGTGCCGTCGCCGAAGGGGTTGCGCCGCAAGAGCTCGAAGGGCTGAGGTCGCGCCATGTCCGCGTCGCTGCCCGCGTCGACCCCCAGCTCGGGGATCGACGGGCCGATGTCGCCATCAGCGGCGTCGGCGGCGCCGTCGTCGCGCGCATCGGCGTCGACGCGCACGGTGCCTTCGGCGGCCGGCCCGCCAAAGAACGATGCGACGCGGTCGCACCCGCCGGTCAGCGCCAGCAGCAGCACCAACAACAGCAGCAGCAGCAGCAACGGCGGCGCTGCGATCGCCCGGCGACTCATCGACTCGAGTGTAGCGCGGCTCAGGGGTGGCGCTTCTTGAGCATTGCGATGCGCTGCGCGGCGCGCTTGTGTCCCGGCTCGAGCGCCAGCACACGCTGCCAGGCGGCGAGCGCGTCGCGGTAGCGCAGCAGTCGGTAGTTGGCGTCGCCGAGCAGCATCAGCGTGCGCTTGCGGCGGCGGTTGATGCGCAGCGCGCGCTCGGCGAACTCCACCGCCTGCATGTACTTGCCGCGCTCGAACTTGGCCGTGGCGAGACCCGCGATGGCCGGCGCGTAACGTGGGCGCAGCCGCATCGCCGCGAGGAAGCTCGCCTCGGCTTGCTGTGGTTTGCCCTGCCGCAGCAGCGCGTGGCCTTCCTTGACGAGCTTTTCGAGCTGCGCCCGATCGGCCTTGCGGCGCGGCGCCAGCGCGCCCGCGCTGCCGCTGCCGCTTCCGTTGCCTTGTACGTCGCCGCCGGCGGCGCGCGCGCGCGCGACGCGATCCTCGGGGTGAAGCTGCTTGATGACCTGATACATCTTGCGCGCCTCGGCACGCTGGCCGCCGCGCCACTTGCGCTCGGCCTCCTGCTTCATGGTCTCGTGGATCAGGCGCCGTGCTTCGGCGCTGCGCTTGCCGGTGGGGTCGAGCAGCTTGAGCCGCTCGAGGTAGGCAAACGCGCTACGCCCGCTCGGGGCGAGGTAGCGTCCTTCCGCGACCGCGCGCTGCACCTCCGAGACGAGCCACGCGATCTTGGCGTCCGAGACACGTTTGCGTGCGGCGGCCGCCTTGCGCTGGCGCCGCGCCTTGGCCCGCGCCGCGATCTGGCGCTGCCGCCCGGCGATGTCGCTGGCGGCGGGATAGGCGAGCCGCGCCAGGCGATCGTTGTCGGGCGTGAAGAGCAGCGCTTCGCGATACAGCGTGCGCGCCGAGACGATCATCTTGCCCGCCCACAGCCGGTCGCCCGCGCCTTCCAGCAGGTGCGCGATGCGGCGCCGCAGCTGCGCGCCCTCGGGCGAGCCCGGCTCGAGCTTCTCGAGCGCTTCGAGCAGATCGAGCGCGCTCCTCTTGCGCGGCTCGGTGAACTCGCCGCGTTTGGCGGCAGCTTCGATCTTCGCGATCAGC
>JAGQIK010000418.1 GCA_020431405.1 Myxococcales bacterium
AGCGCTCGTTGCCGACGAACTGCATGTCGCCGTCGACGTAGATGCGAACCGCCCCGTTGGCGAGGATTTGCGCGTTGCCCAGGCCGGCGGCGCTGGCGAAGTAGTAGCGGCCGCTATTGAGGACCAGCCGCGGCTTGGCGAACAGCTCGGGGCGTGCGGCGAGACCGGCTGACGGGTTGTCGTTGCTCGCTCGCGCGGCGGCGACCTCGGCGGCGACATCGAGCCCGTCGCTGCCGCAGGCGCAAGGCGGCGCGAGCGTGCCTTCGAGCTTGGTCACCGGCTTGGCCTTGAAGATCGTCATCACCTTGCCGCCGACCCACACGCCGCCGCCGACGATCACGCCGAAGCTCGTCAGATCGGTGCCGACGAAGAGGTCGCCGCCGACATCGAGGTTGACGACGCCGACGGTGCTGCTCGAGCGCATCGAGCCGTCCACGCGCAGGTTGGCGCCGTCGATACCTTTGTGCGCGATCAGCGTGCCGTGCACGTGGCCGTTGCCGAGCTGCGAGAAGCGTCCGTTGACGCCGAAGGTCGGCTGCTTGCTGTTGCTGTCGACGGCGGGCTGGATGCGCAGGTTGCCGGCGCCCTGATAGTCGCCGCACAGACAGAGCGCGTTGTTGAAGACACTCGGTGCGGCGCTCGGCTCGCAGGCGAGCGTGTCGGGTGCGGCGCCGCCGCCGCGGCCGAACACCGCGCCGCCTGGCCCACCGCCGCGCGAGGTGCTGGGGTCTGTCGTTTGGCTGCCCTGCAGGCCGCCGATCTCGACGCTGCACGCGCCCGCGCCGAGCGCGCCGCACAGCAGGGTGGTGAGCAGGTAGAGGTTCATGCGTGGCATCGAGATTGTCGCTCCTTGTTGTCGCGGCAGCCGTTGTTTGTTGCCGCGATCCAGAAGCACCGCCTATGCCACTAAAGTCGTAAAACCTTTCAGGTTAATAAAATGATAAGCGCTTAACGCGATATAGCTAGCGACAGCGCGCAGGCGAGGGCCGCGCAGCGCGCGCGAGGGGTGAGGGTGATGTCGCCGATGGTGGATCGCGAAGTCCCAGGTTGCGCGTCGATCGGCGCAGACGACTGCTCCGCGGCCAGCGAAAGCTGAAGCGCCTTCAGCTACTGCGCGGCGATGCGCACGGTGGGCGGCGGCGAGAGGCGGCAGGCGCTGCGGCCTGCGTCGTCGGTGTAGGGCGCGTCGAAGCGCGCGTGCACGTCGTGCGAGACGCGGCGCGGCGCGCCGCCGATCTCGAGCGTGACCTCGAGGTCCGCCTCGAAGGCGCCCGCGCGTGGATGCGCGCGCGACACTTCGGGCCAGCAAACCAGAGAGAGCGTCGTCGGCTCGCCGGCGACCAGCGTCCAGCCCAACCGGTCGTCGAGGATCTGTGGCGAGTGACCAGAGCGGTTGGCCTCGCAGCGCACGCCCGGCGAGTGCGCCAGCGGCGCGCCTTGCCGCACGAGCTGGATGTCGTCGAGGTAGAGCCGGCCACCGCGCGCGCTGGTGGCGACGAGGTCGACACCGAGCCGGCGAAAGGCGCCATCGCTGGCGCTGCAGTAGCTGTAGGCCGCGCGTGCTACGCGCAGGGTGGTCTGGGCGGCGCGCTGGGCGTCGCGCGAGGCGGAGGCGGCGGAGAGATCGACGCTTGGCCGCAGACGCTGGCGGGCGCAGCCGCTGGCGAAGCCGGCGAGGGTGACGAGCAGCAGCGCTCGGGTGATGGCAGCGTGTCGTGTCATGACTGCCTCCTTGAGGCCCCTGCCATCAGCAACACGTGCGCCAAAAGGCGAGCTTTATGATTTCATGAGCTTGCTTCGAGGAGGCAGGACTATTTTGGCAGAGTGTGCCAGAGGTGAGCAATCGCGGCACATGTTGGCAGTGCGCTCTGCCTTTGCGATCAGGTCGCTGACTGAGGTCAGCCGACGGGTGGGCGCTGGGCGACCGGCGCGTCGAAGGTCGGACAGATCGAGGCGGCGTTGGCGCCGGCCTTGAGGCGGCACTTGGCGACGGCCGCGTCGCGCGCCTTGCTGTCGCTGCGGGCGTGGTGAAGCTGCGCCAGCGTGCGGTAGGCCCAGGCGTCGGGCATCAGGTCTTTGCTGGCCAGCGTCTGCAGCATCGACAGCGCCTTGGCGCGGTGCCGTTTGGAGGGCGATGCGGCGAGCGCCTCGGCATAGCGGGCGCGAACCACCGGGTCCTTGCGCGCCTTGATCCACTGGCGCTGCAGCACGATACGCGACCAGCGCAGGTTGACGCGCTGGCGCCGCTTGCTGGTGCGTTTGGCCAAACGACCCGTAGCGCCGAGCCTTCCGCTGGCGCGCAGCTGGGCGATGGCCATCACGCGGCGGGCGCGCCGTTTGAGCGCGAGAGCCTCGTTATAGTTATCCACGCCGGGGCCGCCCTTGCTGACGATCTCGTTGCGCACCTCGCGAGACGCGCGCCAGGCGGCGCGGTAGGCCTGAGCCGGCTTGCCCGCGCGCACGAGCATCTCGGCGCCGTTGACGCGCTTGGTCGGTCCGTCGAGCTCCAGCTCCACCGTGTTGCCACAAGCCAGCACCGGCGCTGCGATCAGCAGCGCGCCGGCGCAAGCGGCCATTGCCACCGTGCGTCGCATCGTCACTCCTTGGTTCTCCGGGCGAATGCCTATGATACGCCGATCGCGTGATGACTTGCCCTGCGCGATGTCAGGGTGGGGTAGGCTCGGCGTGTGGCACTGCCAGCACAGAGCGGAAAGCTCGATGTCGTCGTCACCGGCGCCAGCGGGCGTATGGGACAGATCTTCTTGCCCGTGCTGCGGGCGCGTCCCGGCATCGGGGAGATCCTGGCGCTCGATTTGCGCGAGCCCGAGACGCTGCCCGACGGTGTGCGCTTCGCGCGCGCCGACGTGCGCGACAGCGGCATCGACGCGGTGCTGTCGGGCTACCAGGGCCTAATACACCTCGCCTTCATCGTCGAGGACAGCGGGCGCGACACGGCGCTGATCGACTCGGTGAACATCGGCGGCAGCGAGAACATCGTGCGTGCCGCCGCGCGCGCCGGCCTCGATCGCGTGGTCTATGCCTCGAGCATCGCCGCCTACGGCTTTCACGACGACAACCGCGACCGCCTGCTCGACGAGGACGCGCCGCTGCGCGGCAACGACGAGTTCTACTACTCGCGCACCAAACGCGAGGTGGAAGGGCGTCTCGACGCGATCGCCGCCGAGTGTCCAGAGCTGGCCATCGCGCGCCTGCGCCCGACGATCTTCACGCCCGACCAGATCCTCTTCACCATCGCCGGCATGATGCCCTATCTCAGCGGCGTGTCGGCGCCGGTGCACATCACGCACATCGACGACGTCTGCGACGCGTTCGCCTTCGCGCTCGAGGCGCGCCTGCACGGCGCCTACAACGTCGCCACCGAGGACCCGATCCTGCCCTCGCGCTTCCCGGCCGCCGCCGGCGTGCGTGGGCTGCCCGTGCCGTGGTGGCTGCTCGCGGGCGCGGTCACGCTCGCGCACCGCGCCGGCATCGGCAACATGCACCCGACATGGGTCACGATGGGCGCCTCGCGCCCGATCGTCGTCAGCGGCGAGCGCCTACGCCGCGCCGGCTGGACCCCGCGCTATCGCACCACCACGGACGCCATCAGAGCGGTAGTGGATCAATCGCGGGCGAAACAGTAGATACGGCCGCTGCCGCCGCGCTGAGCGACACCGCTCTGGCTGCAGCTCACCGTGTCGTGCGCTGAGTTCCACGACGGGCTGAACTGTGTGCTGCTCGGCGTGTCGCTGTGGCCGACCTGCGCCTTGGCGCCGCCGCCGCCGGCGCTCGACGTCCAGTCGCTGCACGTGGCGCCCGCCATCACCATCCCGCCGGCGGTCGAGCCGGTGAGGATGTCGTGCTCGCCACCAGGAACGCGCTGGCCCTTCTCGTCCCAGTAGAGCACCTCGTCCTTGGGCTTGACCGCGATGTAGCCAGGGCGGTCGACGGCCGGATCGATCGTCGGATGCAACGCGGTCAAGTTGGCGGCGAGCATCTGCCCTTTGACGTTGTACCAGGGGCCGGTGCCGATGCGGTCGCGCGCGTGCACGGCGGCGCCGCCGGTGTTTTCGGCGCTGAGGTAGGCGAACCACTGCGTCTTGGTCGAGCCGGCGGCGCTCGCCAGCGTCTTGCAGTGCGCGTCGGCGCCGGCGAGGCCGCCGAGGTCGCCGCCCTTGCCGAGGCCCACGCTGGAGACGAAGAAGGACATGGCGTTGCCGCCACCGTCGCCGATCGCGAGATCGCCCGCGTCGCTGCCGGGCGCGTCGCTGCCGGGCGCGTCGCTGCCGGGCGCGTCACTGCCAGGCGCGTCACTGCCGGGCGCGTCACTGCCCGGCGCGTCGAGGCCGGCCTCGGCGGGTTTGTTGGTGTCGGGCGCGACGGGGTCGCTATCGGAGCAGGCGGTGAGGCCGGTGGGGATCATCGCCGCGGCGGCGAAAAGCAGGATAAGCGTGCGCATCGGTGTCTCCTGGTAAGCGAGTCACCGATGGTCTCACGTTAGCAGCGGTAGTAGACGCGGAAGTAGTAGCGGCGCCCGTAGCGCGTGATGATGCCACCTTGGCCGTAGACGGGACCGACGGTGTAGCCGCGCGCGCGCGCGTAGGCGCGCACCTGCAAGGCGCGATACTGCGTGGCGAAGGGGCCGAGCACGCGCCAGCACTGGCCATACAAGGCGCTCGGCGCGCTGGCGTCATCGTCGACACGGCTCTGGGTGGGCGTGGGCAGCTCGAGGGGCGGGGCGGCAGAGGCGATGCCGCTGCCGGCGGCGAGGACTACGGTCAAGGCGGCGGCGGCGAGTCCGAGCTTTTTTTTCATAGAGCCTCCTCGGCTTGTTGATGCCACGGGGTAGAGCAACCGTAGTGCCAAGCCGAGCGCGCCGAAGGCCCTCGAAATCACGTGCGCGCCCTGCGCGCTGTCCCATGGGTCAGGCGCCGCGGTCGCGGATCAGCCCCTGCTGCACCGTGCTCGCGACGAGCACGCCATCGCGCGTGAAGAAGCGCCCGAGCGACAGCCCGCGCGCGCCGCTGCTGGTCGGCGAGTGCGCGTCGTAGAGCAGCCAGTCGTCGAAGCGAAACGGCCGGTGGTACCACATGGCGTGATCGAGGCTGGCGACCTGCATGCGCGGGTTGAGCCACGACACGCCGTGCGGATACATCGCGGTGCCGAGCAGGTGAAAGTCCGAGGCGTAGGCGAGCAGATACTGGTGCACGCGCGGGAAGTCGGGCAGCAGGCCGTTGGCGCGAAACCAGACCTGCTTGCGCGGCGGGCGCTTGTCGGGGCGGATCGGGTCGAGCGGATCGATGGGCCGCACTTCGATAGGCCACTCGGCGGTGAAGCGCTGCACCATCGCCTGCGGGATCTGCGCGCGCACCGGCTCGGGCAGCGCGTCGAGGTAGCGCTGGCCGAGCTCGCGCTCCGAGCGCAGCGCCTCGGGTGGCTTGACGTCGTCGGGCGGCGCGGCGTCCTGGTGCTCGAAGCCGGCCTCGTCGATCTGAAACGACGCGGCGAGGTTGAAGATCGTCTTGCCGTCTTGCACGGCGACCACGCGCCGCGTGGTGAAGCTGCGCCCGTCGCGGATCGGGTCAACGAGATAGACGATGTGTTTGTTGGCGTCGCCTGGTCGCAGGAAGTAGCCGTGCAGCGAGTGCACGGCGCGCTCGTCGGGCACCGTCTGTTCGGCGGCCGACAGCGCCTGGCCGACCACCTGGCCGCCGAAGACGCGACCCCAGCCGAGATTCTGGCTCTGGCCGCGAAAGATGTTCTCCTCGATGCGCTCGAGGGTCAGGATGCGGACTAGCTCTTCGAGGACAGCGCTCATGTCGGCGCTTGTTGTACCATCGCCGGCAACACCAGCGTGAGCACCGATCCCAAAACGAGCGGCTGGCGCTTCGCCCGCGCCTTCTGGACCGCCAACGCCGTCGAGCTGCTCGAGCGCGCCGCGTGGTACGGCGTGTTCGTCGCGATCACGCTCTACTTGTCGCGCATCCTCGGCTTCACCGACATCGAGGCCGCCGTCACGTCGGGTGTCTTCTCGGCGGGCCTTTACCTGCTGCCCGTCTTCTCGGGCGCGCTGGCCGACAAGATCGGCTTCAAGCGCGCGCTGCTGATCGCCTTCGCGCTGCTGTCCATCGGCTACGCCGGCATGTGGGCGCTGCCCACGCTGCTGCAAAACGCCGGCCTCGCCAGCTACGGCAAGAAGGCCGTGCTCACCGGGCTCGCGCAGACGTCCTATCGCTGGCTGTTCATTCCGATGATGCTGGTGGTGATGGTCGGCGGCTCGTTCATCAAGAGCGTCATCACCGCCACCGTCGCCAAAGAGACCACGCCCGACACGCGCGCGCGCGGGTACTCGATCTTCTACGCGATGGTCAACGTCGGCGCCTTCTCCGGCAAGACCATCGTCAAGCCGCTGCGCTTGGCGATGGGCGACAACGGCTTCGTCGTGCTCAACCTGTTCGCCGCCAGCATGACGGCGCTGGCCTTCGTGCTGGTGCTCCTGCTGTACAAGAGCGGCGTGCGCGAAGAGGCGCAAAAGACGCTCGGCGAGGTGTGGCGCGCGCTGGTGGCGGTATGCCGGCGCGGGCGACTGATCCTGCTGACGGTGATCATCACCGGCTTCTGGATGGTGCAGCACCAGATGTACGCCACCATGCCCAAGTACGTGCTCCGCCTCGCCGGCGAGGGCGCCTCGCCGAGCTGGTACGCCAACGTCAACCCGGCCACGGTGGTGATCTTCGTCGGCCCGGTGACGCAGTTCATGAAGCGCTTCAGCGCGCTGGCCTCGATGACGGTGGGCATGTTCATCATGCCGCTGTCTGCGATGGCGATGGCCTCGGGCAACTTCTTTTCCGGCGACACGCCGATGCTCGGCATGCACCCGGTGGCGCTGATGATGGTCATCGGCATCGGCCTGCAGGGTTTCGCCGAGTGCTTCATCTCGCCGCGCTATCTCGA
Organism: Myxococcales bacterium; assembly: GCA_020431405.1. GTDB lineage: Bacteria > Myxococcota_A > Polyangia > JAGQIK01. The sequence goes on from JAGQIK010000418.1 coordinate 6,955, forward strand.
GTACTTCTCGCTGCAGGCGCCCAAGGGCGAAGAAGGCCTGTACCTCGGCTTTTCGCACCTGCACTCGTTCTTGTCGTCGATCTTGGGCTTTTCGCTGTCGGGCGTGCTGCTCGATCGCTACTGCCCGCCGCGCAAGAAGTTCGCCACCACGGCGGCGTGGCGTGCGGCGGTGGCGCAGGCGCACGTGATCTGGCTCGTCTTTGTCGGCATCTCGGCGCTTTCTGCCTTCGCGCTGATCGCCTACGGGGTGATCACCAAGCGCGCCGACGCGCGCAGCGGCCAGGCCACGAAAGACGGCTAGCGGCGCTTTTTGCTCTATCATCGTCGTCATGCTCCGAGCCGCCATCGCCGCGCTGCTCTGCGTCCTGCTCGCCAGCGCCCCGGCGTTTGCTGACGTCTTCACCGACAAGAAGGACAAGCGCGACTACGAGCCGGAGCCGCCGCCCGGCGCGCCGCCCGCTAACAAGAACGGCATCACCCTCGAGGCCGGCGGCCAGATCGGCTACGTCACCTACGGCAGCTTTCTGCGCCTCGGCGTCGGCTATCACCGCTGGCTTAGCGGCCGCATGTACCTCGACTTCGGCGGCGGCGTGCTGGTGCGCAAGGAGACCGACATCGTCTTCAACGGCGGCGTGCGCTTCAAGTTCGGCGGCCGGTCGGGCTGGAAGCCGTTCGTGCGCGTCGGCGGCGAGCTGGCGATCCTGGCGCGCTTGAGCCAAACGCGCGTGGTGATCGCCGCGCGTGGCGGCGGCGGCGCCGGCTACTTCAGCAAAGGCGGCACCGGCCTGACGCTGCAGGCGGGTGTGGCGCTGGGGCCGGCCTTCGGCGGCGGCGTGAATTTCGCCCTCTCCAGCGACGTGATGATCGGCGCCGAGATCCCGTTCTAGCCGCGCGCGCTCAGTAGCGCTCGCCGAGCGAGATCTCGCAGCCGGGCAGCGCCGCGCGCAGCCACTCGATGTTGGCCTCGTAGGCGCGCTTGCCGAGCTTGAGCTCGCGCAGCTTGGCGAGCTTGCCCAGCGTGCGCGGAAGCGCGATCAGCTCGTGGTTGATCACGTCGAGCACCTCGAGGGCGGCGCAGTCGCCGATGGACTCGGGCAGCGCGTCGACGTTGGTCTCGCGCAGCGACAGCTCGCGCAGCGCGCCGAGCTGGCCGATGCTCTCGGGCAGGTGCACCAGCTGCTTGCTGCGCAGCGCGCGGATCGCTTGCAGCCCGCTGCAGCGTCCGAGCGCCTCGGGCAGCGCGACGAGGCGCTCGCTGTACTCGATCTTCAGCGTGCGCAGGCCCGCGGCCTCGCCGATGCTCGGCGGCAGCGCGGGCAGGTCGTTGATGTCGAGCTCGAGTGCGTCGAGCGCCGGCAGGGCGAAGGCTTCGTCGGCGATGGTGGAAAGCTTGCTGCCGCTGACGCACAGGCGCTTGGCCGCGCTGAAGCGCGCGATGCTGGCGGGCACGAGCTTGACCTCGTCGAGGTAGATCGTCTCGGCATCGTCGGCTGTCTGCGCCAGCTGCTTTTCGACCTTCTCGCGATCCTTGTCGCTGATCTCGCGCTTGGCGGCGCGCTTTTCGATCAGCGACAGCAAACGCTTGGCGCGGTGTGCGTTGGGTAGGTCGCCTTCGAGCAGCGCGCGAAGCTGCGCGAAGGTCAGCGCACCTTCGTCGGCCTTGCTCTCGAAGACATAGGTCAGGCTCTTCTGCTTGGTCTGCGGCTGCGCCTCGCCAGGCTGCAGCCAGCCGACAAACGAAAGCGGCGCGAAGTAGGGGCCGAGATCGCGCGCCGAGAGTTGGCCGACCGAGTTGTAGCCGTAGTCAGGGTGCGCCGACTGACCCGTCTCGACCAGCGAGACCCAGCGATAGACGCTCGATGCGCGAAGCGTGATGTGTCCCATGCCTCGCTTATATCAGCGCGGCGAGGGCTAGTGGTGCGTGGCGGAGCGAACGTCGCGGTTGAGGATCTTGGGGATCAGGAAGTTCGACTTGGGCAGCGCCGTGATCGTCTTGGCGCCGTGCGCCGAGGCGGCCTTGGCGCCGTAGGTGCCGACGTACTGGTGCGCGAGGCGATGGCCGAGGTCGGTCACGATGCGCGGGTCGGTCCAGTAGTGCGTGTGCGCGGCGGTGCCGGAGTAGCGCAGGTGCCCGAGCAGGCGCCGAAAGAGGTTGTTCAGCCGGCCGTAGCCGTGTGACGCGCGAAACTGCACTTCGTTGATCTGGCCCGATTTGACGCGCGCCTCGTACTCGTTGCCGAGCGGCTCGAGCGGCTTGCCGACGACATCGCGGCGGTACCACACGTTGGTCCACTCCTCCGGTTTGACCGGGCGCAGACGTTCGAGCTCGACCTTCTGCGCTTCGATGGCGAGCGGGCCGCCCATAGTGACGAAGCGGCGCCACTTCAGGTTGGCGGGCATCTGGCCCGAGCCGTTGCGCTTGCTCTCGGTGAGATCCCACATGGCGTCGGAGCTGACCACCGAGCCCCAGCTATGACCGACGAGGGTCAGGTCGCCCTGCTTGTTGCCCATGTTGGACGCGACCTCGCTGATGGCGCTCTTGACGCGGCTGACCATCTCGCGCTGCTTGAAGCCGCCGTACGAGAGCGCGTCGCCGCCGATGCCGACGGCGGCCCGGTCGAGGTTCGACGGCGTGTAGCCGCGCTCCTTCATGCGCTGCAGGTACGTCTCTTGGTCTTTCTGCGTGACGTCGCCCCAGATCGCGGCCTTGGCCTGCAGCGCCGACTTGGGCGGCGTCTTGCCGGTCAGCCGTTTGACCTCGGACTCGAAGGCGCTGCGTACGCGGCCGAGAAACACGTCGTAGTCGCCGGGCTTCTGATTGCCGACGCCGTGCACCAGCACGAGCGCCTGCGGCGTGCCCACGCCAGCGCCGGTTTGGTTGGCGGGCGCGTCCTCGGCGCGCGCCGCGGTGGGGACGGCGAGGAGAACGAGTGCGATGAGTAGCCGGCGGGTCATGTCGCCGTATGCGAAAGCAACCACCGTGCCGTCCCTAAGGTGCTGGATCTTCGAAGATCCTCTCAGTGGCCGGGTGTCCCAAAGTTGAAGACAAGCTGGCAGGACTCGTCGCTGCCGCGACGCTATAGTAGCCACGGCGAAAGGACCTCACCGTGACCGACGGTACCGAACCGCGCTCGCTCGAGCAGCTCACGTCGACGCTCGAGCACATCCGAGAGGCGCCCAAGGACGAGGGCGTGGTGGCGATGATCGTGCGACGGCCCGGCGTCGACGATCGCGAGGTGCTCGAAGAAGGGCAGCTCGATGTCGCCAGCGGGCTGGTGGGCGACAACTGGCGCGGGCGTCACGAGGCCAAGGGCGCCAAGCTCGATCCCGACACCCAGCTGACATTGATGGGCGCGCGCGTGATCGGTGCCATCGAGCCGGCCCGCGCGCGCTGGCCGCTCGCCGGCGATCAGCTCTACGTCGATCTCGATCTGTCGGCCGACAACCTGCCGCCCGGCACGCGTCTGTCGCTTGGCGAAGCGAGCATCGAGATCACGGCCGAGCCGCACCTCGGCTGCAAGAAGTTCGTGCACCGCTTTGGCGTCGACGCCATGCGCTGGGTCAACTCCGCCATCGGGCGCGAGCTCAACCTGCGCGGCATCTACGCGCGCGTGGTCGAGCCCGGACGCGTGCGCGTGGGCGACGCGATCCGCAAGACGGGCTAACGAGCGCTGATAGACGCTACTGCTGGCGCCAGCGCGCGACGACCTGCGCGCGGGCTGCGCCATCGGCGCCGAGGCGCTCGGCGAGCGCCTGCTCGATCTCGATCTGCGCGGCGCGCCCCGACTGGTAGAGGCCCCAAGCGGGCGTCTGCATGGCCTGCTCGAGCCGGCCGCGCGCCTTGAGCTCCGAGAGCGTGTCGACCATGCGGTCGTAGGGCGCGACGAGCTCGAGATACTCGCCGTAGCCGTCCGAGCGCAGGATCTTCTCGAGGCTGGCGACGTCCTCGAAGCGCATCGACTCGAGGGCTTCCTCGTCGGCGTCGAGGATCGCGGCGTAGCTGGTCAGCGGCCCGTAGTCGCTGTAGCTGCCTGGACGGTGGCTCTCGGTGCCAGTGGGCGCCGGGTCGAACATACAAAACAGCGTGACGTAGCCGTTGCGGATGTAGACCTCGTGCTTGTTGCGCTGCGGCGGGGCGTCGGGCTTTGCGCGGCGCGCCTTGGTCTCGTGCAGACAGTAGGTGCTGTCGCCGTCGAGCGGCTGCCAGTCGGTCCAGGTCTGGGCGTCGTCGTCGCGATAGGGATCGGTGGCAAAGCGCACGCGCGCTTCGCCTTCGACGTCGAAGCAGACGTTGAACTCGGTGCGGTAGTTGTACGACATCTTGAACACTGGCTCGCCGTCGGCGTTGGGCGGCAGGCCTTCGACGTCGAACATGGTGGTGCGAAACCACGAGATGTGGCGCGCGCTCTTCGAGGTCAGCGTGTTGTCGTGGTGCAGGAAGACGCGGCGGCTGAGGTACTGCGGCGTCAAGATCCAGCGCAGCGAGCGCGTGCCGTGCGCCATCGCCGAGAGGAACTGCTCGTCGCGCACGAGGCGGCGGCGTCCGCGCTCTTGGGCCGGCGAAGAGGCGGCGACGTGCACCAGCTGGCTGCCGGCGCGCATCGACAGGCGCGCGGCTTCCTCGTTGGGCAGATAGACGTGCACGCCGGGGCCGAGCGCGAGCGGCTCGATGTCGGTGCGGCCGGTGAGCGTGCCGCTGCCGTCGAGCACGCTGACGATGTGACCGACGCGGCTGTCGAGCGCGATGGCGCCGTCCTTCTCGAAGCGCAGTCGACGCACGTCGAAGCCTTCGGGGTGCGTGCTGGCATCGAGGATCTTGGCGACGCTGCAAGGTGCGCCGGCGGCGCGCGACCATTCGTTGCGGATGAGGTGGTCCATCGGCCGCGAGTGTAGACTATGCTTGGCGCGGATGGCCATAGACCGCACGACCCAGCCGCCCGATGACACGACGCCGCCGGACGTGCTGCTCGAGCACGTGCGAGACCTGCAAGCGATCTTGACGGTTTCGCGGCAACTGGCCGGCACCACGGAGCTTTCGCCGCTTCTGCTGGTGGTCGAGCGGGCCGCGCTCGAGGTGCTCGACTGCGAGCGGGCCACGGTCTTTGTCTACGACGAGCCGCGAAACGAGCTCGTCAGCCGGCTGGCCACCGGGCTCGACGCCTTCCGCGTGCCGGCCGATCGCGGCATCGTCGGCGAGGCGGTGCGCACCCGCGAGGTCGTCGACGTGCCCGACGCCTACGCCGACGCACGCTTCAACCGCGACGTCGATCAGCAGACGGGCTTTCGCACGCGCAATCTGCTCACGCTGCCGCTGCTCGGCTTCGACGATCGGGTCGTCGGCGTGCTGCAGGCGCTCAACAAGCGCAGCGGCGATTTCAACGCGTGGGACCACGAGCTGGCGCGCGCCTTCGCCGATCAGGTCGGCGTGGCGTTGCAGCGCCAGCTGCTGCTCGAGCACTACGCGACGAAGAAGAAGATCGAGTCCGACCTACAGACGGCGCGCGACATCCAGCGCGGGCTGCTGCCGGGCGCGCCGCCGGCGGCGGGCGGCATCGACGTGGCCGGCTGGAACCAGCCCGCCGACGAGACCGGCGGCGACTTCTTCGACTACTTCGTGCGCGACGACGGCAGCGTGGCGCTGACCATCGCCGATGCCACGGGTCATGGCATCGGGCCGGCGCTGATCGCGGCGCAGTGCCGGGCGCTCTTTCGCGCCACCGCCAGTGGCTCGGACGCGCTCGAAGCGATGGCCGAGCGCATCAACGATCTGATGTGCGCCGATCTGCTCGATGACCGCTTCGCCACCGCGGTCTTCGGGCTGCTCGACGTCGAGCAGGCCGCGGTGCAGCTGGTCAGCGCGGGGCACGGGCCCAACATCCACTACATCGCGGCCGAGGACCGTTTCGTCGAGCTGCCGGCGGCTGGCATGCCGCTCGGCATTCTGCCCGGCATCGACTTCTCGGAGGTCCACCACGTGGCGCTGGCGCCGGGGGATCTGCTGGTGCTCATCACCGATGGCTTCTTCGAGTGGGAAAACCACCAGAGCGAGGCCTGCGGCATGCAGCGGCTCTACGCGGCGATGCGCGGGGCGCGCGGTCGGTCGAGCGCCGAGATCATCGAGGCGCTGCACGCGGCGGCGCGCGAGCATGGTGCGGGACGGCCGCAGAACGACGATCTGACGGCCGTGGTGGTGCGGCGGCCGGCATAGCGCGCGGGGCGGACGAAAAAGCACCGCGGCTTGCGCCGCGAGCAAAATCAGATCGAAATGTGTGTGGATCGCACGCCGCGGCGCGACGAGCGATCACGGGCTGCATCTACAATTTGGTGCGCGGACGACGGCTCCGCGCTTCGCGAGCTGGCGGAGGCACGAGACGCATGGTCGACGACAACCCGTTCGAGGACATTGTCGCCCGCTGTTGGAACGACGAGCAGTTCAAGCAGCGCTTCAAACAGGACCCCAAGGCCGTGCTCAGAGAGCACGGCATCGACGTACCCAACGAGGTCACGATCACCGTCGTCGAAAACACCGACGATCAGATCTTCGTTATGCTCCCGCCGGCGCCGATCCCCGAAGATGGCCTCTCCGACGCCGATCTGGCCGCGATTTCGGGCGGCGCTTTGGGCAACTTCTCAGCAGCCAGCGCCTCGGCGGCCACGCGCAAGCTCTCGCGCCAGCTCTTCACGCCAGCGACGCAGACCTCCGGCAAAGAGTGCGTGCCCTGGTAGCTGCGTGCTCTCGTTGCTGCGCAGCTACTGGGTGAGCCGCCGAAAGCGCCCCTCGGCGTTGCGGTCGTAGCTGCCCACTTCCGGCGTGCCCACGCCGAGCGCCTCGAAGCGTTGTTTGATCGCCGTCAGCGCGCTGGCCGAGGTGCTCGACGGCACGTAGAGCCGGCCCGGGGCGGTGCCGAGGTGCGGCAGGATCTCTTCGAAGCGCACGCGGCTGGCGTCGAAGGGCACGAGCTGTCGGTCTTCGAACTGCGCCAGCGAGCTCAGCCCGTGTGTCTTCTTGACGGTCGCCGAGACCGTCTGCCAGAAGCCGTCCTTCGCCGCGGGTTTGCACGCCGGACAGCCGACGAACCCGAGCTCGACCAGCTTGCGCAGCCCGGCGTCGCCGACGGCGAGCACGATCTCGCTGGGCGACTTGGGGCCGCGGTTGCCGGCGCTGCAGTGAGTGCTGCCGAGCAGGCCAGTCGAAAGGCGCGCTGACCACAGCGTGCCGCGACGACGCGCCTTGACCAGCTGGCGGCGGCTCATCTTCTGCCAGCGGCCGCCGCTGTAGACCAGGTAGCGCGGCGACGGCGGCGGCGGCGCGGCGAGCGCGCTCGAGCCGACGAGCGCGAGCAGCGCGGCGAACGCGAGCAGCGCGACGCACGCGAGCAGCAACGGCAACGGCAGGTAGGTACGGCGCACGAAAGTCACGGTTCTGCTCGAAGCACAGCCCGTGCCGAGCCACGGCAAAGGGATCCCGGGCGCTTGCGCCGGGGGCGCGTTCAGCCTTCGAAGCTCGGCCGACTAGCGCGGCTTCCGGCGCGGCTTGGCAGCCTTGTGCGAGGGCGCGTGCGAGCGCGCGTACCAGCGGCGCACCTCGGCCATCAGCTGCTCGGCGGCTTCGTCGCCATATTTCGCGCGCCAGCGCGCCACCACCTCGATGGCGCCGCTGAGGTCGCCGGTGGCGGCGCGCACCACGGCGCGAAGGCGCGCGACGTCGTCGGCGATCGGCGGGCGCAGGGCGCCAGCGCGGCGCAGCAGCCGTCGCGCCACGGCGGGTTGGCCGCGACGCGCTTGCTCGAGGGCGCTGCGCACCAGGCGCCGCGCTTCGTAGCCGCTGAAGCGCTGGCAGCCCTCGCAGGGCGCGGGCGGGCGGCCGAGCAGCACGTTCGAGGCGTGGCAGGCCTCGGGCGTCGCGACGCCGTGGTGGCGCTTCGACGGTGTGGGCGTCGTCGTCGCCGCCTGTCGCGACGCGGGGCGCTGGCGAGCGAGGCGGCGCCTTTTCTGATCGGCGCGCAGCAGGGCGCGCTGCTTGAGCTTGCAGAAGGCGCGGTAGAACGGCAGCCCGACGCTGATGCCGAGCTGCTTTTTGGTTGCGAGCTTCAGCGAGCGCTCGAGCAGGTCGGGGATCACGCAGGCCGCGCGCGTGCTGACGTCGGCAGGCCCCTCGCGCGTGATCGTCTCGAGGCGCGAGAGCAGGCGCTTGGTGTCGGCGATCAGGTTGCGCTTGGCCTCCCACCAGGTGGGCCGCGGCCGTCCGATCAGCGCCGTGACCTGCGCGTCGGTCTTCTTGAAGAGGCGCCGCCAGTAGCGCTCCGATCGCTGGTCGGGCGACGGCCTCACCTCGGGCTGCGCCCAGGCGCTGGCGCTCGAGGCGAGCGCGAAGCAACCCGAGATGGCGAGGGCAGCGAGGTGACGCGACGCGACCATCGTAGCGATCGTAACGCAAGCTGGCGCCGAGCGGCAGAGGTCAGGCGCGCTGCTTGTTGATCGCGGCGATCACCGCCTCGGCGGCCTGTTCCGTCTTGGCGCGGTGCGTGCTCACCTTGCTCATCGCCAGCAGCGTGATGGCGATGACGACCGCGGCGATGACGCTCGCCGTGCCGCGTGGCACGCCAGGAAGCGTCCAGTCGAGCGCGATCGCGGTGCCGAGGTCGGTGAGCGCGATGATGCAGCCGAGGGTGAGCGGCTTCTCGGCGCGCGCCACACGCTCGCTCTGCTGCTGCAGGGTTTGGCGAAGCGCGCTCTCGCCGGCGCCGTCGCGCGAGGCCTCGACCACCGGCTTCAGCACCCGGGCAGCGTAGTTCTTGCGCGCGGCGGCGCAGAGCCTGAGCGCGCGGTCGATGTTGTCGGCGGCGATGAGCTTGACGAGCTGCTCGCCGAACACCGTCACGGCGACGCCGTAGCGCTGAAATATCGCAGACGCGCACAACAGCGCGACGAGCCCGCCGAGCGCCAGCACGCCGAAGACGATGTAGCGCGCGGGCTCCATCAGTTGAGGTTCACGCGCGCGGCGCAGTCGCCGAGAAACAGCCCGCCGGCGCTGGCGCTCTTGACGCTCCACACCGCGCTGACGAGCACGTCGAGCGCGCCGACGTTGGGGATGTCGGTACCGGGCACGATCACGCCGCCGGGGTCGGGCACCTGCGGCGGGTAGGTCACGGTGCCCATCACATCCGACAGCAGGATCTGCGCCTTCTCGGAGCTCTGCGAGGTCCAGGTCAACGCGAGGTCCATGCCGGCCTTGTGCGTGCTGCCCTGCACCGGCGCGGTCAGCGTGCAGCTCGCCAGCTGGTTGACCGTTAGCGTCAAGGTGCCGGTGCGCGCGCCGCTGACGGTGAACACGTAGCTGCCGCTGGTCAGCGGCGCGGCGGTGACGTTTTCGTAGACGCCGGCCTGGCCGCTCTTGCCCGGCAGCGCGCCGCTGATCGCGCCGCTCGCCGTCACCGAGAGGCCGCCGAGCAGCTGCCCGGCTGGCGAGCCGAGCGGATCGGCGGTGTAGATCTGCACCTGCACCAGGCCGGTGCCGCCGCTGAGGTTCTCGAGCAAGATGACCGCGTAGGCGCCGGCCGACAGCGCGCCGCTGATCGCGCCTTTGACCGGCGGCGTGCCCGCGGTGGGCGTGGCGCTGGCTGGCGCCGAGGGCGCCGAAGGCCCGCCCGGCCCCTGCGCGACGACGACGTAGTAGTACGTCGTGCCGTTGGTCAGCGCGCCGTGCACGTGCGGCGAGCTGACGCCGGGCAGCGCCGTGCCGTTTTGCGGCGTGACGCCGGGCGAGGTGGCGAAGTAGAGCGTGTAGCCAGTGGCACCGGTCACCGCCGACCAGCTCAGCGTGACCTGCTTGTCGCCGGCTTGTGCGGCGAGATTCTGCGGCGCGGGCAGCACGGTGCTGCCCTGCATCGGCGTGGCGTTGGCCTCGCTCGATGGCGGCGAGCGCTCGGCGCCGCGGCGCGCGACGACGACGTAGTAGTACGTCGTGCCGTTGGTCAGGCTCGCGTGCACGTAGGGGCTCGTCGTCGCGACGAGCTCGCTGCCCGACTGCGGCGTGACGCCGGGCGTGGTGGCGAAGTAGATCGCGTAGTCGCTGGCGCCGGCGACCGCGCCCCAGCTGAGCGTGACCTGGCCGTCGCCGGCCTGCGCGGTCAGGCCGCTCGGTGCCGCGAGGTTCTGGCTGCTGCCATTGGCCGTCGCGCTCGCTTCGGCCGAGGGCAGGCTCTCGTCGCCGTCGCGCCGCGCCGTGACCACGTAGTAGTACGTCTGGCCGTTGACCAGCCCGGTGTCGATCAGCGGCGGCTCGATGGTCGACAGCGAGGTGCCGTTGCCGGGAAAGACGCCCGGCTTGCTGTCGCGATAGACCGTGTAGGACGTCGCGCCGGGCAGCTTGCCCCAATCGACGGTGATCTGGCCGTCGCCGCCGACGGCGGTCACCGAGGCCGGCGCGCCCGGCGAGGTGGCG
>JAGQIK010000419.1 GCA_020431405.1 Myxococcales bacterium
CGTGCTGCTGGGCGTGATCGGGCTCTCGGTGGTGGTCGCGGTCGTGGTGGCGGGCGGCGGGGATTCGTCGCGAGCGCCGGTGAAGCGCCCCGCGCTGGCCACGGCGCGCGACGCCAGCGCCGCGGTGACGCCAGCGCGTGACGCGGCCGCCGATATCGCCGCGCCGGCGGACACAGCGCCGCCGGCAGACACTGCGCCGCCGGCCGACACGACGCAGCCCGACACGACGCAGCCCGACACGACGCAGCCCGCTGACACCGCCGCGCCCGCGGACACAGCGCCGCCCGCCGACACCGCTGACAACGCCGCGACGCGACGCCGTCGACGGCGCGAGACCGGTCCCCGCCGCCGCCGAACGTGGCGCCGTGTGCGGCGCGCCCGCGGCACGCTCGACGTCAACTCGGTGCCTTGGGCCAAGGTCTACGTCGACGGCCGCTACCGCGGCCAGACGCCCGTGCAGCGCATCTCGCTGCGCGTCGGGCGCCACCGCGTGCGGCTCGTCAACGAGGGGCTGCGCCTGTCGCGCACCGTGCGCGTGCGCATCGAGGCCAATAAGACGCGCCGGCTCGTGGTTCGCCTTCGTCGCTGAACGCTTGGCGCCGCCCCGACAACTGTGGTGGTGACCCAAGGATGGAGGGGCACCGATGGACCACACGGAACGCGAACGCAGCGCGGGTCTCGATATTCACGCGCGCCTCGAGCACAACCTCGCGCGCTACGACGGCCGCGTCAGCCAGGCGTTGGTGCAGCTGAGCCGCGACGGCGCCGCGGTCGTCTGCGAGCTGGACGTGGTGGCGCGCTGGTGGGGCGAGCTGTCGGTGCGCGGCAGCGGCCAGAGCGATGGCGACGCGCTCGACGCCGCGTTCTCCGAGCTCGGCACGCTGCTCGAGGCCTTCGTCGCCGACGTCCCCGTCGCGTTGCCGCGAAGAGCGCTCTAGCGCGTATGGCCCTCTAGGGGGCTCTAGAGGCCATCCTAGCGGGGATCTGGCGATCCGGCCGGCCGGCCGAACCTTCCCTTGCGGCGCGCGAGACGCTGGTGCAATAGTGCGGCGCCGCCGACGGAGGGATTGTCGTGAGAGGTTGGATTCAAACATCCGCCCTGCTGGTCGCGCTCGCGTCGTTGACGCTGGGCACGCTGCGCTGCGCGGACACCGAGACGTTCAACGACGGCGGCGTCGGCGACGGCGGCGCCGACCGCTACGTGCCGGTCGACATCGGCGACCTGTCGCCCACCGACTCGACCTGCGCCTCGCAGAGCTACGAGGCCAAGCAGGTGCGCGCCGCGGTGATGATCGTGCTCGACCGCAGCTCGAGCATGGCCACCGACGGCAAGTGGCAGGCGGCGCAGGTCGCCATCGTGCGCGCCATCGACAAGGCTGCCTTCGACGGCATCGACCTCGGCCTGCTGGCCTACCCTTCGACCACCGTCAACGCGCCGCCGTGCCTGCTGCTGCCGCTGCCCGTGACCTGCGGCGTCTCGGCGCTGCCGCAGGTGCCTATCGCCGACACGGGCTCGAAAAAATCCAACGACACGTCGGGGCCGCGCTCGAAGATCTACGCCTGGCTGACCAGCAACGGCCCGGACAACACGCTCACCGACGCCTCCCCCGGCTACGACGCGATGGCCACGGCGATCAAAGAGCTGCAGGCGCACCAGGTCGACGGCAAGCGCTTCATGCTGTTCATCACCGACGGCGGCTTCAGCTGCGCCTCGGTCTCCACGCGCCCGGGCTACTCCGACGGGCAGTGCCCCGACTGGGAGTATCCCGATACGATCGTCGGCTTGCTCAAGCAGGCGCACGACGACGCGCAGCGCCCGATCCAGACCTTCATCGTCGGCGTGCCCGGCTCGGCGAGCAACGGCCAGCCGCAGGGCCCCTACGCCACGCCGCCCTACTCGATGCGCCTAGCGCTCAGCACCTACGCCTTCACCGGTTCGCCCAGCACCGTTTCGGCCACCTGCAACGGCAAGGCGTTCACGCAGCAGGGCACCGATCCCACCGAGCCCTGCCACTTCGATATGACCAAGCCGGGCGGCTTCGACGCCGACAAGCTGGCGCAGATCATCGGCGAGATTCGCGGCAAGGTGCTCGGCTGCACCTATGATCTGCCGCTGCCGCAGGGCGGCGGCACCGTCGACAAGGACAAGGTCAACGTCGAGATCACGCCCAAGGGCGCCACCCCGGTGACGCTGCCCAAGCGCTCCGATCCCAACGACACCTGCGAGACCAACGGCTGCTGGGACTACGACAAGGACGGCAAGGTCGTCATCATCGGCAAGGGCTGCGACGCCATCAAGGGCGCCACCGAGATCAAGGTCGACATCCTCGTCGGCTGCAAGACGATCATCAAGTAGCGCGCCTTTGAGAAGCCGCGGCGCACGCGCTATCGTCTCGCCCATGCGTGTTCTCACCCTGCTGATCTTCATCGCGCCGCTCGCTGCGGGCGGCTGCTTCACCTCCTCGCGCGGCGAGGCGCTCGAAAAGCGCGTCGACGCGTTGACCAAGCTGCACGGCGTCTCGAGCCGCGAGGCCGCCGCGGCGCGCAAGAAGATCGCCGCCGACCTGCAGACAGCGGTGACCGAGCTGCGCAAGAACAACGCCGAATCGGCGGCGCAGATCGAGCGCCTGCAGCGCACCGTGGTGGTGCTCAAAGACAGCGTCGACACGATGACGCGTCAGCTGGCCAAGATCACGGCGCAGCTGGCGCCCAAGAAGCGCACCAAGCAGCGCGTGCTGACGCCGGCGCAGATGTTCGAGCAAGGCAAGCAGATGATCCTGCAAGGCCAGCACCTGGCGGGGCGCAAGCTGCTGCGCCAGCTGCTCGTCACCGCGCCCTCCGATCCCAACGCCGCCGAAGCGCAGACGCTGCTCGGCGACAGCTACTACCAGCAGCTCAAGTTCATCCACGCCGGCGTGGAGTACGCCAAGGTCCTCGCCAGCTACCCCAACGCAAAAGAACAGCTGGCGCGCGCCTACTACGGCCTCGGCATGGGCTACTACCAGCGCAAGCAGTGCCGCGACGCGCGCAGCTTCCTCAAGACCTTCGTGCAGCGCTATCGCAAGCACCCCAAGCGCGGCGACGCGCGTAAGACGCTCAAGCGCATGTGGCGCTACCGGCGCAACAAAGCGATCTGCACTCAGCCCTAGCGCTAGCGCGCTTGATCGACGCTGCCGGCGCGCTCGCGCACGAAGGCCAAAAAGACCTCGGCGATGGCCGACAGCGTGCGGCGTGGATCGGAGACGAGGTAGAAGGCGCGCCGTGGCGCGTCGACGCCGAGCGCGATGCGCACCAGCGTGCCGTCGCGAAGCTCGCGCTTGACCGAGCGCTCCGAGAGCACGGCGGCGCCGACACCGGCAACCACCGCCTCCTTGATCGCCGTCGGGCTATCGAGGCGCGCGACCACGTCGTGGTTGGGGGGCCGCCCTTCGGTCAGCTCGCGCAGCAGTGACAGCGCGGCGTGCTGCGTGCCCGAGCCGCCGCGGCGCTCGACGAAGTCCGCGCCGCGCAGCGCTTCGGCGTCGAGCGGCGCCTGCCGCCGCACCCAGGCGTGCTTGGGCGCGACCACCAGCGCCAGCTCGTCGTGCCACAGCTCGGTGTAGCTCATCTTGGCGCCCGCCTCGTCACGTTTGCCGCAGAAGCCGAGGTCGCACTTGCCGGCTGCCACGTCGGCGACGGCGCCGGCGCTGTCTTTGATGCGCACGTCGACGAGCACGTCGGGCTCGATCTGTCGAAAGGCGGCCAGCAGCGGCGGCAGGATGTACTCGCCGGGGATCGTGCTCGCCGCCACGCGCACCGTGCCGCGCCGCCGGCCGAGCAGCTCGCCGAGCTCGCCGATGACGGCGTCGCGCTGGGCCAAAAGCTCGC
>JAGQIK010000420.1 GCA_020431405.1 Myxococcales bacterium
CGGCTGGGTCGACCCGCTCTCGACCGCCTGCTGGTTCGACGGTTACCGCGACCGCGAGCCCAACGAGTCCAACCCTTGGCCCACGGCACGCACCTTCCTGCTCACCACCGGCTGGCGCCGCGGTCGAGGCGGCCGCTTCAGCGTCAACGACATCCCCGGCAAACGCCGCTAGCCTACGCCTGCAGGCCGCCAGCCTCCCCATCCCGTTTCAGCCCAGCCGCGCCCGAACGCACCCCTGCCACCAACGCAGGAGGCGTCCCTCCCACGCCGCGCCTCCCCTGCGCCCTCTGTGGACTAGCGCAACACGCGCGTCAGCGTCGCCGACGCCGCCGGCGGATCAGCAGCGCCAGCGCCAACAGGATCAGCGGCCACGCGGTGCCTGCGTTCGCGCCGGCGCCATTGATGCGGCAGTCGCAGCCGCTGCCCTCGCCGTCCTTGCCGTCGCCCGCCACGCCGTCGCCGCTGGCTTTGGCGTCGCTTCCGCTGGTGGGTGCGTCGTTCGGGATGGCGCCGTCCTTGGCTGCGTCGCCGCCACCACCGCCGTCGCCGACGCCACCGTCGCCGCCATCGCGGCCTGGATCGACGCTGTCGCGCGGCGCGTCGCCTGCGACGCCGTCGCCGCCGCCGCCACCGTCGGTGGCAATGCCAACGTCGCCGCCATCGACGACCGTGCTGCCGTCGCCGACCGTCGTGCCGTCGCCGCCGCCGCCGCCGTCGGACGTAGTGTCAGCCGCGGGCGTCGTGTCCACCGTCGAGTCTGCCGCCGGAGCGGTGTCCGCCAGCACGTCGGCCGTCGTGTCCACAGTCGAGTCTCCCGTCGGCCCGCCGCCGTCCGCAGTCCCGTCGACGCCCGCGTCACCGGTGGCGCCATAGCAGCCGGGCAGCTCGATCTCGCTGAGCGTGGCGCTGCCGTAGCCGATGTCATTGAGCACGTCGCCGGTGGCGAAGTAGGCGCCGTTGGGCGCGCCGCGCGGTCCGGTGAGCGGGATCGGCGTCGTCTCGGTGACCAGCGTGGTGCCCGACATCACGCGCACCACGTAGCCCGTGGCGCTGCGGGTGATGCGCACCTCGTAGGGTGTGTTGGGCGTCAGCGTGAAGGCGAAGGTCGAGTTGGCGTCACCGACGTGCCACGACGTGCCGCTCCAGGTGTGGGTCACGTCGGCGGCGTTCCAGTAGCCGATGTAGACCGCCGAGAAGGTCGCCTCGACCACCAACGCGACCTCGATCAGGCCGTGGTTGCGCCACAGCGGCGAGGCCTGGATCGCCGGCGTCTGATCGTAGAGGCCGGCGAGCACGTAGTAATTGTCGGTGTTGTTGGCGTAGGTGAAGTTGATCGTGCTGTAGCTCACACGCGCCACGTACGGCGCGTTGGGCATGCCCTGCGTGCTCGCGAACATCGTGCCGTCCGCCACGGCTGGCGAGCTCATCACCGCGCTCGAGTTGCCGGCGGTGATGCTGCCCTGATTCAGCACGTGGGCGACGATGTCGTTGCACTGACCGAACAGCGCCCCATCGGCCAAGGTGGACGTCGAACCGTTGAAGGACTCGACGATCTGCTGCTGGGCTGCGGCCGGAGCCGCCGCGGCGCAGAGCGCCAGAACGAACGATGCGGTGGTGGCAATTCGGTTCATAGCTATGATTCTACCTTCAAGGCTGACCGGTCGCCCAGCGCCAGCGAAGGCCGATCAGAAATACGTCGCCGCCGGCCGCGCCGAGCGAGTCTTTGCTGACCAGCACGGGGATGAAGGCCAACCGCATGTCGAGGTCGTAGCGGATGCGCAGCGCCATGCGCACGCCGCCGCGGATGGCGAATTTGTCGCGCCCGGGGTTGTGCACGATCTCGACGAGCAACCCGACCGTCAGCGCGTCTTCGCGCAACAGCCGGAAGGCGTAGCCGACGCGCGCGCGCCAGACCCACGGCGGCTCGAGCACCACGCGAATGTCCTCTTCGTAGACGTTGTAGCCGTCGGGCACGCCGATCACGTAGCTGCCCGCCAGCTCGAACTGCAGCAGGCTCAGCTTGCGGATCGGGAAGTTGCCCGTCAGCTCGGCCTCGAGCGCGGCGTAGCGCGACTTCGGCCCGTCACGCAGCTCGATGTCTTCGCGGATGTAGCGGTCCTTCTGTTCGAGGAACGAGCGCCTGAACGTGAAGAAGCGCCAGCGGCCGCCCACGCGCAGATCGAGGTAGGGCAGCGCGAAGCGCAGGCCGCCGTAGGCACCGAGCCCTTCGCCGGACACGATCGGGTTGATGTCGATGCCAAGCCAGCGCGCGTGCGGCTGCCCGTAGCCGAGCGAGATGCGTGGACGCAAGAAGACGAAGCCCAGGTCGACGCGCGTGGCAAAGAACCACCGTTTGGGCTGCAAGCGCCACGGCGGCGTGCGTGTCTCGACCAGACCGCCGCCGCCCTGAACCTGCGCGCGCGCCGGCCGCGCCAGCACGGCCCAGCCGAGCAGAGACGCGAGCAGCGCGAGCGCCAGGCGACGAGCCATCAGAACGTCCCCACCGCCGAGGCCCCCGTGGGGCCGGGCACGATGCGCAGCGTGATGTCGCGGCTGTTGATCGGCATCAGCAGCCGCGAGGCGACCCCGCCGCTGCGCACGCCACCGCGGTAGTGCAGAAACCACGGCAGCGCGATGCCGACGGTCAGACCAACCGCTGCGCCGACGGCCACATCCGACAGGTAGTGCATGTCGCCCATCACGCGCAAAAGCCCCGTCACGCCCGCCATGGTGAACACCGCCGCGCAATGGGCGGTATCGCGCTTGCCACCGTAGAGCTCGAGCTTGATGTGCTGCAGACAGCTGACCGACGCCGCCGCGAACGTCAGCGCCGTGTGTCCCGAAAAGAAGCTCATCTCCTTGTTGAACGTGTTGCAGTCACGCGTCGAGATCGGGCGCTCGTTGCCGCAGATGCGCACGTAGGGCCGCTCGCGCCGCGCGATGACCGTGGCGATGCCCTGGATCGCCGCCGTCACGGCCAGCACCTCGGCGCTGATCAGCGCCATCTGCTTGGCGACCGCCGGGCTGCGGCGATACCAGGCCGCCACCAGCAGCGAGTCGATCATGAACGGCGTCGCCAGCATCGTCGCCAGCAGCACGTCGCTCACGTCACGCGCGATGCGGCGGTCCTGCTCGCGACCGAGCCGCAGCACGTCGCGCACCGACTCGTCGAAGAGAATGCCCCCGCGCCGCACCCTCGGCGCGCGCGGCCCCATCGCAGCCATCGTGATCGCCGTGGCGAGGCTCGTCCCAGCCACGATCCATTCGCTGAAGCGAAAGCGGGCCCACAGCGGGTTCCAAAATAGATGGCGCGTCTTGCCGGGGTTGGTCCAGTCAGGCGAAAGCGCGCCCTTGGACACCGTCGTCAAGTCGGGCTTCTTTTTCTTGGTCGCAGCGCCGCGCGGCGCGCCCTTCGCCGGCGCGATCCAGCTCGGCTGTGACACCGACTGGGACGCCGGCTGCGACGCCGGTTGCGACGCCGGCTGCGACGCCGGCTTGGACGCTGGCCTCGACGCCGCACCAGGCGCGGCCCAGGCAGCGGTCGCACCGAGCTGCGCTAGCAGCAAGCAGAGGACTATGTAGCGCACGCTAGGCGTAGAAGCCGTCGATGACGTCTTTGTACTTGTCGTTGATGACGTTGCGCTTGAGCTTCATCGTCGGCGTCATCTCACCGCCGTCGACCGTGAACTCGATGGGCAGGATCTCGAACTTCTTGACGGTCTGGTAGCGCGCGAGCTTCGCGTTGCACTCCGACTCGATGCGCTTTTCGATGAACTCGCGCGTCTTGGGGTTCTGGGCGACGTCAGCCACCGATCCGTTGGAGATACCGAGCTCGCCGCACAGCTCGCCCAGCTTCTCGCTGTCGAGCGTCACGAGCGCGCAGAGATACGGCTGCTGGTCGCCGACCACCACCGCCTGCCCGACGCCCGGAATGCGCTTGATGTGGTCCTCGATCTCCGTCGGCGCCACGTTCTTGCCGCCGGCCGTAATGATGAGGTCCTTCTTGCGGCCAGTGATATAGAGGTTGCCCTCGCTGTCGAGACGCCCCAGGTCGCCGGTGTGCATCCAGCCATCCTCGGTGTAGAGCTCCTCGGTCTCGTCCGGCATGTGCAGATACGAGCGCGTCATGTTGACGCCCTTGAGCAGCACCTCGTCGTCTTCGGCGATCTTGATCTCGACACAGGAGAGCGCCCGACCCACCGAGCCGAAGATCGGCTTGTCGGGATCGTTGACGGTCGCCACCCCGCTGGTCTCGCTCATGCCGTAGCCCTCGAGCACGACGATGCCCAGCGAAGCGAAGAACTCCTGCGTGCTGACCGAGATCGGCGCCGCGCCGGTGGCCGCCAGCTTGAGCTGATCGAGCCCCAGCGCGTCCTTGATCTTGCTGATCACGAGCTTGTTGGCCATCTTGCGCCGCACGCCGCCCACCTCGCGCCCGGCCCGCAGCGAAGCCTTGAACGAGGCTAGCTCGGTCTTGAGCGCCCAGCGCGCCAGCGAGGCCTTCACACCGGTGGCCTGGCCGAGCTTGTCGCGCAGCGCCGCCTCGAACTTCTCCCACACGCGCGGCACGCCGAGGAAGATCGTCGGCCGCACCTCGACCAGGTAGTCCTTGACCTGCTTGAGGTCGGGGCAGAAGTAGACTTGGCCGCCGCGTTCGAGGCTCAGCATCGTGGTGAAGATCTGCTCGGCCACGTGACAGAGCGGCAGATAGCTCACCGAGCGATACTCCTCGTGCTCGAGGTACGGCGCGCGCTCGATGAGGCTGCGCGCCACCGAGATCATGCCCTCGTGCGTCAGCTCCACCGCCTTCGGCACACCGGTGGTGCCCGAGGTGTAGATCAGCAGGCACGTCTTATCGGCCTCGATGCTGCCGACGCGCGAGTCGAGCTCCGCGTCGGCCTGCTGGTCGCCGAGCGCCATC
This sequence comes from Myxococcales bacterium, assembly GCA_020431405.1. Taxonomy (GTDB): domain Bacteria; phylum Myxococcota_A; class Polyangia; genus JAGQIK01. Next base: position 4,922 of record JAGQIK010000420.1, read on the forward strand.
AGCTCGTCGAGCGACATCACGCCTTCGCCGTGACCGCGGATGGGATCCATCGTCACGATCTTCTCGACACTCATCTGCTCCTCCGCCATCGCCGCCTGGTACTTGGCGAGCTGCGTGGCGTTGTCGCAGATGGCGATCTTCGCGCGCGAGTGCGAGACGATGTAGGCCGCCTGCGCTTGCGTGTTGGTGGCGTAGATCGGCGCTGGGATGCCATTGGCTGCCATGATGCCGAGCTGGCAGATGACCCACTCGGGCCGGTTGTCGCCGACGATAGCGACACAATCACCTTCGGTGTGCCCGAGCGCGATCAGCCCCTTGGCGGTCTTGCGCACCGCCTGGTAGAACTCGCGCCAGGCGTATTCCTTCCAGCCGCCGCCGGGCTTCTTTCCAAAAATCGCACCCTTGGCTGGTTCGCGCGCGGCCCAGTCCATCAGCTGGTGCACGAGCGTGTGTCGCTGCCCCATCGTCTGTCGCCTCCATGGCCATCGTTGATCGCGCAAAAACCCCTGCCCTGTAAAGGGTAACGATCCGCCGCGCGCCCTCTCCCGTATGCAGCACACACCGCCCGAGGAGAGCCAATGCAGGAACAGCACAGCGCCACGTCACGCAACACCACACTGACGTGGCTCGTCTTCTCGGTCTCGATCCACGTCGGTCTCGGCGCCGGCTTGCTCGCCATGTCCTCCGATCGCGTCAGCGACTGGCTCCAGGCGCGCGCCCGACGCACACAAAAACAGGCCCTTACGCCGTCCAAGCGCGCCAAGCCGATCACAAAGGCCGCCGCCTCTCGCGCCGCCAGCGCCCAGCCCGCGCCCGCCAAGCTCGCGCCCGCCAAGCTCGCGCCGCCAGCCACGCCAAAGGACAAGGCACGGCGTCCCGAGCAGACCGCGACTGCCA
>JAGQIK010000049.1 GCA_020431405.1 Myxococcales bacterium
ACCCGTCATCACGCGCGTCGAACAGCCGCCGATCCAGCTCCGGATCCACCTCCACCCGTCGCACGCTGATCGTCACCACGTATCGCCCCTCGCGCCGCATCTGCATCCAGCGCGGCCGTCGCAGCTTGCCCGCCGCGTCATATCTCGCGTAGCGCATCCGCAGCCCATCCACGCGCGCGCGCGCGACCACGGCGCGCTGATCCACCTCCAGCCGCGGCGCAAACCGGCCGCCGATGCGAAACGGCCCGATGCGATACAGCGCCTGCAGATCGCGCGCGATCATATGCAGCGCTGGGCGCAGCCTATCGCGCTGCCGCGCGCTGCCTATCACCGCCAACACCTCCACGCGTTCGCCGACCACGCGCAGGTCGAAGAGCTTCACCCCGGCTGGCCCCAGCGCCACCAGTCGCAGCTTGCCCGGCCGTTCGATGGCGAGCAGCCCCGTGGCGCGCTCGCGCCGCACGCCGTCGCCGAGGTGCAGCTCGAGCACGACGTCGTGTTGCTCGCGCAGGCGTCGAAAGCCGTCGAGCTCGCGTGCGGCTCGATGCAGCTCGGCGTCCGATGCCGCGCGAAGGGGCAGGGCAGCGGGCGCTCGCGCCGATGGACAGCAACCGGCGACCAACAGCGCGAGGACAGCTAGCTGTGCGGGTACCACGGCGAGCTCAGCACGACGCGGATGACGCGCAGCGTGTCGCGCCAGTTGTCGAAGCGCGAGCCGATGTCTTCCGGATAGATCGTCTCGATGGGCACCCAGCCGACGCGCAAGCCGACACGATGCGCCCGCATCAACAGCTCGGTCTCTGTCTCGAAGCCGCCCGGAGACAGCGGCAGCGACTCGAGCAGCGTCCGCGAGTAGAGCCGATAGCCGCACTGTGTGTCGTGCATCTCCTCGCCGAGAAAGAGCCCGATGAAGAACGTGCTGAAGCGGTTTCCGAACAGCCGCCCGCGCGGCATGTGCTCCTCGTCGAGCGTTCGCGCGCCGATGACGAGCTCGGCGTGGCGCGCCGCATCGACAAACGCGTCGGCGCTCGCCGGGTCGTGCTGTAGATCGGCGTCGAGCGTGAGCACGCCGTGTGCGCCCTGCGACAGCGCCCAGCGAAAGCCGCTCACGAGCGCTGCGCCCTTGCCGCGCCGCTGCGCGTGCCGCAGCAGCTCTGCGCCCGCGGCTCGCGCGCGCTCGGCCGTCGCGTCCTGCGATCCATCGTCGACCACCAGCACGCGATAGCCTTGCTCGCGCAGCGGCCCAACCACGTCGCCGATGGTGCTCGCGCAGTCGAGCGCCGGGATCAAAGCGATGACGTGCTCGCGCTTCACGGTGTCTCGCAGGCGCAGCCCTCGCGACCGGGGTGGTAGGCCACGGTGTCGTCGTAGGGCTCTGCGGGGATGCGCACCGTGCAGCCCGGGGCGGGCAGCGCGTCCGCGTTGGCGTCGTTGAACAGCGCGATGTCCTCGTTGCTGAACTGCTCGGGCCGCAGGATGCTCTCGCTGTTCATCACCGAGTGGCCGGAGGCGTGTCCGAGGATGTTCGCCACGTGACCGAGCTCGTGGATCAGCACGTCCATCAGCACGTGCGAGCGCTTGGCGTGGATTGACACCATGTAGCTCAGCGGGCAGACCGCCACGCGAACCGGGGGCGCTGCGATGGTCAGGCCGCCCGCATCGAGGCACGCCGCGTCGCTGTAGCCGACGCGCACCTGCTGCTCGATGGTGGCGTCGCGGTCGACGCGAAACTGCGTGCCGAACTGCAGGTTCCAACACTCGGCGGCGTCGGCGAGGATACCCGCCTCGAGCGTGTTCCAGCTCACTTCGGGCACCAGCGCGATCGGCTGCGTCACGTCGAGCGCGCGGCAGCCGGCGAGTGTGCTCACGAGCAGCAGCAGCTGCTGCGCCGCGGCGGCGCGTTTCAAAATCGCACCGCCATTCCGGCGCTCGGCTCGACAGTGAAGGCCCAGATGCCGTCGGACAAGTACCCACTGATGGCGAGCGGCGTGGCGCGCAGCTCGAAACGATGGGAGAGGCGATAAGTCACCGCGAGCAGCGCCGTCGTGTTGAACATGTCCAGCCCGAGCCTTCCGTTGGGCAGCTCCTTCGAGACGCGTGCGTAGCCGACCCACCAGCCGACCTGAAGATCGAGCATGCCTGCGAGGTGAAACAGCACCACCGCGCGCGCCCCCGGCTCGAGCAGCAGCGCGTCCGACGCCGTGCCGAATCGCATGCCCACGCCGATCTCGAAGCGATCGACGAACGTGCGGTTGACCACCAGCGAGGCGCGCAACAGCGACGGAAAGTTCACGCCGTAGGCGCCGCCAACTTCGGCGCAGACGCTGTAGGGCTTGCGCTTCGCCGCGGCCGAGACGTCGTGCGCCAAGGCTCGCGAGGGGCCAGCGAGCAACTGCGCCGCGATTGCGAGCGCGGCGACGCCACGGTAAGACACGAGCGTGACGCTACCATGAGATCGTGTATCGCGTTGGCCGCTGTCGCTGCGCTGTGCGGCTGCGGAACGAGCTACGAGCCCGAGTTCAGGCTCAGCTGCGGGTTCGTCGACAGTCGCGTGCTTCCCGATTTTCTAAGCGGCCGCCGGAGCTGCAGCATCAGCTACGCATGCCAGGAGGTCGAGCCCGTCGAGCGCCACGTCACGGCCGAAAACGGCAACGCCACGTGGAGCGCCGAGCTGTCGTGCGTCGATGACGGCGAGCAGCCACGAACGAGCTTCGGCTGTACGTGTACGCAGAACGGGACCGCTCTCTACGATTTCCGGCACCACGATCCGTGCGGCCTCGATCAGTTGAGCGACCTCTCTGACGACTGCATCTTCTACGAGCGCTAGGGAACTCGCGTCGTCACGGGCTGTCATACTAGCCGTTCCCCGGAGCTGCCCATGATCGCTCGCCCCGCCGCCACTGCCGCCGCCGCCGCGACCCTCTCGCTGCTGCTCGTCGCCTGCGCCAAGCCGCGCATCACCGCCGACCCGATCCACTTCGTTGCCAAGACCACAGCGGATGGTCGCACCCGCATCGACATCGCCACCGCCAAGAGCACATTCGAAGCGGCAGGCGAGGCGCTCTCGCACAAGAAGCACGCCCGCGCCCTCGCGCTGTACGACCGCGTGGTCACGCAGTTTGCCGGCTCGCCCTACACGCTCGCTGCGCTCTACAACGGCGGCCTCGCCTGCGAGAAGCTCGGCAAGTGGCGCCTCGCTGCCCGTCGCTATC
>JAGQIK010000421.1 GCA_020431405.1 Myxococcales bacterium
AAGCGCGCCCTCGTCACCGCCGGCGAGCGCCCGCACCGCGCCGCGCGCCTCGATCGCCCCACGCGCAGCGGCATCGCGCGCGCGCAGGTGCTGCTCGGCCGCGTCGCCGAGGCGCAGCGCGTAGACCCCGTCGCCAGCGCCGAAGAGCGCACCCGCGTCGCCTTGAAGCAGCGCGCCCTGGCGCACCTCGCCGACTTCGACAAGGTCTCGTGTCTCTCCGAGACCACCGCACGCGTGGCGCTCGCGCTTCTGCGAGGCGGCGAGCGGCACGCCGCACGCAAGCGCGTCGAGACCTGCTTGGCCAACGATCCCGAGCAAGGCCCTGCCCTCGTGCGCCTCTACCGCCTGGGGCGATAACACGCTACATTTCCGGCGATGTCCTCGCCGGTGTTGTCTCTCACGTCGCGCGCGCGCGCAGCGTTGGCTGCCGTGTGCGTGCTCGCCCTCTCGGCCTGCGCCGGCGATCCGCCGTCCGGTCTGGCCAAGACCCCCGATGGCCCCGGGCCGCGCGTGATCTTCGATCTCGAGATCAAGCCGCTGCCCGAGATCCCGCTGCCCAACGACCTGGCCACCGACTTCGACGCCAGCTCGTCCACCGGGCGCCGGCTCAATCTGCCCACTACCACGCGCACGCGCTACGAGCAGCGCATTCGCGAGGCGGCCAACCGCCTCGAGGGCGCCTCGACTTACGGCGCGATCAGCGTCGCCTTCGACTCGCCGCTCGACCTCGACAACCTGCGCAAACGCCAAGCGCTCTTCGGTCCGGTCAAAGAGCGCGCGATGCTGCTGGTCAACATCGACCCCAACTCGCCCGACTACGGCAAGCTGATGCCGCTCGACATCGGCCACGGCAACTTCCCGCAGGCGCTCCACGACCCCGGCGACTACTGGCCGCGCGACCCGCGCTCGAAGGTGCCGAGCCTGCTGTTCGACACCACCGACGAGGACAAGAATCACAACGGCAAGCTCGATCCCGGCGAGGACACCGACGGCGACGGCGTGCTCGACGTGCCCAACGTGTTTCCCAAAGGCGGCGATCCCGTCGACGACCTGGCCTACTACTACGAGCGCGTGACCAACACGCTGATCGCGCGCCCGCTGATGCCGCTCGATCAAGAGACGCGCTACGCGGTGGTGCTCACCAAGCACCTGCGCGGCAGCGACGGCAACGCCGTGCACTCGCCGTGGCCGCTGGTCAACCACACGCGCCAGTCGGCGGCGCTCGCCGAGCTGCCCGAGATCCTCGCCCAGCACGAGCTTTCGACCAAGGACGTCGCCTTCGCCTGGACGTTCACCACCGGCGCCGTCACGCGCGACCTCGAAGCGCTGCGCGCTGGCCTCTACGGCCACGGGCCCTTCGCGCGGCTGGCCAAGGAGTTTCCGCCCGAGCTGACCACGCTGCCCGGCGTCGACGACAAGACCGCCAAGGCCAACGCCTACCCCACCAACGTGCACGTGGTGCCCGCCAAGGTGCTGCAGGACCTGGTCAAGGACTTCGGCTTCGCGCTCGGCGACGCCGCCGGCATCACCGCCTCGGGCGCCGGCACGGTCGCCGACGCGATGAACAACATCGCCTACTTCGTCGTCGGCACGGTGCGCGGTCCCAACCTGCTCGCCGATCGCGACGGTCACGCGCGTCCCGGCTACCCCGCCGACGACGACGAGATCTGGGACCTCGACCGCGCCACGGGCTTCGCCTTCTACCAGCCGCAGGACATCCCCTTCATGTGCGCGATCCCGCGCAGCGACCGCGTCAGCCAGACGCGCGGCACCAAGGGCCCGCCCTTCGACGTGACGATCTATCACCACGGGCTGACCTCGGCGCGCATCGAGATGATCGGCTTCGCCGGCGTGCTGGCGCGCTTCGGCGTCGCCACGTGCACCATCGACGCCTACGGCCACGGCCTCGCGCTGCCGCCCGAATACCAGACCCTCGCCGTGCGCGCGCTCAAAGGCTTCGGCATCGGCCCCGCCGCCGAGGCGATGCTGCCCGGCCGCGCGCGCGATCTGTCCAACACCAACACGCTCGTCTCGGGCGGCGACTTCTTCACCGCCGACCTCTTTCACTCGCGCGACATGGCGCGCCAGTCGGTGCTCGACAACCTCGTGCTGGTGCGCGCGCTGCGCGCCCTCGGCACGCTCGAGCCCAAACAAGACCTCGACGGCGACGGCAAGCTCGATCAGCCCGGCGACTTCGACGGCGACGGCACCATCGACCTCGGCGGCCCCGACGTGACCTACACCGCCTGGGGCACCAGCCTCGGCGGCATCCTCTCGTCGGTCACCGCCGCGGTGGAGCCGAAGATCGTCGCCGCCTCGCCGCAAGCGATGGGCGGCGGGCTCTCCGACGTCGCCGGCCGCTCGACGCACAGCAACGTGCGCGGCGCGGCGATCCTGCCCAGCATCGGCCCGCTGCTGATCGGTCAGCCGCAGCCCGACGGCTCCATCGACCTCGTCACCATCGTCACCTCGGCGCCCAAGGACGTCAGCATGACGCTCGCCAAGGGGCTTTCGGTGGCCGAGGGCGAGCGCGTCGTCGTCGAGAACCAGAACAACGGATTTCGCGCCAGCACCTACGCCGCCGCGGACGGCGGCTTTCGCCTCTCGGTGGCCTGCGACGCGATGGACCACAACGAAAAGCGCGTGCGCTTTGGCCTCGAGCCCGACAACTTCAAGTGGAAGCCGCAGCCGGTGTCGAACACGCTGGTGCTCGGCGACGCGCTGGCGATCAAGATCTACGCCGCCGGCGCCGACATCAACGACCCCAACACCAAGCCGCGCCTGGTCATCGATCGCTTCGGCGTCGACGTCACGTTCCAGGGCGTGATCTACCCGACCGGTCAGCCGCTGGTGGCGCTCGCCAACGGGCTCGGGCTTGGCCGCAACACGCCCGACTTCCGCCGCACGCTGGCGCTGGCGCAGCTGGCGCTCGACGCCGCCGACCCGATCAACTACGCCGCCTACTACAAGCGCAAGAAGCTCGACTTCAGCTACGACCCTGCCGCCAAGAACGTCGGCACCAACATGTTGTTCATCGCCACCGGCGGCGACACCACCGTCCCCGTCGCCACCGCCGTCGCCCTCGCGCGCGCCAGCGGCATCGTCGACTTCGAGCACGTCGACGCGCGCTGGGGCAAGACGCCCAACCAGGTGCTCATCGACAGCTACGCGCTCGAAGGCCTCTCGCGCCTGCGCCGCTACGACGACAAAGAGGTCGTCGTCGACGTCGAGAACTTCTCGGGCGGCACGCACGCGCCGGGCAACCCGCGCATCGACCCGCCGATGCGCCTCTCCATCGATCACGCCGATGGCGGCCACTCGGGGCTGCGCATCCCGCTGATCGACCCCAAGGGCCAGCACGCGTTCTTGGTGCCCAACCCGTCGGCCGACTTCGACAACGATCAGTTCCTGGTGCACATGGTGGCGCGCTTTCTGTCGAGCGGCGGCAAGGAGCTGTCCGACGAGCCGTGCATGGCGACGTCGGCCTGCAGCTGGATCCCGCCGCTCGCGCCGCCGCACCAGTAGCTCGGCGCTGGATCGCGGGTTGCACTGCCGGGGCGCGCAACCGATCGCCGCGGACCAGCGCTTCGCGGCCAACACTGCGCCTAGGACGATGATCTCGTGAAGTTCCGTGTTCTTTACTGCGCCGCCTTCGCCCTCGCGCTCGCCGCCTGCGGGAACGAGGGTGCACCCGGTGGCGACCCGAGCCCCATCAGCGGGCTGACCTACTACAAAGACATCAAGCCGCTGGTCGACCAAAAGTGCGTCAGCTGCCACCGCGAAGGCGGCATCGCGCCCTTTTCGTTTACCGACTACGCCGTGGTGCACAAGCTGCGCGGCGCGATCAAGAGCGCGGTGGAAAACCGCACCATGCCGCCGTGGCTCGCCGCCGACGGCTGCAACGACTACGTCGGCGACATCTCGCTGTCGCAGGCGCAGATCGAAAAGATCAGCGCCTGGGTCGACGACGACGCGCCCGCAGGCGATGCCGCCGACGCCGCCGAGCCGATCCCCAGCGACGACACCGGCAGCAAGACCTCCGGCCTGTCGCGCGTCGACATGGCGCTCACGCTGCCGGTCAAATACACGCCCAAGAAGTCACCGGACGACTATCGCTGCTTCATCATCGACTGGCCGCGCAAAGAAGACGCCTTCATCAGCGGCTATCACATCGTGCCCGACAACGACGCCATCGTGCACCACGTGCTGCTCTTCGCCGTCGACGAGACGGCCGTCGCGCAGGCGCAGGCGCTCGACGACGCCGACCCTGGCCCCGGCTACACCTGCTTCGGCGGCCCCGGCGTCAAGTTCGAGGCGGCCGGCTCCGGCGGCCAGCTGCTCGGCGGCTGGGCGCCAGGCAGCCCCGGCGGCGACTTTCCGGCGGGCACCGGCATCCGCGTCAAGGCCGGCTCGAAGCTGATCGTGCAGATGCACTACAACACGCTCGAGCTGCGCGACGACATCGCCGACCAGAGCACCATCGAGCTCAAGATCGACGACAGCGTCGACAAAGAGGCCATCGCGCAGTTTTTCACCAACCCCTACTGGGTGCGCGGCGGCATGCCGATCCGCGCCGGCGAAAAGGACGCCAGCCACGCCTTCGAGTGGGATCTGACGACGCTCGTTGGCGGCCGCACGATCAACGTCTACACCGCCAACCTGCACATGCATCGGCTCGGCACCAGCGCGCGCCTGGCGGTGACCCATCCCAACGGCCAGAAGACCTGCCTGCTCGACATCCCGCGCTGGGACTTCGACTGGCAGCGCTCCTACGCGCTGAAGAAGCCCGTCACCATGAAGCCCGGCGACAAGCTCTCGATCCGCTGCAACTGGGACAACAGCGCAGCCAATCAGCCCGTCATCGACGGCAAGCGCGCCGAGCCGCGCAAGGTCAACTGGGGCGAAGGCACCGCCGACGAGATGTGTCTCGGCAGCGTGCTGCTGACCTACGGCGACTAGCGGTCTGACACCAACAGGCGCTGCGCTATGCTCCGGCCATGCGTATCGCTCTCGTTCTGTGCCTGCTTAGCCTAGTCCCCGCCTGCAGCGACAACACCAAGGTCTTCGGCGACGCCTATATCCGCGATGGCGGCACGGATGCCGATGGCAACGCCGGCGACGGCGGATCCGACGCGCCGCTGCCCGATGCCTGCAACGTCGCCGAAGAGCCGGCGCTCGCCGAGCCCGTGCGCTACACGCCGCGCTGGGCCTTCACGCCGTGGATCAGCAAGGACCTCAGCGACGGGCCCGACACCTACGCCTTCGTCGACGGCTTCAAGTCGCGCGACATCCCCGTCGGCGTGGTGGTCATCGACTCGCCGTGGGAGGACCACTACAACACGTTCGTCCCCAACGACAAACGCTACCCGCAGTTCAAGAAGATGATCGACGACATGAAGACGCGCGACGTCAAGGTCGTCCTGTGGGTGACCCAGATGGTCAACATGATCAGCTTCGACTACGAGATCGGCGGCGACAAGTACGAGGGCCCGGCGCCCAACTTCGAAGACGGGCTGCGCTGCGGCTTCTACGTCATGAACGGCAAGACCTTTCCGTGGTGGAAGGGGCGCGGCGCCGGCGTGGACTTCTTCAACGCGCGCGCGCGCACCTGGTGGCACAAACAGCAGGACCAGCTGCTCGCCTGGGGCGTGGCCGGCTGGAAGCTCGACTTCGGCGAGAGCTACATCGAGCAGGCCAAGATCATCACCGCCAAGGGCATCATCGAGCACCAGGAGTACAGCGAGGCCTACTACCGCGACTTTCTCGCCTACGGCCAGAAGCAGAGCCCGCTCGGCCGCGAGTTCATCACCATGGTGCGCGGCTACGACAAGTCCTACCAGTTCGAGGGGCGCTTCTTCGCCAAGCCGGAGCACGCGCCCGTGGCGTGGATGGGCGACAACCGCCGCGACTGGATCGGCCTCGCCGACGCGCTCGATCACCTCTTTCGCTCGGCCAAAGCGGGCTATCAAGTCGTCGGCAGCGACATCGGCGGCTATCTCAACATCGACGACAAAGACGTCACCGACGTGGTGCCCTTCGACCAGGACAACTTCGTGCGTTGGGTCGCCGTCGGCGCGCTCAACCCGTTCATGCAGCTTCACGGCCGCGGCAACCTCACGCCGTGGACCGTCACGCCCAAGACCAACGAGACCGTCGCGATCTATCGCTACTGGTCGTGGGTGCACCAGGACCTGATCCCGTTCTACTACTCGCTGGCGCAAGCGGCCTACGCCGGCGGCGCCAACCTGCTGCGCCCCATCGGCGAAGAGAAGGACTGGCCGGGCGACTACCGTTACCAGCTCGGCGACGCGCTGCTCGTCGCGCCGCTGCTCGACGGCACGGGCAAGCGCGACGTGACGCTGCCCGCCGGCGCGCGCTGGTACGACTGGTGGAAGCCCGCCGACGCGCCGATCGCCGGCGGCACCACGCTCGCCGCCTACGACGCCACCGATCAGCAGCACATCCCGCTGTTCGTGCGCGAAGGCGCGATCATCCCGGCGCGCGTGCAAAACGACGTGAGCGGATTCGGCAGCACGGCCTCGGCGGGCTATCTCACGCTGCTCGTCTATCCGGGCGCGACGCAGTCACGCTTCGTGCTTCACGACAGCGACGATCAGAAGACCGACATCACGGCCCAGCGCGACAGCACCGCGGGGGTGACAACGATCACCATCTCGCGCTTGCTGGCGCCGCTGATCGTGCGCGCGCGCGCTGACGCCGCGCCCACCAGCGTGACCCACAACAGCAGCACGGCGCTCGCGGCGCGCGCCACGTTCGCCGACTTCGAGAGCACAACGACCGGTTATTACTACGATAGCGCGCTCGCTCAGCTGTGGATCAAGGTCGACAAGGCCGCCGCGGCACAGACGCTCGAGGTCAAGTAGCGGGTCAAGATAGACCTACCGCTCGCGAATATTGGCAGGTAAGTTCGCGCGACCGACCTCGTAACAAAAAGTCCGATCCGAAGATGAAGAAGCGGATGGGGAACGCGTCTATCACGCGCATTCCCATCGTAGGCGTTGGCATCGCCGCGGTCGCTTGGCCGTGGAGAAGGAGGCACATCGTGCGAGCAAGTGTGTGGGCGCTGTCCGTCGGCGCGTTCTTGATGGTGATGGCAGGCACTGCCACCAAGGCGCAGGCTGACGGAGCTCCGTCGTGTCCGCCGAGCTGGCGCTGGAGCTACGTGCTCAGACGCTGCATCAAGAGCTGCCCCAGCAACTACTACTACAGCTACACGCAGCACCGCTGCGTGCCTCGCACGCGCTACTACAAGCGCTGCGCGCGCGGCTGGTACTGGTCGAGCATCCAGCGCCGCTGCGTTCGCCTGCGCACCTGCCCCACCGGCTTCTACTACAGCTTCGCGCAGCGCCGCTGCATCCGGCTCGCCACCAACTGTGGGTTCGGCTACCGCTACAGTGCCTACCAGCGGCGCTGCGTGCGCCGCTGCCCGTCGGGCTGGGCCTGGACCGGCACTCGCTGTCGTGCCCCCGGCGCGCGCTGCAGCCCCGGCTGGCGCTGGAGCGCCTACTACCGCCGCTGCGTGCGCCGCGCGGCCACCTGTCCGTCGGGCTACTCGTGGAACGGCTATCGCTGCGTGCGCTGGCAGCGCTGCAGCCCGGGCTACTACTACAGCTACTACTACAAGTCGTGCCGTCCCAAGGTGCGCAGCTGCCCCTACGGCTATCGCTACCGCGCGGGCTGGGGCTGTCAGCGCATCTGCCCGAGCGGCTACTACTTCTCCGGCGGCAGCTGCCGCCGCTCGTCGCACACCTGCCCGTCGGGCCAGTTCTACAGCTACTTCCGCCGGCGCTGCATCAATCGCTGCGGCCGCGGCTACTACTGGAACTACCGGCTGCATCGCTGCCGTCCGCTGACCTGGTAGCGCGCATAAGCTCGTAGACAGCTCGAAGCGGGTCCCTGACGGGGCCCGCTTCTTTTTTTGGCGCCGCGGTGGTAAGGCTCCCGACCATGGGCGAGATACAGATTCGCGAGGTCGACGGGGCCGCTGATCGCAAACGCTTCATCAAGATGCCGTGGTCGCTCTACAAGGACGACCCGCTGTGGGTGCCGCCGCTGATCGGCGACATGAAGGAGTTTCTCAACCCGCAAAAGGGCGTCTTCTTCGGCCACGGCGAGGCCAAGCTGTTTCTCGCCGAGCGCGACGGCGTGTGCGTCGGCCGTATCTCGGCGCAGATCAACCACGCACACGACAAGCTGTTTGCCGAACAGGGCAAGGCGTTCTTCGGCTTCTTCGAGTGCGAGGACAACCAGCAGACGGCCGACGCGCTGTTCGACGCCGCCGAGGCCTACGCCCGCGAGCACGGCAAGACCTGCATCGAGGGTCCGCTCAACTTCGGCATCTACGACGAGATCGGCGTGCTCATCGAGGGCTTCGACACGCCGCCCTACGTGCTCAACCTGCACAACCCGCCCTACTACCAGAAGCTCATCGAGAGCGCCGGCTACGGCAAGTCCATCGACTGGTTCGCCTATCGCGGAAAGCGCGGCGAGACGACCTTCGACGTGCTCGACAAGCGCTTCATCCGGCTGCGCGACGCGCTGCTCAAGCGCATCCAGCGCCGCGGAACGGAGGTGACGTTCCGCGAGATGAACATGAAGGACTTCGATCGCGAGTCGATGCACGTCAAGCGCATCTTCGACTCGGCGTGGGACCACAACTGGGGCCACGTGCCGATGACCGACGACGAGTTTCTGCGCGTCTCCAAAGCGATCAAGATGTTGATCATCCCCGAGCTGTCGTTCTTCGCCGAGGTCGACGGCCAACCGGTGGCCTTCGCGCTGTCGGTCTACGACGCCAACGTGGCCGCCAAGAAGATGAACGGCCGGCTCTTTCCGATGGGCTGGACACACGCGCTGCGCGTCAAGAAGACCGACCGCTTCCGCCTGGTGCTGATGGGCGTGCTCGACGAGTACCGCGGCCGCGGCTTCGAGGTCATCTTCTACGTCAACGTGATCGAGAAGGCCTCGAGCATGCACTTCAACGAGGCCGAGATGTCTCTGATCGTCGAGAACAACGAGCCGATGATCCGCTCGATCGAGAACCTGCCCGTCGAGCGCTACAAGACCTACCGCATCTTCATCAAGGATCTGGCCTGAATCCGAGCGGCGCGCGATACAATAGCTGTCGTGCGTCGGGTTGGTTTAGGGGTCCTCGCGTGCATCGCGCTCGTCGGCTGCGCCGACGACGTGCCCATGTCGCTGCTGGTCAAGATCGAGATCGACCCGCTGGTGGGCGCGCCGTCGCGTCTGTCGATGACGGTCATCGACCAGCAGCGCGGCGCGGTAGTCGATGACCGGCGCATCCCCGAGGCGGGCGAGGTCAAGCTGCCCAGCGAGCTGGTGCTCTATCCGCCCAGCGCCGAGACGCTCGGGCTGTGGGCGCGCGCCTTCAACGCCGCGGGCGCCCAGATCGCGCAGGCCGCCGAGCGCGCCACGCCGGTGCCCGGCGAACAGCGCGTGGTGCGCCTGGTGCTGCGCGCCGACCTGCTCGGCGACGCTGACGGCGACGGCATCCCCGACGCGATCGACCGCTGTCCCGGCCAGCCCGATCCCAAGCTCGGCCCCTGCATGGGCAGCGACGGAGGCGGCGACGGCGACGCCGCCGCGGATGCCGACGCCGGCAGCGATGCCGACGCCGGCGACGCCAGCAGCGACGGGCTCGACGCCACCGCCGACAGCACCGCCGACAGCACGGCTGACAGCACGGCTGATAGCACGTTCGACCTGCCGCCGGCCTGCGTCAACGACAACGACTGCGACGACAGCGACGTCTGCACCACCGACCGCTGCGTCAACAACCGCTGCACCTTCACGGCGATCACCTGTCCGCCCGCGCCGAGCAGCTGCAAACGCGCGCGCTGTGACGCGATGCTCGGCTGCCTCGTCGAAGACGAGCCCGTCACCAAGGGCTGCGACGACGGCCAGTACTGCACGGTCAACGATCACTGCAACGGCAGCGGCACCTGCGTCGGCGGTGGCGCGCGCACCTGCACGGCGCCTGCCTGTCAGACCGCGAGCTGCAACGAGGCACAGAACCGCTGCGACACGACCAACATGCCCGACGGCACCTTCTGCGCCGACAGCGACCCCTGCACGCAGGGTGAGACCTGCCAGAGCGGAAGCTGCGTCACACCGAGCGGCGCGACGATCCTGCAGATCGGCAATCAGCTCGACGTCAGCAACGGCGGCAAGCGCGCCGTGGCGGTGACCAGCAGCGGCGACGTGCACGCCGTCTACAGCAACACCAACGTGCTGCGCTGGGGCTATCTACAGCACGCCGCGGGCGCCAGCTGGACCAGCGCGCAGGTCAGCTCGCTGCCTGCCAACGCCACGTTCGACTACCCGAGCATCGCCGTCGACGCCAACGACACGGTGCACTTGGTCGTCTATGACGACAACGACGGGCGCGCACGCTACGCGCGGCTGCCGGCGGGCGCCACCTCGCTGCAGGCCGTCGGCGTGCTGCCGAACAGCGCCAGCGGCTGGCTCTCGATGGCGGTCGGCAACGGCCAGGTGCACGTCGCGTACGTCGGTGAGCGCGGCGTGCGCTACGCGCAGCGCGCGGTCAACGCCGCCGCCAACGCGAGCTGGACCGCGCAGCAGGCCTCGCCGGCGCCGGCGCAGTCGAACAAGACCGCCATGTCGCCGTCGATCACCGTCGACAGCCAGGGCGCAGCGCATATCGCCTTCGGCGAAGGCACCATCCCCAACAGCGGGGGCGCCTCGGTGGCCGACGATCTGCACTACGCCACCAACCGCAGCGGCAGCTGGGTCGTCGTCGCGCCGTCGAGCATCTCGGGCGACCACGGAAGCTGGCCTAGCATCGGCGTGTCGGCGAGCGGCGCCGTGATCATCGCCCACTCGCGCTATCTCAACGTCACGCCCAACGCCGCGACGCTGCACGTGACGTCCAAGCCGAGCCCCACCGGCGCGTTCAGCGACGTGCAGGTCGACAGCGGCGGCATCTCGTTCAAGAGCCTCGTGCTCGACAGCAATGGTCGCGCGCACATCATGTATCGCCGCTTCGGCAGCTCGCCCGACGCGCTGATCTACGCCAACAACACCGCCGGCGGCGGCTCGAGCTGGGCCACGACGACGCTCGACGCGCGCGCCGGCACCGCGCGTTGGATCTCGCTGACGCGCGGCCCCGACGGCCAGCTGCACGGCGTCTACGAGCTCGGCGACGGAGCGCGCCTGTTTCAGCACATCACGCTCAGCGCCTGTCCATAGCGCGTGGCGTGCTGACCGCGATAAGATCGCCATCGTGACGCGGTTTGTCTCGATCGCGCTCGCCGCGGCTAGCCTCTTGGTCTGCGGATGCAGCGAGCGGCCGACCACGCTGCTGGTGCGCATCGAAGCTGGCGCGGGCGTCGCCGCGCCGGCGCTGCTCAGGCTGCGCGTCATCGATGATCAGCGCGGCGTGGTGGTCGACGACGAGCGCCTGCCGCCGCAGGGCACACCCGAGCTGCCCGGCGAGGTGGTGCTCTACCCGCCGAGCACGGCGCTTCTAGGGCTGTGGGCGCGCGCCTACGACGAGCGCGACGACCTATACGCGCAGGCCGCGCAGCGCGTCACACCGCGCGCCGGCGAGCAGAGCAACGTGACGCTGGTGCTGCGCGCGGGCACGCTCGCCGACAGCGACGGCGACGGCGTGCCCGACGTGATCGACCGCTGCCCCGACAGCGTCGACCCGCCGAGCGGTCCCTGCCCGGGCAGCGAGGGCGGCCCGCTCGACGCCACGCGCGACGGCGACAGCGCGAGCGACGCTGACGGCGGCACGCCCGACGCCGACGGCGCGCCCGGCGACACCAGCGGCGACGTGCCGCGCTGTCAAAACGGCGCCGACTGCGACGACAACGACGTCTGCACCGATCAGGTCTGCGTCGGCGGCTTCTGCCAGTACACGCCAGTAACCTGCCAAGGACCGACCAATCCGTGCGACGTCGCGCGCTGCGATCCGCAGATGGGCTGTTTGATCGAGGCGGCGCCGGCCGGCACGGGCTGCGACGACGGAAAGTTCTGCACCGACGGCGACCAGTGCGACGGCAGCGGCAACTGTCAGAGCGGCCCACCGCGGCAATGCGCGGCGCCCGCGTGCAAGCGCGCCACGTGCAACGAAAGCGCCGATCGCTGCGATCTGTCCAACGAGGTCAATGGCACCGCCTGCGACGACGGCGATCCCTGCACGCAGCGCGAGGTCTGTCAGGCCGGCACCTGCACGCCGCCGAGCGGTCCGCTGATCACGCAGGTCGACAACAACCGCAACATCGATCTGAGCGGCCGCAGCAGCGTGGCGGTGAGCAGCGCCGGCGCCGTGCACGTGGTCTACAACAACACCAACAACGTCTGGCACGGCATCCGCGCGCCGGGCGCGAACAACTTCAACACCAACGACATCAAGTTCAACCCAGGCACTACCGAGTACGACTGGTCGGCCATCGCCTTCGACGCCAGCGACAACCTGCACCTCGCCTTCTACGACAACAACAGCAATTCGCTGCGCTACGCCAAGCTGCCCGCCGGTCAGACCAACTGGTCGGCCAGCGGCGCCAATGCCGTCGACAGCTCCGAGGGCTGGGTCAGCCTCGTCGTGCGCGGCACCACGGTGCACATCGTGCACGTGCGCGCGCGCGCGGTGCGCTACCTGCGGCTCTCGACGAGCACGGGCGCGCTGCAAGGCTCCGACACGGCGGCGCCCGCACCGAGCGACGCCGGCAAGACGGCGCTCTACACGGCGCTCGCCATCGACAGCCAGGACAGCGCGCATGTCGCCTACGCCTACGGCACCGTCGGTGCCGACCGCACCGCGCCGCAGGCCGAGACGCTCTTCTACGCCACCAACCGCACGGGCAGCTTCACGCAGGTCGCGCCGTCGCAGGTCAGCGCCGAGCACGGCGCGTGGAACGCCATCGCCGTCGACGACCAGAGCGGCGCCGTCTACATCGGCCACTCGCGCTTTCTGCGCAGCGCGCAAGGCCAGGCGCAGCTTCACGTGACCTGGAAAGCATCGGCCACGGGCAGCTGGAGCGACGACACCATCGCGCCGCTCGGCTCGTACAAAGCGCTCGTGCTCGGCGCCGCCGGCACGCCGCACATGATCTTCCGCCAGTTCAACCAGTCGCCGGACCGCGTGATGTATGCCACCAAGAGCGCGGGTGGCTGGCAGCTGACCCAGCTCGACAGCGGCGCCGGCGCTGGACGCTGGGTGCAGCTAACGCGCGCCGCCACGGGCGAGCTTCACGCCATGTACGAGATCGACGGCCAGAGCCGCGTGATGCACCTGCAGCAGAACGCCTGCCCGTAGCGCTACGTGATGGCTCGCGCCATGCGGCGACGCTCGCGGCTGAGGCCGTAGGCGAGCCGCCCGGCGCCGTGCAGCAGGCGCATGCCGGCGCCGAGTAGGCGCGGATAGGCGCGCGGCGGAAACGACCAGTAGCCGCTCGGTTGGTGCATCGGCGTGCGTGTCGGCCCGCGCCGGACGTCGGCGACGATCACGCCCTCGCGGTCGCCGAGCTCGGCGAGCGTTGCGCCGTCGCCATCGCAGATGCACGAGGCACCCTCGAAACGCCAGCGCAGCCGCAGCAGCGGCAGCAGCGGCATCGGCGTGCTCGTCAGCTCGGCGCTGCGCTTGTTGCTCATCACGACCGGCACGCCGAGGGCCGCTGCGTAGCGGCGCGCCACGCTCGCCATCAGCTGCGACGTCGCGCTGGCGATGGCGCGGATGCCCAGCGGCGGCTCGACCGTCGGCGCGGAGTGCGGCATCAGGATCAGGTCAGGGCGCTCGTCGCGCATCCGCAGGTAGAAGGCCGCTGTCTGGTTGTCGTTGCAGATGCCGACACCGATACGCCCGAAGTCGGTGTCGATGACCTTCGAGCCCGTGCACGGACGGAAGTACCAGCCCTCGAAACTTGGCAGCGAGCCCTTGCGCACGCGGCCGGCGATGCTGCCGTCGGGGGCGGCGAGCGCGAAGGTGTTGTGAAAGTCGTCGCCGTCCGACTCGAGATACGACGCGCCGACGTGGATAGCGTGCCGTCGCGCCAGATCGCCGAGCCAGCGCTCGGTTAGCCCGCCCGCGCGCTCTGCCGCGCGCCAGATCGACGTGTCGTAGATGTAGCCGGTGGCGAGAAACTCCGGGCACAGCACCAGCTGCGCGCCGCGCTCGGCGGCTCGCGCCACCCACGGCGCCGCCCGCGCGAGGTTGCGCGCGCCTTCACCATTTCTGCTCTCGACCTGCACCGCCGCGACCCTCAGCGTCGTCATGGTCGGAGCATAGCCTCGAGGACCCGTGCGCCCTAGCGGCCGCCAAAGCGGCGGCGCTGCGATCAGCGCTCGGGGTACGCCTCGCGCACGATGTCGGCGCCGAGCGCCTGCAGCTTGGTCTCGACGGCCTCGTAGCCGCGGTCGACGATGTGCGCGTTGTGCACGATGCTCGGCTCGCCGTCGGCGCAGAGCGCCGCCACGATCAGCGCCATGCCGGCGCGGATGTCTGGACTGCGCACGGTGCCGCCGCGCAGCTTGGTCTTGCCACTGACGACGACGCGATGCGGATCGCAGACGATGATGTTGGCGCCCATCTGGATCAGCGGGTCGACGAAGTACATGCGGCTCTCGAACATCTTCTCGAAGAACAGCACGGTGCCCTCGCTCTGCGTCGCCAGCACCAGCGTCGGGCTCATCAGGTCCGACGGGAACTGCGGCCACGGCCCGTCATCGACGCGCGGGATCGCGCCGCCGAGATCACGCTGCACCTGGGGCACCTGCCCGCCGGGCAAGCGGATGTGGTGCAGCGCGAGCTCGAGCTCGAGGCCGAAGCGCTCGAAGACGCGGCGGATCATCCAGTAGTCGCGGCGCACCGTGTCGTGCACGGTGACCTCGCCGCCGGTCGCCGCAGCGAGCGCCAGGTAGCTGCCAGCCTCGATGTGGTCGGAGATCACGCGGTGGCGCGTGCCGCCGAGCCGCTCGACACCCTGGACGACCAACGTGTTGGTGCCGATGCCTTCGATCTTGGCGCCCATGCTGACGAGCATGCGGGCGAGGTCCTGCACGTGCGGCTCGCTGGCCGCGTTGCGGATCTCCGACGTGCCCTCGGCGCACACCGCTGCCATCAGGATGTGCTCGGTGGCGGTGACGCTCGATTCGTCGAAGAACATCACCTTGCCGGACAGCCGGGGCGGCGGGCGGAACGAGAAGTCGTCGGCGTCGACATCGACGCCGAGCAGGCGCAGCCCGTAGAAGTGCGCGTCGAGCCGGCGACGGCCGATGACGTCGCCGCCGGGCGGATAGACCCGCACCGGTCGACCGCGCGCCATCAGCGGCCCGACGACAAGAAACGACGTGCGGATGCGCCCACACAGCGCGCGCGGCACTTCGTCGTGGCGCAGGTTCGCCGCGCGGATGCGCACCTCGCTGCCCTCGCGCGCCACGTCGCAGCCGAGGTGCTCGAGGATCTCCAACATGCCCGTCACGTCTTGGATGCGCGGCACGTTTTCGAGGACGACCTCCTCGTCGGTGAGCAGCGCCGCGGCGATCATCGGCAACGCGGCGTTCTTGTTGCCGCCGACGGTGATCTCGCCAGCGAGCTGCCTTCCTCCACGAATGACAAAGCGGGCCATACGCTCACTCGCCCTTGAACTTCGGCGCGCGCTTCTGGATGAAGGCCATCACGCCCTCCATGAAGTCGGCCGTGCCGATGGTGGCGGCGACGCCGTAGCGCTCGTCTTCGAGCTGCGTCTCGAGCGGCGTCTGCAGCGACTGCCGCACCAGCGCCTTGGCGCGGCCGTAGGCGCGCGTGGGGCCCTTGGCCAGCTCGGCGGCGAGCGCGCGCGCCTCGGCGAGCAGCGCGTCGTCGTCGAGCACGCGGCTGACGAGGCCAATGCGCAGCGCCTCTTCGGCGTCCACGACGCGGTTGGTCAAGAAGAGCTCGGTGGCGAGCTTGGGGCCAACAGCGCGCGTCAGCGCGTAGGTCGTGCCGCCATCGGGCGAGAGGCCGATGGCGGTGTAGGCCAGCTTGAAGCTCGCCGAGCGCGTGGCCCAGACGATGTCGCCCGCCAGCGCGAGCCCCACACCCGCGCCAGCCGTCGTGCCGTTGACGGCACAGATGACGGGCTTTTGCATGCGCGAGAGCCCGACGATCGACTCGTGCAAGAGCCCCGCCCCGAGCAGCGCCGCCCCCTGCGGCGTGCGCGCGGCCTTGATGTCCTGACCGGAGAGCATCTGCTTGACGTCACCGCCGGCAGAAAACGCGCGCCCCTCGCCGGTGAGCAACACGCAGCGCACGTTGCCATCGGTGCCCGCCTCGAGCACGCGCTGCGCCAGCGTCTGCAGAAGCGCGTAGTTGAGCGCGTTGAGCTTGTCGGGGCGGTTGAGCCGAAGCTCGGCGACGCCGTCTTGCAGCGTGTACTTGATCGTGTCGTCGGTCATGGCGTCGAGGATCTGAGCGCGGCCACGCGCCGTTGTCAAAGCGAAGCTCGGCCGAGGCCGAGGCCGAATCCGACGGCCGAATCCGAATCCGACGGCCGAATCCGGCGGCCGAAGCCATGCTGCCACGTGAGTGATTGGTTGGCTCTCCTGGGTCGGGTCGTTGCCGCGGCTGCGGCGGCGTCTGCCCTTTGTGGCGCATCAGGCGCGCCAGCCCAGCGCGCTGGTTTGACGACGCGGTTGTAGAGGCGACCCTTGTGGTGAGACACGTGCGTGTGGGTCGCTGGGCTGGCACGCCTGATGCGCCTTTGGGGGGGCAAACGCCGCCGCAGCCGCGGCAACGACCCTCGAAAGGAGACCCTGATGCGAACCTCACTTCACAAGCTCGACGCCTACGCCATCGGCCGCCAATTCCTCATCGCGCTCGACAGAGCCCTCGTCGACGCGCCTTGAAGCCGCGATGTCACGCAAGCCAAAGACGCCGCGGCTTCGGTGCTGCGAAACATCGCCGAGGCCAACGTCACCACCGGCGCCGATCGCGCCAGGCGCTTCCAGATCGCGCTCAACGAGGCCAGCGAATGCACGGCGTGCCTCGACATCCTCGAGCTGCGAGGCGCTCTCGAGGGCGAGCCTCTGGCTGCGCTCTACGCGCTCAACGATCGCCAGCGCGCCACGCTCTGGCCACTGAGCCGCAAACGCTAGGCGCCGCCGCGGTGGCCCGCGGGCCACCGCTCACTAAGGCCGAAGCCGAAGCCGAAGCCGAATCCGGCGGCCGAAGCCGAATCCGAATCCGAATCCGGCGGCCGAAGCCGAAGCCGACCGCCGAAGCCGACCGCCGAAGCCGAGCGCCGAGTCAGGCGCGCTCGACGCGGGCGAGCAGCTCGGCGTTGTGTGCCACGGCGCGGTAGCTCTGGCGGATCGCTTCGTCGCTGATGCGCGCGTCGCGCGCGCGAAAGGCCGCTTCGGCGCGCGCGAGCGCGGCGGCGGCGGCGGCGCTGTCGCCGGCGGCGCGCAGGGCGTCGCTGGCGACGAGGCTGATCTGGGCTTCGTCGCGCTCTTGCGCGCCGAGCTTGTCGAGCAGCGCGAGCGCCTCGCGGCTGGTGATCGCGGCCTTGTTGGCCTCGTCGCGCCGA
>JAGQIK010000422.1 GCA_020431405.1 Myxococcales bacterium
CATCTCGTCGTCGTCGTCGTCGCCAGCCGCGCCGCCGCCGCTGCGAGCCTCGGACGGCTCGCGATCACGATCACGATCACGATCACGGTCACGCCCGCGCCCGCGCCCGCGCCGACGCCGACGCGCTCGATCGCCTTCGTCCTCGCCCTCGCCGGCTCCCTCGACGTCCGCAGCCTCCGCTCGCGCCGCGACCTCCGGCTCGGGCTCGTCAGGAACCTCGAGCGCCGCTTGCACGAAATCAGACGCCTTGGGCACCGCACGCGCCCCGCCGCCGCGCAGGTCCGCCCATGGGTCTTTGGGCGGCTGACGCTTCTCCCAGTCGATGTGCTCCTCGCTGGGCGACAGCGACGCGTCCGCGATGATCTCGATGTTCATCTTGTACGCGTCTTCGATCTCGAGCAGCCCGCGGCGGCGCTGGTTGTTCACCGCGCTAGCCACGTCCGGCGGCAGCCGCACGCGCACCGTCTTGATGCGCCAGGTCGCCGCGCGCGCCTCGATACGGCGCAGCAGCGTCAGCCCCACACGCTCCGCGCTCGCCAGCAGCCCCACGCCCTTGCACGTCGGGCAGGTGCGGTGCGTGCGCTGTCCGAGCGCGGCGCCGCGTCGCTGACGATTGATCTCGAGCAGGCCGTTGCTGCTGATGCGCCCCACGCTGTGGCGCGAGCGGTCGGCCTTCATCGCGTCCTTCAGCGTGCGCTCGACCTTGCGCTGGTCGCGCTGCGCGCGCATGTCGATGAAGTCCACCACCACCAAGCCGCCGATGTCGCGCAGCCGCAGCTGGCGCGCGACCGCCTCGGCCGCCTCGACGTTGGTCTTCACCGCCGTCTCGGCCTGCGTCGCGCCACCGGTGGACTTGCCCGAGTTGACGTCGATCGCCGTCAGCGCCTCGGTGTGGTCGATCACGATCGACGCCCCGCTGGGCAGCGGCACCGAGCGCCGATAGACCGCCTCGATCTGCGGCTCGATATTGTAGAAGCTGTAGATCGGCACGCGCGCCTTGTGCGCGCTGAGCTGGATCTGGCTGCGCGGCATCAGCGCCTTGACGTACTCGCTGGCGCGCTCGAGCAGCTCCTCGTCGTCGATGATCAGCTCGTCGATGTCGGCGTCGAGGTAGTCGCGCAGCGCCTGCACGAGCAGGTCCTGGTCGCTGTAGAGCAGCCGCGTGCCCTTGCCGCGCGTGCTCTCCTCCTCGACTCGCTTCCAGAGCCGCGTCAGCGCCGTGACGTCGCGCGCCAGCTCGGTCTGTGTCTGCTCGGCCGCGTTGGTGCGGATGATGTATCCGCAGCCTTCGGGCAGCGGCAGCGCCGCCAGCTTTTGCTTGAGCGCCTTGCGCGCCGCCTCGTCCTCGAGCTTGCGCGAGATGTTGCGCGCCGGGTCGAGCGGCGTGATCACCAGATAGCGCCCGGCGAGGCTCACCGAGGTCGTCAGCACCGCACCCTTGGTGCCCATGGCGTCCTTGGTGACCTGGACGATGACGGGCTTGCCCTTATCGAGCACGGTCTCGACGCGCGGGCGCTTGCCGTTGCTCGAAGGCTTGCGGTGGAAGGCGGCCGGCACGATGTCCTGGATCGCCAGGAAGCCGTGCTTCTCGCCGCCGAAGTCGACGAAAGCGGCGTTGAGCGCCGGCTCGATGTTGGCGACGACGCCGCGGTAGATGTTGCCGCGGCAAACGTCGCCCTCGGCAGCTTCGACCTTGTATTCTTCGAGCACGCCGTCGTTGACGACGGCCACGCGCAGCTCCTCACTCGAGCGCTGCCCGTTGATCAGCATTCTTCGTGTCACAGCGAGATCTTCATCCTCTGAGGGGGCACAAGAAGGCCCTGCAGCCGTGGGGGGCTCGCAGCATACACAAAATCAGAGGATTTGCCGCAACTTCTCGCGCCGCGCTACAGCGGCCGGGCGGGCCGCCGATATGGGGGCATGAGATCGGTCCCGCTGGACATCGACCTGGGTGGGAGCGGCGGCGAAGGGGGCCTGGACGGCGTCGAATCGCGGACCCCCGAGCGCGTGCTGGTCGCCGACGACGACCCCGTAACCCGAACGCTGGTCGCCGGCGTGCTGCGCCGCTGGGGCTTCGACGTGACAGCCTGCGCCGACGGCGACAGCGCCTGGCAGGAGCTGTCCAAGGAAGACGCCCCCGACCTCGCCGTCTTGGACTGGGTCATGCCAGGCATCCAGGGGCCCGAGCTGTGCGAGCTCTTGCGCCGACGCGCGCGCTACACCTACGTGATCTTGCTCACTGGCCGCACATCTCAGGAAGACGTGCTCGCCGGCATGCGCGCCGGCGCCGATGACTACCTGCGCAAGCCGGTCGACCTCGCCACGCTCGAGGTGCGTATGCGCGCCGGGCTGCGCATCGTGCGGCTACAAGCCCGGCTGCTCGAGATGCAAGACCGCCTGGTCGACCTCGCCAGCCACGACGCGCTCACCGGCGTCCTCAACCGTCGCGCCGGCATCGCCGCGCTCTCGCGCGAGCTCAACCGCGCGCGCCGCGACGGCCGCGACCTCGCGCTGCTGATGTGCGACATCGACCATTTCAAGTGCATCAACGACGCGCATGGCCACCTGGCCGGCGACGACGTGCTGCGCGAAGTGTGCGGCCGTATGGGCGCGGAGCTGCGCAACTACGACAACGTCGGTCGCTACGGCGGCGAGGAGTTTATCGTCGTGCTGCCCGGATGCGGCGTGGCCGACGCCCTCGCGGTCGCCGAGCGCCTGCGCGCCGCCATCGCAGCGCCCGCGATCAACACCCAGGCTGGGCCTGTGCCGGTCACCGCGAGCTTCGGTGTCGCCGCGGCAAGCGGCGCCGACGGCGCCGACCGAGCGCGCAGCGCCCACGCGTTGATCGCGCGCGCCGACGCCGCACTCTACGTAGCCAAGGAACAAGGCCGTGACCGAGTGGTCGGCCCGGTGACTCGCGCCGCGCCGTGCGGATGCCCGCAGAGTGCTGGTAGTCTAGACTCTCGGCGGATGGCCGAGTGAGCAGGAGATGGGAATGAGCGAGCAACCCACACTCGACCCGAAGGTCCTCGGTGACTTTGCCGAGATGCTCGGCGCCGATGGACCAGCTGTCGTCGACGAGCTGATCGACACGTACCTCGATGACACGCCCAAGCGCATCGCCGATGTCGACGAGGCGACCGGCGCCCGAGACCTCGAGCGACTGCGCCGCGCCGCGCACACGCTCAAGTCGAGCAGCGCCTCGGTGGGCGCGCTCAAGCTCTCGCAGATGAGCGCGACCCTCGAGCGCGTGACCTACGAAGACCCCGATGCCGCGTTCGATGCCGCCTGCGCGTCGGCGCTGCGCGGCGAGCTCGACCGCGTGCAACGCGAGCTCGAGGCGCTACGCACCCACCAGTCGGTCGACCAAGGCAACGTAGGCGCTCATCGCGTCCTCGCGTGACATTCCTTTGCGACCTGCCCACGCGTCGTACTTGGCGCGCCCTTTGATGTCGAGCATGCCAGGACGCTTGCCGCTCACGTCGCCTGTCGTGCCCTGCTTGTAGAGGGCGTAGAGCTCGAGCAGCGTGTTGTTGTCCGGCGTCTTGGGCAGCGTCTTGACGCGCTGCTGGGCATTGTTGAACTTCTCTTGGATCTCCGACATACCTGCTTCCCTCCAGCGAAGCTCTCACCGTTTCGCCGCCAAGCCCTCGCCGAGCCGACGGCGCGCCCGATGATATCAGGCTTCGTCGCCGCCGGAGGTGGGTGGCTGCTTGTAGCGCGGCAGCACCGACGGCGTGCGCTCGCCGCCGACAAACGGCAGCGCGACCACCTCGGCGACGCCTTCGCCTTCGCCGCCGAACGTCAGCCGCGTCCCCGGCGCCGCATACGAGCGATGCACGTAGCCGAGCCCGAGCAGCGCCGCCTCGCCCGCGAGCTGGTCGCCGAGCGCGCCAGGGCTTCGCACCACTGACGTCACGCGACCCGCGTTGTCCTTGCCCTCGGCCGCGAGCTCCTCGCCCGCCGTGGGCGCCCGCTCGCCGTCGAAGCGCAGCCCCACCAGCAGCCGCTGCACCCGACCGCGGCTGTTGACGCGGCAGACCGGCTCCTGACCGATGTAGCAGCCCTTGTCGAAGCTGACGCGGCTGAGCTGCCCCGCCTCGAGGATCATCACGTCCTCGTCAAGCTCGCGCCCGGTGCGCGGCACGCCGGCCTCGACGCGCGCCACCTCGTAGGCGTCCGCGTCGCCTCGCACGAGCCCCTCGGCTTGCAGCGCGGCGGCCAGGCGCGACGCGTCGTCTGCACCGGCGGTGACGAGCGCCACGCCGAGCGTCGCGAGGTGATCGTCGCCGAAGGCGAGGCAGCTCACGCCGCCCACCTCCGCCGCGCGCGTCTCGTAGGGCGCCAGCGCGGCCAGCGCGCCGAGCAGCGCGCTCTCGGCGAGCCGCGGCCCGTGCGCCGAGACCACCACGCGCTCGTCGAAGGCGAGCTCGACGTCGTCGACGATGATGTAGCGCTCGAGCAGCTCGCCCACGCGCGCCTTGACCGAAGCGTCGACGATCATCGTCAGCGTCGCCTCGCCACGCAGCAGCAGCATGTCGGCGATGACGCGGCCCTTGGCCGTCAGCAGCGCCGCCGGCAGGCCAGCGCCGGTCGCTAGCTTGCGTACGTCGGCGCTGATGATGCGGTGCATGAAGTCGACGCGATCATCGCCGCTGATGCGCGCCACCGCGAGGTCATCGCGCACGAAGAAGCAGGCCTTGCTGCGCAGCGCGCGCAGCGCGGCACCGACCACAGCGCTCATGGTGCGCCTCGCTCGCGGCCCGGCCGCTTCTTGCGCAGATCGGCCAGACGCGGCCGGTCGCGAAAGAGCAGCGTCTTGAGCTGCGCCACCTGGCGGATGTCCTCGGCGCTGAGCGGCCGCTCGAGCGCGCACAGGCGCACGAACTCGGCATCGAGCGCGTGATACTGGTCACGCGTCAGACGTGGCATGTCGCTACGCCCGAAGTACGAGTACAGCTCCAGATACTCGTGAAATCCCTCGTCGTTGGCCATCAGTGCAGCTTTAGCAGCTCCCGCGGGGGCCAGCAACGGGCAACCCGAGCGGCCGTTCGGCGATCCCAGCAACTTGCCCGGCGATGCATCGATGGGCTACAAGACGTTCGTTTGGCTGTAGGCGCACCGGCGTACGAGGGACCGATGACGATGGCGAGCAGCAGCACCTTCACCTCGCGTGACGGCCGACGCATCGAGCTGCCGGCGGGCGTCGAGCTCGAGCTCGAGCACGACCCAGCGCCGAGGCCGCGATCGCGCCGCGGCCCCTCCGCCTACGACCTGGCGAAGATCGCCTTCTTTCTGGTGGGCTTTCCCAAGAACGGCTTCGGCTCGATCGACGTCACGAGCCGCTGCAACCTGCGCTGCCGTCACTGCTACTACTTCGCCCGTCCCGAGGACGAGCTGCCAAACGAGCTGTCCGAAGACCAGTGGGTGGCACGCCTCGAAGAGATCAAGCGCTCGTTGCCCGCGTGGGAGTTCCCGTTCTTCAACTGCAGCTGGGTTGGCGGGGATCCGCTGATCCGCAAGAGCGTCATCGAGCGCTGCAAGCCCTACTTCCGCTACAACACCATCGTCACCAACGGCACCATCCCGCTGCCCGACTGGCCCGACATCAACTGGTACGTCTCCATCGACGGCGACGCCGAGATGCACGAGCACATCCGCGACAAGGACCGCAACTACCGCAAGAACGGGCGGCCTGGCATCTACGCGCGCATCAAGGAGAACGTCGCGGCCAACAAGCACCTCGGCATCACCATCGCCTACTGCATCACGCGCGAGAACGTGCGCTGTATCGAAGAGGTGGTGCGCGACTGGCACGAGGTTGGCGCGCGCCACATCACGTTCGACTTCTTCACCCCCATCGATGGCCTCGGCGACGAGATGTGGCTCGACTATCACGAGCGCGACGCCGTCATCGACAAGCTGATCGCGCTGCGCCGCATCTACGGCGACTTCTTCGTGATCCCCGAGCGCGTGTTCAACCTTATGCGCTCCGACAAGTGCCGCGACGTCACCGACAACTGCCTGCTCTTCGAGCGCTCCTTCGCCCTCGACGCCTCGGGCCGACAGAAAGGCAAGTGCGTGATGGGTGAAGCCGCCGACTGCGACCGCTGCGGCTGCGTGGTCCCCTACTACCTGCGCTCGTTGACCGACCGACCGTCGATCCTGCAGGACCTCGGCCGCGACATCGCGCGCGCGTCGCGCGATCTGTTCAGCGTCGTCAACTACTGATGCCGATGCTCGCGCGAACCCTGCCGCTGCTGCTCGCCAGCGTCGCTGCCGTCGCCAGCCCGGCGTTGGCGGCGCCGACGTCGAAACCAACTTCGCAGCCCGCCGCCGCCAAGGCTGCTGCCAAGGCCAACGCCAAGCCCGCGACGCCCGCCGCCGCCGCTGACAGCGTGCGCCGCTACACGCTCGACCAGCTGCTCGCTCTAGCGCGCGCGCGCTACCCAGGCGTGCAAGCCGCGCGTCACTCGCTCGCGTCGATGCAGCAGAAGCTGTTTCGCGCCAAGTGGGCCTACGCCCCGCAGGGCAAGCTGCAGGCCTTCTTCGCCCCCTCGCCGACCATCGAGTGCAAGGACAGCCAAGGTCGGCCGAGCACCGACTTCTGCGTGCAGACGCCGCAGGTCGACGGCTCGTCGGTCAACATCGGCGGCATCATGGCGCAGGTGGTGCTCGATGTCGGCCTACCGATCTACACCTTCGGCAAGATCGCGGCTGCCAAGCGTGCCGCGCGCGCCGGCGTCGCCGTGCGGCGCGCGCAGATCAAGGCCAGCATGCGCGACATCGAGCTCAAGGTGACCAAGGCCTACTGGGCGCTCAAGCTCGCGCGCGAGCTGCTCTACACCATCGAGCAGGGGCGCAAGCACCTCGACAAGGGACTGCAGCGCATCGAGAAGCAGCTCGAAAACGACACCGGCAACGCCACGGTGATCGACAAGCTGCGCCTCAAGACCGCCGCCGCCGAGGTGCACGTGCGCGAGGCGCAGGCCAAGAAGCTCGAGCGGCTGATGCTGGCCACTCTGGCCACGCTGTGTCGCATCGAGGGGCGCTTCGACGTCGACAAGAAGATCATCGACGCGCTGCCCGGCAAGGTCGCGCCCGTCGACAGCTACCTCGATCTGGCCAAGGGCAGCCGTCCGGAGATGAAGCTGCTCGACCTGGCGGCGCGCGCCCAGCGCGCGGCGGTGGACGTCGAGCGCGCGCGCTTCTTTCCCGACCTGCTGCTGGTCGGCTCGGTGGGCGTCGGCACCGCCACCGGCGTCGACAACCCCAAGAACGCCTTCTACAACGACCCCTTCAACTTCGTGCGCGCGGGCTTCGGGCTCGCGCTGCGCTGGCAGCTCGACACCGTGCAGCAGGTCGGGCGCTACCGCGGCGCCAAGGCGGACGCCAAGCGTGTCGAGGCCAAGCGCCGCGAGGGTCTCGCTGGCATCAAGCTCGAGATCACCAAGGCCAGGTTGGATCTCGTCGAGGCCAAGGCGCGCCTCACGGCGGCCTACAAAGGCCAGAAGGCGGCGCGCAGCTGGCTGGTTGCCGTCTCGCAGAACATGTCGGCCGGCCTCTCGGAGCCGAAGGATCTCAACGACGCCCTGATCGGCTTCTTCCAGCTGAAGATCCGCTATTTGCAGGCGATGTTCGACGTCAACTCGGGCTGGGCAGCGCTCGCCCGCGCCATCGGCGAGCGGGTGCGGCCGCTCAAGTAGGCTACGCCGGCGGCGTGAACTATCGTTGTGACTGTCGCACCATCGACTCACTTTCGGTGAGCCCCCACACCATAGATCAGGCACTTACGGCGCGATTCCCCGTGGCATAGCGAGTGCACTAAGCACTGACGACAGGGTTACTTGCAAGGCGCCACCCGCTGAGATACAGGCAGCTAGCTTCGCAAGAGCTCGGTCAGCTCCCAACAGGTGTCAGAGATTCAACACCTTGCGTATGGGAAGCCGAATCGACAGCGCTCGTACTTGCGGACGGATGATCCGCGACCATGTTAGTCCGCGACAGGTTGTTCACGCGGGAGGGCTCATGAAAAATCGCATCCGTATCGGCGCCACCGTAGCCGCGCTCCTTTCACTCCTCATCGGCGGTCGAGCCTCCGCTCTCGCCGACAGCCCCATGGCGCAGATCAAGCGCAGCAACACGCGCCTCAACAACCTGCTGCGCAAAAAGACCATCACCAAGAAGATCAAAAAGAGCGTCAAGCGCGAGGTCGGCGGCTTCCTCGACTTCCAAGAGCTCGCCCGCCGCTCGCTCGGCCGTCACTGGGCCAAGCGCTCCGCCAAAGAGCAGTCCGAGTTCGTCCGGCTGCTCACCGACCTCATCGAAGCCAACTACGTCAAGCAGCTCAAGGGCAACCTCGGCTACAAGCTCGAGTACCGCAAAGAGAAGGTCAGCGGCGACTCCGCGCACGTGACGACGGCCGTCAAGGTCACCAAGAACGGCCGCACCGAAGAGGTCGTCATCGAATACAAGATGAAGCGTAAGAACGGCCGCTGGCTGGTCTACGACGTCATCACCGACGACGTCTCGGTCGTTCGCAACTACCGCTCGCAGTTCAACCGCATCATCTCGAAGAAGTCGTACGAGCACCTCGTCAAGAAGATGAGGGCCAAGCTGCAGAAGATCTAAGCAGCCACGATCTAAGCAGCCACGATCTAAGTAAGCAGCCACCTGCCGCACGGCCGCCCGCCTACCTGCAGCTCGGTCCCGCCCCTCCCGATTGCTGACACGCTGGAAGCACCCGACAGGTGTCGGTGTGCAGCAGCGAGCAGCCGAAGACCCAGCGTCCGCCCGGATAGTCCAGATCGACATCGAAGCGCTCGAGGGCGCTGCCGGCCAGCAGCACGTCGACGTCGGCTGACGACGGACGCAGCTCGGTGCGCAGCCCGCTGAGCAACAACGTGTCGTCCTCGACCACCAGAAACTCGATCCCCCCGCTCAGCTCTGCTGCCGCCGCGCCGTCTTGATCCTGGTCCTTGTCGGCTAGCACGCCGTCGCGAGGCGCCATCAGCAAGCGCCGGCGTCGCGCCAGCTCCTCGCACGGCCCGAGGTCGGTGGTGCGGTCGTTGACGATGGCCAGTCTCGGGATCGTCGTCGTCGAAGCGGTGACGGTGCCGGCCGGCAGATGCAGCGTGGTGCCCGGCGTCTCGGTGAGCGACGGGAAGCGCGTGCGCAGCCGCTCGAAGGCGGCGCGCCCGATGATCGAGGTGCCGATGCCGCTGTAGATCGCCGCCGATGTGCCCTGCCCGCTGGTGTTGACGTCGCTCGGCGTGGCGCTCTTGGGGTCGAAGGTATCCGGGTTGAGACACAGCGGCACGACGATGCGCGTGGGCGGAAGGGTGCGCACGTTGTCGCCGATGCTGGCGTCGCCGCCGCCGAGCAGCCCGCTGCGCACCACGGCGACACACGGCGCGTAGTTGCCGGCGAGCACCTCGCTGGTGTCGCAGTCGGCGGCCAGCTCGTCATCGGTGTCGGGCAGCTCGTCGCGAAACGTCAGCGTGCCGGCGTCATTGGCGTAGCGCAGCTGCACGGCGAAGCGGATCATCACGGCGTAGCCGAGCAGCGCGCGCACTGCGACGCCGCTGTCGCGGCCGACACGCTCGACGCGCAGATCGTAGCTGCGGTGGTCTGCGAAGATGAAGCGCGTGACCTCCTTGCAGTCAGTGCCGTTGCACACCGGCTGGTCCTCGAACAGCTTGAGCACCCCCGTGCGCTCGGCGCCTTCGGTGGGGTACGGCTGGTCGTCGGCAACGAAGCTGCTGACCACGGTAAAGGGCGAGAGCGTGTCGATGGCGGCCTTGACCGTCTCGCCCGACTCGAACGAGACGCGCGCGATCGGCACGCGCTGCTCGACGGTGATGGGGATCGGCTCGTTGCGAAAGCCCACGGCGAGCACGTCGCTGCAGCCGACGAGCGCGACGAGCACAGCCACGCAAACGCTGTAGTGACCTGCCATCAGCGACTACACTACCGCAGACTCTCACGTCTGGACCTCTCTATGGACTTCATCAAACGCCCCGCCCTCGAGATCGCGGGCAAGCGATCCTTCCTCCTGGGCGTCAACTACTGGTCGCGCGCCGGCGGCCCACGCATGTGGCAGCGCGAACGGTTCGACGCCGACGCCGTGCGCGCCGAGCTCGAGCAGATGCGCCGAGTCGGTCTCAACTGCTGCCGCAGCTTCGCCTTCCTACCGAGCCTGATGCCCGAGCCCGGCCGCGTCGACGACGCGTGCGCGGCGCGCATGGCGCGCTTCTACGAGCTTTGTGGCGAGGTCGGCGTGGCGACGATCCCGACGTTTCTCGTCGGCCACATGTCCGGCGAGAACTACGACTTCGTCGGGCAGAACGGTCGCAGCCCCTACACCGACGGCGAGCTGCGCGACTGGCAAGACGAGATCGTGCGCGCCGTCGTCGGCGCCGCCGGCGGGCACGACGCCGTCATCGCCTACCTGGCGACCAACGAGATGCCCCTGTGGGGGCTGCCCTCGACGCCCGAGATCATCGGCCCCTGGGCAGCTCGGCTTTGCACCACCCTACGCGACAGCGGCGGCGCTCAGCCCTTCGGCGTCGGCGACGGCGTGATGAACCTCAAGGGCGGGCAGAACGGCTTCGACGTCGAGACGCTGCGCGAGACCGTCGACTTCTTCGGACCGCACACCTACTACGCCGACGCCGACGTGCTGCGGCAGGCCTACAACGCCGAGTACTGCCTGCGCAGCCTCACCTACAGCGGCAAGCCGGTCATCTTCGAAGAGTTCGGCGGATCGTCATCGCAGGTCTCCGAGCAAAACCGCGTGCTCTACTACCGCGAGGTGCTCGCGGCCTGTCTCGGCAGCGGCGCTTGCGGCGCGCTGGGCTGGTGTTTCTCCGACTTCGATCTCGAAGACGAGCCGCCCTACAACCACCACGCTTTCGAGCTCGGTTTTGGCATCACGCGCGCCGACGGCGCCGACAAGCCGGTCTGCGGCGAGCTTTCGGCCTTCTCGCAGCTGCTCGCGCAGCAGATCGACTTCGCCGCACTCGAGACGCCGCGCGCGCGCGCCGCGATCGTCGTGCCGAGCTACTTCAACACGACGTACCCGTTTTCGGCCGAAGACCGGGTGCGCATGCGGCGCGTGCTGCTGCAGAGCTACGCGCTGGCGGCGAGCGCGGGCATCGAGACCGAGCTGGTGCCCGAATCGCAGCCCTTCGATGACTACGCGCTGCTGCTGTGCCCCTCGACGCAGAAGCTGCGCTCGCCAACCTGGCGTCGCCTGCTCGAGGCCGCCGAGCGCGGCGCGACGGTCTACTGGTCCTACTACGGCGGCGACTACAACTTTCATCAGGGCGCTTGGTGCCACCTGCTCGAGGAGCTGTGCGGCTGTCGCCACGAGCTTCGCTACGGGCTGCCCGACCTGCCTGCCGAGCAGCTCACCGTGCGCGGCGCGGGGCTCTACCTGTCGATCAACACGACCTACAGCAACGAGTTCGCGCGCGCCTTCCTGCCCGTGCGCGCGCTCGACGCGACCGTGCTGGCCACAGACCACCTCGGACACGCGGCGCTGCTGCGCGCCGAGCGCGGCAGGGGCCAGGTGCTGCTGTCGACCTTTCCCTTCGAGCACTATCTCGCCACCCAGCGCGGCAGCGAGCAGAGCAGCGTGCACGGCCTCTACGCGCTGCTCGCCGAGCGCGCTGGCCTCGAGCATCCGATCGGCTGCGATCAGCCAGCGGTGCAGCGCCGGCTGCTGCGCGCCGGTGACCACACGCTGCTCTCGCTGTTCAACCACAGCTGGCGCCCGCTCGCTGCGACGGTGAACGCGCCCGCGGGCGAGCCGATCTACGGCGGCGGCGAGCCGCTGCGCGGCGCGGGCCCGCAGCAGCTCGCCGTCGAGCCCAAGGAGTGGCTGCTCTACCGTTTGGCCTGAGGGCCGGGCGCCTCGGAAGGTGCCGGCTGCTCGAACGTGCCGGCTACTCGAACGTAACCGAGCGCTCGAAGTCTTCGGGGTTCGAGGCGGCGCTCTTGCCCACCTCGAGCTTGAGGTGGCCTGCGCGGTAGAGGTCGAGCAGGTGTTGGTCGAAGGTCTGCATGCCGTAGAGATCGCGGCCCTGCTCGATGACCTTGCTCAGCTCGCCGAGGCGATCGTCGCCGCGGCGAATGTACTCGCGCACCGTACGCGTGGCGCGCAGCACTTCCACCGCCGGGATCAGACCGAGCCCCGACTTGTTGACCAGCAGGCGCAACGAGATGATCGCGGTCAGCGTGTCGGCGAGCCGCACGCGCACGGACTCGCGCGCCTCGGTGGGGAACATGGCGACGATGCGCTCGATGGTGCGCACGACGTCGGCGGTGTGGATCGCGCTGACGACGAGATGGCCGGTCTCGGCCGCCTTGATGCACGTCTCGGCGGTCTCCTCCTCGCGCACCTCGCCGACCATGATCACGTCGGGATCCTGGCGCAGCGCCGCGACCAGCGCGTCGCGATAAGACGACGTGTCGCTGCCGACCTCGCGCTGCGTGATGATCGACTTGCCGTGGCCGAAGAGAAACTCGATCGGATCCTCGATGGTGACGACGTGGGCGTGGCGTGTCTCGTTGATGTGCTTGATCATCGCCGCGATGGTCGTCGACTTGCCCATGCCTGTCGCGCCCGTGACGAGGATCAGACCGCGGCGCGCGCTGGCGATGTCGGCGAGCACCGGCGGGAGATTGAGCGCGTCGAAGCCGCGCACCTCGTAGGGGATCACGCGACAGACGATGCCGACCGATCCGCGCTGACAGAAGATGTGCACGCGGAAGCGCCCCACGCCCGGGATGCTGTAGGAGAGGTCGCGTTCGCGAACCAACGCGGACTGCTCCCACTGCTCGTCTTCGAGCAGGATGCGCGCGATGTCGATGGTGTCTTGCGGGGTCATCGGCGCGTACTTCGCCGCCAGAAGGTCACCCTTGACCCGATAGTGCGGGCGGTGACCGACGGCGAAGTGAATGTCCGAGACGCCGCGCTGTATGCCGAAGGTCAGCAGCTTGTTGAGCTGTTCGCGATCCACGTTGACTTGTTCCGTAGCAGGTTCGGCACTTTAGTAGGCCAGCGACGCCCCGGCAACCTTCATCGCTGATCCTGCAGCTGAACGATTTAGAGCCGCCGCAAACCAGTAGGGCTATAATCTCTCGCGTCCAACATGCTGAATCGCTTCGACCTTTTCGTGATCATCGTCACACTGCTGCCGGCCGCCGGCTGCAAGCGCGAGCGCTCGCCGCTCTCGTCGGGCGTACAAAAGACCGCGCTGCCCGAGATCAAGGTCACCAAGTCGAGCAAGCAGCTCTACACGTTCTTCGATGGCAGCGAGTTCAAGTCGGTGCAGGCCGTCGACAAGATCCCCGCTGGGCGTCGCGGTTGGGTGCGCGTGGTGGATCTCGGCCTAGCGCCGACCAAGCGCCGCGACCACGAGCTGGTCTACGTCGCCGACCTGCGCAAGGCGCGCGCCGACGGCGCCTTCCCTTACGTGGTGATGTCGCGTGTGGCCTTCGAGATGGCGGCGCGCAACCGCGGCGGCGGCGTCGCCGATCCGCCGGGCAAGGCACAGAAGCGGCCGGCGGTGATCCTCTACGCCACCAGCTGGTGCGGCGCCTGCCGCGCCGCGCGCAAATACATGAAGCAGAAGGGTATCCAGTACGTCGAAAAGGACATCGAAAAGGATGCTGGCGCTGCCGCCGAGCTGATGCGAAAAGCGAAGGCGGCAGGCATCAGCGCCTCGGGTGTCCCGGTGCTGGATATCAAGGGCAAGCTCATGCAGGGCTTCAACCCGCAGAAACTAGAGCAGCTGCTCGGCAGTCCGTCCGCTTAGCCGCAAGGAGATATCGATGACGAGCGATCGAACCGCGTCCCGCCTCACCAGGCGCATTCTTCCCGTGGCGGCGTTCCTCGCCGTGGTGATGACCGCTGGCAGCGCGCAGGCCAAGTTCTTCGAGGTCTGGGCGCGAGGCCAGGCCGGCTACGTCACGGGCAACGGCAAGACCGACCGCGACTTCTTCAACTGGGCTGGCGGCGCGGGCTTTGGCTTCGAGATCGGAGCCAAGGTGCTGTTCATCAGCGCCTTCATCGACTACCTGCGCTTCGCCGGCGGCGACACCCCCGCCAACTTGGTCGGGTTCAATCTCGGCTACGACGGCTCGTTCAGCTTCGGCGCGCTGGCGCTCGACCTGCGAGGTGTCGGCGTCTTCTATGTCGGTACCCTCAATGACGCTGCGAGAACCGCCGACAACGGAACCGACACGGCGATCACCAACCGCGTTCAGACGCGCGGCATCGGTGTGCGCGCCGGCGCCGGCTTGCGCTGGACCTTCCTCAAGATCTTCGCCATCGGCGTGATGCCCGAGATCGGCTACCACTACTTCTTCGGCGGCGCCGACGACAACGTCACCGACACCGGGCAGAACTCGAGCGGCTGGGACTTTCGCGTGATGGGCTTCGTCCGCGTCGGCTTCGGCTTCTGACGTCGCTGCCGCGACCGCTACCGCTGCCCGCCCGCCGCAACCGTTCTCCTCCACCGCGACGTGCCCACCGGCGTTTGCGCTAGCGCGAACGCCACCCTCCGCGCCTCTTCTCGTCTATCTGCGCGCTTCCGCGCTCTTTATCGCTGGCACATACGTTGCTCTTCGCCGCGTCTGGTAACCTATGGGCACCGGACTTATGGCAACGCGGAGCATTTTGCCGCGGACGAAGGCTCCGCGGCCATACAACTCGCCGCGCGCGCGGTTAGCGAGTCTTGGCGTGTTGGCGCTCGCGCTGATGAGCGCGACGCCAGCGCTGGCCGTCGAGAGTGACAACCCGATGCTCCAGCGTGGGGTGCGGCTGATCCAGCGTATGGAGGAGACGGCTGGGCTGCGCGTGCTGATGCGCGCGCTGCGCTGGCCGCAAAACACCGACCGCGATCGCGCGCTGATCCATCTCTACCGCGGCATCGCCTACGGCAACATGTTGCACGAGCAGGGCGCACGCCGCAGCTTTCGCCAGGCGTTGCGCTTCGACGCCAGCGTGCGCGTGCCTGGCAGCGTGTCGCCGAAGATCCGCGCGATCTTCGACGCGGTGCTGGCCGCGCTGCGACGCGCGCGCGTCGAGGGGCGACGTCGGGCGGCGGCGGCGGCGGCGGCAGCGGCGCCACGCGACCGCACGAGCGAGACCGACGACGGGGCCGACGATCGCGGGCGTGACGTCTCGCGCCAGCGCTCGGGCATCTATTGGCCGGGCTGGATCACGGGCGGCGTCGCGGTCGCGGCGCTGGCCACCGCCATCGGCCTCGGCGTCGCTTCGCGCGCCGACCAGAGCGCGGCTGACGATCCCAACCTGCCCTTCTCGCGCGCCAAGACGCTCGTCGACCACGCCGAGAGCAAGGCCCTCGGCGCCAACGTGATGTTCGGCGTGGCCGGTGCGGCGGCGGTGATGTCGGCCGTGCTGTTCGTGCTGCACTATCGCAGCAAGCCGGAACGCGTAGCGCGGCGGCGGCGCCAAAAGAGCGCCGCTGTCGTCCCGCTCGCTGGCGGCGGCGCCATCGCCGTAGGGGGCTTTTCGTGGTGAAGGCTCGCGGCGCAGCGCTGCTCGTCACCGCGCTAGTGGCGGGATGCAGCGCGCACGACACGTTCAGCGTGGGGCGACCTTGCAGCGCGAGCGAGCCCTGCGGGCCGGGCGCGATCTGCGACGAGCTTCGCGGCGTGTGTGTCGAGTCCGGCGACGGGATCAACACGCCGCCCGACGCGCCGCCGCGCTTCGACGTGACGCTGGACGGCGGTCCGCCGCTGCCCGACGCCCCAGCCGACGCGCCAGGCGACAGCACGCGCGACAGCTTCATCGCCCCCGACGGCGGCTGCCCCGCCTCGGCGCCAACTCAGTGCGGCGCGGTGTGCGTCGACATCACCAGCGACGACCAGCACTGCAACGGCTGCAACAAGGCCTGCGCGGCGAACCAGCGCTGCAACAACTCGACGTGCGGCTGCCGCCCCAACTACGACGACTGCGACAACAACGCCAGCAACGGCTGCGAAGCCAAGCTCGACAGCGATCAGCACTGCGGCGCGTGCGGCAACAGCTGCGGCAACGGCGCCAGCTGCAGCAGCGGCAGCTGTCAGTGCCAAAGCGGCAGACAGAACTGCGACGGCACCTTCAGCAACGGCTGCGAATGCACCACCGGCTGCGACGGCAGCAACTGCAAGGCCGTCGGCTGCAACCCGTCGACGGCGGGTGCGTGTGGCGGCAGCTCGAGCTACTGCGACAACGGCACCTGCCGCACCTGCGCCGCGGGCTTCTACAACTGTGACGGCACCGGCGGCTGCGAGTGCATGCGCCCGTGCGCGGGCCAGAGCTGCGGCTGCGACCCCAACGTCTCCGGTTGGTGCGGAAGCTCGAGCAAGTACTGCAACACCAGCACCAACGTGTGCACCAACTGCCCCTCCGGCACTCAGAACTGCAACCTGCTCGGCAACTCCTGCGAATGCAGCAACGGCTGCAGCGGCACGTCCTGCGCGCCGCCGCCGTGCAGCACGACCACGGCCTGGTCATGCGGCACGTCGACGCTGCGCT
This sequence comes from Myxococcales bacterium, assembly GCA_020431405.1. Taxonomy (GTDB): domain Bacteria; phylum Myxococcota_A; class Polyangia; genus JAGQIK01. Next base: position 16,553 of record JAGQIK010000422.1, read on the forward strand.
ACTGCAGCGCCGGCAGCTGCGCCACGTGCGCATCGGGCACGCGCAACTGCAACGGCATCCTCACCTGCGAGTGTGGCCCCAACACCGTCTGCAGCGGCACCAGCTGCGCGTGCGCCGCGGGCCGCTGCAACAACAACTCGAGCTTCCTCGACGGCTGCGAGGGCACGCTAGGCACCAACCAGCATTGCAGCGCTTGCGGCGACGCCTGCGGCGCGCAGTGCGCCAACGGCTGCCGCACGCTCTGCTCGGGCACACCGAAGCAATGTCGCTGCCCGCAGCCGCCCTGCCCGTTCTAGGCGCAGCACGGCCGCGCCGCGCTGCGCGGCCTCAGGCCTCGGGCCGCAGGGCCCACGAAGCTACATGCGCGCCTTGACCGCCTCGACGTCCTTCAGGTACGGCGGGTTCAGTCCGAGATACGTCTTGTAGGCGTCCTTGGCGGCGCTCGTCTCGCCGAGCTTGTAGAGCAGGTCGCCGAGGCGCTTGTGCACGCGCGGCAGCTTCGGCGCTGCGGCCGCAGCGCGACGCAGATAGTCGAGCGCCGCACGCAGCTTGCCGTTGAGCTCGAGGCGCGAGGCGTACTCGAGCCAAGCCACCACCATGCGGTAGCGCGCGAGCTGCGCGCTGCCCTGCAGTGGGTCGGGCGGGATGTTTTTCGGCGGCGAATAGCTCGTTCCGACGGCGACGCCAAAGAGTGGCTTGAGATCGATCGCGACGTAGGGGCCAACCAGATGCGGTCCGCGCGTTACCCACAACACCATCTCGCTGAGGTCAGCGACCACCGAGTGTGTCGCCTGCACGGCGTCGATCACGCCGCGATGACCGAGCGCGCGCGGCGCGTCATCGACAGCCGTGCGGTTGCGCAGGATCAGCGCCGATGTCGGCGCATCGATGCGGCCGCGGAAGCGACGAAGAAGCTGCATCAAGCGCTTGTAGCGCACCTCGCTGGTGGAATAGCGACGCAGGCGATCGTTGGCCGCGTCGCCCTTGAATTTGCGGTGCAGGAAGTGGTTGGCCAGCCCGATGCGGGGGCCGACCGCTTCGCGCACCACCATCACCTTCGGCGAGAGCTCGACGACCACGGCGCGGTTTTCGTCGCCGTCGGCGAGCAACAGCGCCTGCGAGCCGATGACCTTGGCCTTCTTGAGCAGCGCCAGCGCCTCTTTGATGCTGTGTGCCCTCTCGAGCACCTCCCGCACCACGAACACGATCGGCGTGCCGGCCGCGAAGCCCGCGTCGCTGCGCGCGGCGTGCAGCGCGACGAACAGCCGCGACTTGTTGAGGCCCGTCACCACGCCAGTGAGGCCCGGCCAGCCGATGGAGACAAACGGGATCTGGCCCGGCGCGCGCACGATCATCACCGCCTTTTCGCGATCGAAGATCTCGCCCGCGTCGAAGTCGAAGTTGCGACCGACGAAGAGGTGCTTGTTGGCCGTGTGCTCGCCCCACGCCGCGAAGGACGTGCAACCGAGCAAGGGGGAGCTCTCCAGCCGCTGCGTGACGTCGTACGTCGCGTGGTAGTAGACAACGCGCGCGTAGGGCCTTTCGTCATACTCGCGCGTGTCGACCAGCGTGCGCGACATCGCGGCGAGCTCGAGCAGGCGCGCGGCGGGGATGCGCTCGGGCAGCTCGCGAAAGCGCCAGCGCACGATGTTGCTCATAGCCCAGCGCGCGAAGCCGCTGCGCACGTAGCGACCGAGCAGGGCGTGCATATGGCGGTCGAATCGATCGGAGAGGCGGCGCACCAGCAGGCCGTGCGCGTGGCCAACCTCGCGCGGCTTGCCGTCCAGCGTCAGCCGCCACAGCCCGTCGCCTCGCTCGAGCGTGCTCTTGCCGACGCGCAGGCGCAGGCCGCCGTCGCTCTTCTCCACGACGGCGGTCTTGGGCAACGCCGGGCCGTCGTCGTCGGGCGGTAGGAGCAGCGTCCAGCGGCGAAAAGCCGTGTAGAGCAGCAACAGGGCGATCAGCGTGGCGACGCTATAGATTCCTACGCGCCGCAGCCAGCGCGTCCAGCGGCCTTTGCGCTTGTTGTCGAGGACCAACGTCATAGGCGCTGGCGGCGTTCTTAACAGGCCGCAGCCTGGTATTCAATGTTAGGACCTAAGCGGCGCGCGCTCGAGCAGCAGCGCCACCTCGCGTGGCCCCGAGAGCGCGCGCAGCAGCACCGCCTGGTGCTCGCCCGACGCGATGGCGTGCACGGCGGCCGCGGCGCGCACGGCGCCGGCGCTCATGCAATGCCCCAGCGCTGGCGCGCTGCAGATGCGCCGCAGGCTCGTGCCTTCGGCGGCGCGAGCGAGGCTCGGCGGCAACGCGCTGGCAGCCGCTTCGCGCTCTTCGAGCAGCAGCGTCGGCGCGCGTGTCGCGCTGGCGGCGCAGCGCGCTAGGGCGTCGCGACCGCTGGCCGCGGCGCTGAGCTGCACCTCTGCCCCGCTAGGCGCCAGCAGCAAGGCAGCGCCCTGCTCGCCTGGCGGCGTGACGTCGGCGCGCTGCTGGGAGAGCGCGCCCGCAGCCAGCGAGACGCAGCCGTGCGCGGCCAGCGAGCGCTGCTCGAGGGCGTCGACGCCGCAGGCGAGCACGGCCGGCGCGCGGCCCGCGGCGAGCGCTTGCGCCGCGACCATCAGCGCTAGCTCGCCCGAAGCGGCGTGGTGGTTGACCGTCGTGTTGTAGCCACGCAGGTCGAGCACCATCGAGACGTGGCCGGTGGCGACGTTCATCACCGACCCGGCAAACAGCGCCGGGCTGCCCGCTTCGCCGTCGCGCAGCTGCTCGAGAAAGCGCGCCGTCTCGTCGAGCGCGCCGACGCCAGTGCCGACGACGAGCCCGATGTCAGGCTGTCCGCGCGCGTGGGCGCGCTCGAGCGCGTCGTGCGCGACGTGCACGAGCAGGCGCGAGAGGCGGCCCATGCGGCGGCGCTGTCGTGGCGGCACCACGTCGAGGTCGATGTTGGCCACCAAGCGCGGCCGTGGGTCGAGCGCGTACGTCTGCTCGCACAGGGCGCGCCAGGTGGCGGCCGCGTCCCCGGCGCAGGTCAAGGCACTGACCGACGTGACCCGCGGCGCGGGATCGAAGCGGACGTTCATCGACGACGCGCCGGCGGCTACTTTACGTTTTCGCGCTGCATCAGATCGCGCAGCACGTCGACGCGGATGCCGAAGTTGTAGCCCGCCAGCTGCTTGGCCACGCGCAGGCGCCTGGCGCGACCGCTGAGCGGGTCCATCACCTGCAGCGTGCCGGGCTCGACGTAGCCGCCGGCGTTGATCGCCACGACCTCGCCAGCGGGGTTGAAGATCGGGCTGCCCGAGGTGCCGCCCGAGGTGAAGGCGCTGTGCTGGATCAGCTTGTTCTCCTCGAACTTGCCCAGCGCGCCGTCGAGCTTGGTCAAGCGGCCGATGACGCCCTGCACCAGCGTCGCGTTGGGCGAGGTCACGACCGCGAGGCGACCGGGGAAGCCGTAGGTGTACATCACGTCACCCGAGTCGAGTGTCTTGAGGCTGTCCGAAGGCGCCAGCTTGACCTGCACCGGCACGTCGGTGTCGAGGAAGACGAGCCCCACGTCCTCGCTGATGCTGCGCGTCGGCTTGTGATAGGCGGGATGTCGCACGACGCGCACGATGCGGTAGTGCGGCGTGGGCGCGCGGTTCATCACGACAAACGGCGCCAGGCCGGTGCCTTGGTAACGCTGCATCGCGACGATGCAGTGGGCGTTGGTCGCCAGCACGCGCTTGCGGATCGAAAACGCCGTGCAGAAGCCCTTGGACTGGCCGATGGGCGTCTGGAAGGCGAGCAGGAAGATCGCCTTGAGGTTGTTCTGCACGATCAGCTTGCCGGTGGCCGCGGGTGTGGCCTTGGCGAGCCGCTTGTTGAGCTCGTCGAGGCGCTTGGCGAGGCGCTGCTTCTCCTCGGACGTCGCGGCGACGCCTTGCTTGGCCATCAGCGCCGCCATCTGCTTGCGCAGCTCGGCGCCGGCGTCGTCCTTCTGCACGTAGAACAGCACCACCACGCCGCCGATGCCGCCGACGAGCAGCACCGAGAGCAGGATCACGATCACCTTGAACTTGCGCGAGCTCTTCTTGACGGCCTGGTCGACCATCGAGCGGAAGAACATCGTCGACTTGCCGCCCTTCTTCGTCGACTCCTGCTGCTTGGCCTGACGCTCGAGGGCGGCGTCGATCATCAGCCCGACGGTGCGCGCGCCGACCTTGCGGCCTGGCTCCAACGACTGCGCGACGGCTTGACCGGGCGTCTCCCCAGCGGGGGAAGGAGCCGAAGCAGGCGGGGCACCTGGCGCGCCAGCGGCCACGGATGGCCCCCCGGGCGTTGCCGCAGCCGGCGGCGCACCCGCGACTGGTGCGCCTGGTGTCGGTGCTGCGCCTGGCGCCGGCGGTCGTCCCGCGGCGGTGGCCACGCCACCTCCCGCAGCAGCACCCGCGCCCGCTGCAGCAGCAGCCTGGGCGCCGTCGACGAAGCTGACAACGATCGACGGCCCGCTCGCTCCGAAGGACACCTGATGGCCCGAGATGAGCTTCATCTTCTGGACGCGGTTGCCGAGCACGAAGGTGCCGTTGGCGCTGCCAACGTCGGCCAGATACCAGCCGTCCGGCTCTTGCACGATCTCGGCGTGGTGCCCCGAGACGTCGAGGTCGCGGTGCGGGTCGAACGTCACGTCGTTGTCGGGATGGCGCCCCAGCCGAATGCGAGGACGTGGATCGAGCTCCATCTGCTGTCCCGCCCGCGCCCCGCCCTTGAACTGGATCACTATCTTCATCGCGTCCACCTAGAGGGTGCCAAGCGCCACGATCAGCGCCGCTAGCGCCACGGCGAGCAACATCAAGCCGACCAACAGCGCGATCTGCTGCATGCGCGCCCGCCGACGCCAGGATAGATCACTCGTCGCGGCTTGGATCACCTCGACGTCAACCTTCGCGTCGGTGGGCGGTTCGAGGCCGTCGCCGCCGATCTCGGCGACGAGCGCCGTGATGTTGTCGTGGCCGCCGCCCTCTTTGGCCGCCGCGACGAGCGCGCGCGGCACCTCGGAGAGCGCTTCGCGCCCCATCAGCTCGACGAGCTTCTCGCGCTCGATCATGTCGGTGAGACCGTCGCTGCACAGCAGCAGCCGGTCGCCGCGACGCAGCTCGAAACGCCCCACGAAAGGCCTGAGGTCCTCTGTCACGCCGAGCGCCTGCAGGATCACGTTCGTGTACTCGAAGTGCGCCGCGTCCTCGACGCTGAGCTGTCCTTGCGCCACCAACTCGTTGCTCAGCGACTGGTCCTCGGTGATCTGCGTCAGCTCGTCGGAGCGCAGCAAGTACAGCCGGCTGTCGCCCACGTGCGCGACAAACAGGTCGTGGCCGCACACCACGCCGGCCGTCACGGTCGTGCCCATGCCATAGCGGCGGGGATCCTCTTCAGCAACGCGCTGCACCTCGTCGTTGGCCTCGTGCACCACCGCCAACAACGCCTCCGCCATCGGCTCTTTCGCCGCCCGCTTGGGAAGCTGCCGCGCGACCAGCTCGGCTGCAGTGCTGCTCGCGACATCTCCCGACGCCGCACCTCCCATGCCGTCGAAGACCGCGAGGAGCAACCCGGGATCCTTGACCGCGATCGACTCCTCGACAGGGATCGCGGG
>JAGQIK010000423.1 GCA_020431405.1 Myxococcales bacterium
CGCCGATCGCACCCGACCCGCCGCTGGTCACCACAGCGTCACGCGCGCTGAGCCGAGCTCAGATCCAGCGCGCCATGCGCGCGATCATGCCCGCCGTGCGGCGCTGCTACGACAAGTACAAGCTACAAGGCGTGGCCCTGATCCAGATGCAAGTGCTGCAGAGTGGTCGCGTCACCTACGCGCGCGTCAAAGGCAAGTTCCTCGGCACATCCATGGGGACCTGCATCGCCGAGGCCGCGCGCACGGCGCGTTTCCCCCGCTTTGACGGCAAGCCGCTCAAGTTCATCTACCCGGTCATCCTGCGCTAGCGCGACGACGGCGGATCCTCGGCGCGCGGCGCGGGCTCGCCTTCGTCGAGAAGGTGCCTGGCGTCACGTCGCGGCTAGCGTCGATCGAGCAGCTGGCGCATGCGCTCGGGCAGGAGCACGCGATCGAAGCGCGCGCACAGCTCGGCGTAGACCGCCTCGGGGCGGCGCTCGTAGCGCTTGGAGAAGTGAAACGGGATCAGCCGCCGCACGTCGGCCGCGCGCGCGATCTCGGCCGCGGCGCGCGCGGTGAGGTGGTTATTGGCCTGCAAGAGCCCACTGTCGGCCTCGATGTAGCTCGACTCGAGAAACAGCGCGTCGGCGCCGCGCGCCAGCGCGACGGCGCGCTCGCGGTTGCGCTCGCTGTCGCCGAAGTCGGTAGCGTAGACCAGCCGCTGGCCGGGCACGGCGGCGAGCAACGTGTCGCGAAGCTCGGCTACCGGCCGACGGCCGAGACCTGGCAGCTCGAGCTCGATGTCGTCCGCGCCAGCCATCGCGAGGTCACAGAGCTCGCCGATCCACGGCCCCGGCGCCACCCCACGCGCGGCGATGCGCGCCTCGTCGGCGACGAAGCGCCGCCGCTCTTCGATGGCGAAGGCCAGCACCGGGGTGGAGTGATCGAGGGTCACCGCGCGAAAGCGCCGCCGCGGCTCGACGCGCACGACGCCGCCCGGCGCCGCGCGGCGCCCGATCTCGCGCGCGCCCGCCACGCCGGCTTGCACCTCGTAGCGCACCAGTGTCTCGTCGTCGGCAAGCTCGTCGATCTCGAAGCGCGGTCCGCGCGCGCCGATCAGATCCCAAGTGATGCCGCGGGTCATGTGATCGACACGCTCGGCGAGGCCGGGCGGGCCGACCATGCGGCACGGCTCGAGCACGCCGATACGAGAGCGCAGAAGCCACAGAAAGCCCGCGAAGTGATCGAAGTGTGCGTGGCTGACCAACACGTCTTCGACCTGGTGCGCGATGCGCGCCGGCAAGCGCGAGGTCTCGCCGAGGTCGACGAGCAGCGAGCGTTTCTCGCGGTCGAAGCGCAGGTGCAGCAGCGGATCGCCGAAGGCCCCCGAGACCAGCGTGGCGGTGGCGCCAGCCGAGCTGAGCACCGGCGGCGGCCCGAGGTCGGCGACGACGCTGGCGCGCGCGCGCAGTGAAAACGGCGACTGCTGCACGCGGTGCGTCAGCGCGTTGCTCGGCGCGCTCGCCGTGACGAGCGCCCCGCCTTCGACGCGCGCGTCGCGCCACAGCACCGCCGCCAGACCCTCGAGCGGTGGCGCGGCGGGCGGCAGCGCGACGACGAGGCGCGTGGGCTCGCTCTCGAGCACGCGCCGCACTTCGGCGAGACACAGCGTCTCGCCGGCTTCGTTCGAGAGCACCAGCTGGCGGCCGCGCCAGTCGTCGGCCGTCGCCGGTGCGCGACCCTCGCAGCGCAGCGCAGCGAGCGCGAGTTCGTGCTCGACGCCACCCGCGAGATAACCCTGCCAGCGCGCGCTGCGCTGCGCCGCGCGCTGCGGCTTGGCGATGCGCGCGAGCCCTTCGACGTCGAGCAGCACGCGCTCGACGTGTGGCGGCAGCGCCGGCAGCTGCGACGCGCCGTCGGGCTCGGAGAACGCCGCCAGCACGCAGCGCACGTCGAGCAGCGCGACGAGCGCCGGCAGAAGCTCGCGCGCCGCCTCGCCGCGAAAGATGCCGGGCGCCAGCGCGCAGAGCGTGTCGTCGTCGCGGGCGGCGCGCGCGAGCGCCGCCGCGCCGGCACACAGCGGCAGCCGAAAGCGCGACGAGTCGAGCGAGCCG
>JAGQIK010000050.1 GCA_020431405.1 Myxococcales bacterium
CGCGCGGCGTCGGTGACGGCGTCGGTCGCCGCGTCGCGCGCACCGCCGTCGCGTGACGGTGCGGGGCCGTCGATGGCGCCGTCAGCAGCGGGCGCGGAAAACGGCGTCTCGCTGCTCCACAGCGGGCCGGCGGGCGTGCCGCCGAAGCGGCGCACGCCGTCGCTCGGCCCGCCCGCGGCGCCCGAGCTGTCGCCGATCACGTCGCCTTGGCCCTCGTCGAAGTGATAGAGCGCGGCGGTGTTGGCGTCGCTGACAAACGGCGCGCTGGGCACGACGTAGCTAGCGCCGCTGTAGCGCAGCATGGTGGAGATGCGAAGCTCGTCGACGAAGCCCGAAAAGCTCGGATACGCGCTGCCCGCGTCGTGCTTTTCGGCGCCGATGACGAGGAACGGATCGCTACCGGTGCACGGGCCGCCGCAGTAGTTTCCCGGCGTGCCGTCGTCGGGATAGGAGATGTCGCCTGGCGGTCCGGCCGACTGCGCCTCGAGCTTGCCGTCGACGTAGAGCCACATCTGCCCGTCGGCGCGCCGTCGCTGCAGCGCCACGTGATGCCAGCGATCGTCGAGCACGCTGGCGCTGCTGCAGAGAGTGCGCGAGCTCTGCGACAGATCGGTCACGCCGAAGGCGAGCCGCCCCGCGCCGAGCGACAGGCCGTACTTGCGTCCTTGGTTGTAGCGGTCGCGATCGAGCACGATGTTGCCGTTGATCCAGTTGATGTTGCTGCCGCAGCTGATCGCGCCGGCGCTGTTGTCGGCGAGCCGACCGCGCAGCCAGAGCTCGATGGTGAAGTCGGTGGCGCCGACATCGGCAGGCGGTCCAGGCTGGGCGTTGCTCGGATCGTCGATGCGGATCTTGACGCGGTCGATATCACCCGTGCCGTTGCCGTAGAAGCGCAGCGACGTCTGCGCGCTGGCGCGCTCGGCGCAACCGAGCAGCAGCAGCAGCAGCGCGGTGATCGTCAGCGGCGTGCCGGCATAGCGCATGCGCCGATCATATCAGCGCCTCGGCGATCGGGATCAGCGCGGGCAGCCCGGTAGGCCGGGCGCGAGCCAGCGGCAGAGGCGCTGTCGATACCAGCGACCCTTGGCGCTGCGGCCGAGCTGCGAGAGCACGGCGCTGACGTCGCGATGATCGATGCGCCCGTCGCGCACCACGTCGGCGCGCTCGTCGAACAGGTCGGCGCCGCGGCCGCGATCGAGACTGCGGCCGACGGCGAGCACGTCGCGCGCGTCGACCTCGCCGTCGATGACGACGTCGCCTTCGAGCGCGCCGCGCACCACGCGCGGGATGCGGTGCGCCGGATCGAGGCTCACCGCCACGACGCGCTTTCCGCGGTGCAGCACGGTGGCGCTGCGCGCGTTGATCGGCAGCCGGTGCAGCACGCGCCGTCCGCCGGCGAGGTGCAGCACCAGCGGCAGCGAGACGTGCGCGAGGCGGTCGGCGCGCACGCTGACGCGCGTGCGATCGCCCGAGCGCGTGACGCCGATGCGAAACGTCGGGTAGCCGAGGTTCCAGCTGCGAAACAGCGGGCGCAGATCGTCGCCGCTCTCGTGCGACATAGCGGCCACCAGCGCGGGCAGCGTGGCGAGGCGGCGGCGATGCACGCGCACGTAGCGCGACAGGCCCTCGAAGAAGACCTCGTTGCCGAGACGCCAGCGCAGAAGCTCGAGCAGCAGCGCGCCCTTGTGATAGCTGACGATGTCGGCCAGCGCGCGGTGGCCGCGCGTCTCGTGCAGCGGCAGATCTCGGCCGGCCTCTTCGACGCCGTAGCGATAGGCGCGCGACAGACGCCGCCTGTAGGTCGTCATCTTGGCTTCGGCCACGGGCGCGCGGGTGCTGGCGCCGCTGCGTCGCGCGGCGAACAGCAGCGCCGCGTGCCAGGCGAGCCCCTCTGCGAGCCAGTACGGCGCGCCGCGCGCGTTCTTGACGAGCGCGCTGCCGAACCACTGGTGCGCGATCTCGTGCGCCAAGGTCAGCGGCGAGCGCAGGCTCGGATCGCCCTGCAGGAAGCGCCGCGGCACGAACACGGTGGTGAACGTCGAGAAGGCGACGTTGGAGGCGTGGCCCGGCAGCTCGACGACGTCGAGCTTGTCGTAGGGGTAGGGGCCGTAGAGCATCGAGAAGTAGGCCAGCATCTCGGCGGCGAGCTTGGCCCAGGCGCGCGCGTGGCCGCGCGCCGACAGCAAGTGCACGCGCACGCGCGTGCCGCCGAGCTGCTCTTCGGCGCGTTGAAACGGCGCGATGACGAGCGCGCTGCCCTGCGCGCCGGAGTTGACCCAGCGCCGCGTCTTGGCGTCGAGGCCGGTGGCGACGACGCGGCCGGCGGCGCTCGCCGCGTCGGCGGCGCTCTGCACTACCGCGAGGCTCGAGCGCGCGGGAAATAGGTGCTCGCGATAGGCGCGGCGCAGCACGTGCTGCCAAGCCCAGTGTCCCTTGAAGATCGCGCCGCGCTCGAAGATGCAGTGGCGCGGATCGGGCGCGCCGAGCTGGGCGCGGGCGCGACAGCGCGCCTTGCCCGCCGAGCGCGCCGAGAGCGTCAGCTTCTCGCCCGGGGCGAGTCGCTTCCACAGCCGAAAGAGCACGACGCTGCGCGTGCCGTCGCTCCACGGTCCGAAGACGCGCCCGACGCCGGGGCCGTTGACGGTGATGGTCGGTGCGGCGAGACCGCCGATCCAGATCACCAGCTGCGGGCTGTTGATCGGTCGCGCGGCGCGCAGCTGCCAGCGCGTATCGACCACCAGGCGGCGCGAGCGCTTGTCGAATTTGAGCGTCGTGGCCTGGTGGTCGACGACCAGATCCCCCGACGTGGCGGGCGGGCTGCTTAGTGTAGGTGTAGGTGTGTGCGGCGAGATCGGGGGTGCGGCGGCGGGGGTGGTGGGCGTTGGCGTGCCTCGCGCGTCGTGGGCGGCGCCAGCGATGAACGCTAGCGCCGCGGGCATGAGCAGGAGCCGATACCGCGAGACCACCACGTCATATTGTTACACGCGCGCCAGGTCCTTTCGATATGCTCCTACCCTGCACGCGGGGGACGTAGTAGAAGGGGCTCACTATGGGCAGTCGTGCATACCCATTCCGCGTCGCGTTCGTGCTCGCTGTCACCGTGGCGGCCGGCTGCGCGACCACCTCGGGCGGCGGCGCAGGCGGCGGGCGTGGTGGGGGGCCCGCGTCGGCGCGCGGCATCGCCGCGCGGATCGTGCTTCACGACGGCACGCCGGTGGCGGGCCACGCGCTGTCTCTGATCTGCGACGGCCACGCGCGCACCGTGCGCACCGACGCCAGCGGCAAGCTCAGCGTGCCCGACGCCAACGGCTGCGATCTCGTGCTGCCCTGGATGGGCGGCAAGCGCACCTTCGCGTTGCGCCGCGAGACGCTCTACGGCACCAGCGGCGAGCTGCGGCTGCCGCCAGTGCACCGCGTGCGGCTGCGCTTCTATCGCGGCAAGGACGCCGCCGGCACGGTGGTGGTCGACGAGCGCGTGCCGGGGCTCGGCACGATCCGCGACGGTGCGCTCGAGATCAACAGCCTGCGCTTCGAGCTGTCCAAGGTGCAAAAGGGCGCCAAGCTGGCCGCCGGTGCGGCGCTGATCGGTGTCGCCGCGGCGCCGAGCTGGCCGCCGCCGGTGGCGGTCAAAGACAAGGTCGCCGCCAAGGCGCTCCGCAAGGCCGAGGCCGCGTTCGCTGCGCTGCGCAAGCTGACGCGCGCGGCGGTGCCCAAGGACAAGGCGCTGCAGGCGCGCATCAAAGCCGTGATGGCGGCTGGCGACGCGGCGGTGGCGCGCTTCAAGGTCGCGCAAGAGAAGGCGGCGCGCGCGGCGTTGCTGCGTATCGCGATGGTGCAGGCGGAGGTCGCGTGGTGGTCGTGGCGCGCGCTCGAGACGCTGCCCGAAGGGCGCGATGGCGAGCCGACGCCGCAGGCCAACGCGCTGGCGCGTCGCTGGACGTCGCGGCTAACCCTCGCGTCGAGCGCCTACCGTGACGCGCGCGGGCGTGGCACGGCCGTCGCCGCGGATCCGACGCTCAAGGTGCGGCGCATGGTGCCGCGCAGCTACCAGGTGTTGAGCGTCGAGAAGCTGAGCTGGCTGCCGCTGACCATGCGCGAAGATCCGAGCACCGACGCGGCGGCGGCGGCGATGGTGCGCGTCATCGATCCAGGGCGCGAGGGCGTCTCGTTCGCGCACAAAGACAAGAGCAAGGCCGTACGCAAGCCGGTGCGCGTGGTAGCGCTGCGCAAGCTGCTCGGCAAGCGCACGCTGCTGACGGTGGGGCCGTGCAAAGAGCGCGGCCGGATGGTGCGCGCGCTCGACGCGATGGTGCTCGAGCGCGCGCGCAACATGGGCCTCACCACCCACGCGCTGTTCGTCGACAACTGCAACGTCACGGGCCGGCCGCCGCGCGGCGGCTCGCGTTTGATCGCCGGCGCCGAGATGCTGTGGGCGCTGGGGCTCGACCCCAAGAAGCTCGAGGTGCCACTGCTGCTGGCGCTCGACGAGCGCGGGCGCGTGGGCTATCGCGCCGCACTGTCGGTGGACGCGCTGAGCGAAGCGCTGACGGCGCTGGCCAAAGGCTGGGCGGTGCTGGCGGCGGCGATGTCGGGTGCGGGCAACGCCGCGCGCGCGGCGGCGCTGCTGTCGCGCGCGGTCAAGGCGCACGCCGGCGGCAAGCTCGACGAGGCGCGCCAGCTGGTGGAAAAGGCGATCAGCGCCGACGACAAGAGCGCCGAGGCGCACCGGCTGCGCGCGCGCGTGGCGGCCGAGCTCGGCGATCTGTCCACTGCCAGCCAGGACGTCTCGTGGTGGCGCCAGAGCTTCGGCGATCTGTCGGCAGACGAGCTCGAAGACGAGCTCAAGAAGCTGCGCCGCAAGAAGCGGCGCTAGCTTCGAAGGCGCAGGCCGCGCGCCGCTAGCGCTGGCCGTGGCGGCGGCGACGGCGCGAGAGCACCAGCAGGCCGAGCAAGCCGAGCGAGAGCAGCGCCGCGGAGCCGGCGCCGCGCGTGGTCGGCGCCACGCTGCAGCCGGTGGTCTCGACATCGACGCCGGGACCCGGGCCCGGGCCAGGGCCACCGGCCGCGCCGATGCTGCCGCCGGCGCCGAGCAGCGCGCGCACGGTGACGACGTCGACGGTCAGATCGACCAGCGCGCCACCGGTAAACGCTGTGTCGAGGCCGAAGCTGGCGGGCAGCGTGAGCAGGTCGAGCGACTGTCCCATGCTGCCGGTGAACTCGATGGCGTCGCCGCCGCGCAGGTCGGCGCAGTCGGCGTTGGTCAGCCCGATGTCGGCGGCAAAGCCGGCTTCGCTCTCGAAGGCCGGGCTGGCGGCGAGCACGATGTCGCCGGCGGTGAGGCTCTGCACGCTCGTCGGCAGCTGGTCGAAGGTCGTCGCCGCCGTGCCGGCGATGCTGATCGTCTCCTGACCGTTGAAGACGTCGCCGACGGCGTCGTCGATGCGCACTTCGATAGCGCAGGCGTTGGCGCCGAGCATGTAGACGCCGACGATGGTGCCTTGATCGACGTTGGCCGACGCGGCGCCGGGCGCGAGCGCCAGGCAGGCCGCCAGGATGATGGTCGTGGTACCTCGCTTCATGTCACCTCCTCGTGAGTAAGGGCAAAGACAGAAAAATCTGTCTGCAAGCAGACTACATGACAGCCGCGCCATAGCGCAAAAGTCGCGGATCCCTCGCCAAGGCCGCGTTGGACACGGCTAGGCGGCCAGCAATTTCCACTGCTTGTCGGCAGAGCGGGCGTGGCACGTAGGCTGCTCATGGATCAGGGCACTCAGACGCCAGGAGGCCCCGATGATTCAGTGCCGTCGCGCCCGACTCGCCACCCTGCTCGCCCTCGTCGTCGCGCTGGCGCTGACCAGCGCCGGTTGCGGCGGCTTCGACACCGCATCCAGCTTCGGCGGCCCGCCCAGCGGCAACCTCGGCGCCACGCCCGGCGGCGCGCAGGACTTTCGCCAGGTGCGCGCCAGCATCGCGCGCGGCCAGGTGCCCGCGGCCGACGCCTACTACGTCGAGGGCCTGCTCTCCGAGCACGACCTGCCGCTCGGCGGCGGCTGCAACGATCTGCTCTGCGTGCGCCTCGCCACCTCGGTGGCGCCGCTCGATGCGCCCATCGCCGACGCCGGCGCGTTCGACCCGCAGACCTACGATCGTCGCCAAGCCGAGCGGCTGACCTACGTGCAGGTCGGCTTCAGCACGTCGCTCGACGCCGCCACCTTCGAGCGTGACGCGCTCAACATCGCGCTGGTCGTCGATGTCAGCGGCTCGATGCGCGTCGACAAGATGGAGGCCACCAAGACGGCGCTGCAGGCGCTGCGCAGCAAGCTGACGGCCAACGACGTGGTCAGCCTCGTCAAGTTCAACGACGGCGCGACGCTGGTGCTGCCGCCGACGCGCGGCGACGATCAAGAGACCATCCGCCGCGCCATCGCCTCGCTGCACGCCGGGGGCAGCACCGACATCGCGGCGGGCATGGTGCTCGGCTACCAGCAGATCGAAGCCGCCGCGCGCACCTTCCCCGGCGCGCGCAGCAAGCGCCTGATGCTCTTCACCGACGCCATGCCCAACGTGGGCTCGACGACGTCGCAGTCATTCAGCGCGCTGGTCGCCACCGCGGCCGCCGACCGCATCGGGCTGACCGCCTTCGGCGTGGGCATCGACTTCAACCACGAGCTGGTCGACATGATCAGCAACCTGCGCGGCGGAAACTACTTCTACCTGGCCAACGAAGACGCCATCGCGACGATCTTCGACAAGGACTTCGACTATCTCGTTACGCCGCTGGCCTACGACCTCGAGCTGACGCTCTCGCTGGGCGATGGCTATCGCGTCGCTGCGGTCTACGGCGTCAAGGCGTGGACGCAAGGCGAGGACAAGAACACCATCCGCGTGCCGAGCGTCTTCGTCAGCCGCAATCGCGGCGCCATCGTCGTCGCCCTCGCGCGCGACACGGACGCGCCGCTGGCGCCGGGCAACCTGTCGTGCCTGCACGCCAGCCTGCGTTACGAGCGCGCCGACGACGGGCGCGTGATCACGGGCAGCGCCTCGGCGAGCGCGCCGGCGGCCGCTTACCAGCGCGGCAGCGAGGCGCACCACGATCAGCTCAGCGTGCGCAAGGCGGTGGCGCTCGTCGATCTCGTCGAGGGCATGCGGCGTGCGAGCACGGCCTACTACAGCGGCAAGCGGGTGCTAGCGCAGCTCGAGGCCGATCGCGCCTACGCACAGATCCGCGCCGAGGCGACGGCGGTGGGTGATGGCTCGTTGGACGGGGAGGTGACGATGGCGGGGCAGCTCGCGCAGACGCTGCGTGGTGGGCTGTAGTCAGCGAGTTGAAAAACGCCAGCAGCTAGGACCCCCCAACGCTCAATCCCAAATGAAGCAGCAGCAGTTCTTTGCGGGCCACGAGCCAGATGGGGGGTCTAAGCTGCCCGACGCTCTCTCCGTCCCCATCACTAAGCAGCCTCCGTGCCACGCCTGTTTGCAATTCAACTCGTCGGAATCACACGAGCGCCCTGCGGCGCGAGCCCGTCAACAGCATGCACGCGTTAGTGGATTAACGTTACGAAGGGGATCGGCGGGTGTCGGGGGCACCGGGCGGCGGCGCGTGGCGGGGCGGGCGGGGCAGCGGGGCGGCTACTTCTTGCTGTCGTGTACCGTGATCAAGGTCGACTTGATGTTGATGTAGCCGTCGGGCGTGCGCATGTCGATCTCGGTCGGCCCTGCGACGCCGAGGTGCACGGCGAGGATGCCTTCCTTGTCGTAGATGTAGATGTCGTCCTTGGTGGCCTTCATCGCCTCGGCCGCCTTGACCGCGTCGGTGTCCTGCAGCAACGGGTAGCTGGTGCGGTCGATGAGCTGCTGTTGATCGGCCTGCTTGTTGGCGTCGATCATGTTGATGGCGACCATGTCGACGTCGTAGCCCTGCAGCTTGAGCTCGCCCTGCATCGTCTCTAGGTTCCCAGCCTGGGACTGACAGAAGCCTCACCAGCCCGAGAGCACGGCCACCAGCGTGACCTTGCCCTTGAACTCCGTCAGCGCGTAGGCCTGGCCGAAGCGCTTCGACTTGGGCTGAAAGTCTTGAAGCTCGAAGGTCGGCATCGCCGCGCCCTGACAGCGCGGATCCGTCGCGGGGTCGCACTTGACGCCGCCGTCGCCGCCCGGCGCGCCGTCGCCGGTGCTCTGCGTGTCGTCGCTGCAGCCCAGCGCGCCGAGCGCCAGCGCGATCAATAAGGTGTTTCTAAAGCGTCTCATGGCCGAAATGTAGCACGAGGCGGGCGGCGGCGATGTCGTCGGCGACGACGCGATCGTCGCCGTCGCAGAAGGGCACGTGATCGCGCAGCGCCGAGACGAGCGCTGCCAGCGCCGGCGAGAGCCGCGGCGGTGCGGGGCGCAGGCGGTGCGCGAGATCGAAGCCCTGCGCAGCGGCGACGAGCTCGATGGCGACGAGGGACTGCACCTGCGCGACGTGCTCGCGGCAAAGGCGCGCTGCGAGCGCGCTCATGCTGCCGTGGTCTTCGAAGCCGCCGCAGACGGGCGGCGCGCAGGTGGCTGCCGGCGCCGAGCGAACGCGCAGCTCGGCGACCAGCGCGGCGGCGGTGTAGCTGGCGATCATCAGGCCCGAGCGCTCGCCGAGGCGCGAGGCGTCGGCGACGAGAAAGCGCGGCAGATCGCAGTGCGCGCCGTCGACCAGCCGCGCCGTGCGGCGCTCGCTGATGCTGCCGAGCGCGCCGAGGGCGACGCGCAGCGTGTCGCAGGCCATCGCCAGC
Source organism: Myxococcales bacterium (assembly GCA_020431405.1). GTDB lineage: Bacteria > Myxococcota_A > Polyangia > JAGQIK01. The sequence continues at coordinate 8,763 of JAGQIK010000050.1, forward strand.
GACTGGCTGTGCATGTGGCCGGCGTTGTTGGTGCAGTGCGTTTCGCCGAGCAGGGGGTTGTCGATGCTGGCGTCGAGCGCGTGGTCGACCGCGAGGCCGAGCGCCGAGAGCGCATCGCGCGCGGCGCCGGCGACCTCGGGCATGCAGCGCGACGAGAGCGCGGCGCGATCGCGCATCGGTGCGC
>JAGQIK010000424.1 GCA_020431405.1 Myxococcales bacterium
CAGACCCCGCCACGCAGAAGCACCTCGCCGCCGCCGCGGCGGCCCTCGAGCGGGCTGACAAGGCCGCGCTCTACATGAAGCGCGGCGGCGCGGTGAGCTCCGCGCGCCAGGCCATCGCCGAGCTCGACGAGGCGCTCGCCCGCTTCGTCGCGCCGCGCAAGCTCGCGCGCGCGCACGCCGCGCTGGCCTACGCGCTGCTCTTGGCGCCCGCCGACGAGGTCGGCGCGCGCGACGCGCTGCACGCCGCGGTGACGGCCGATGCCAACTTCACGCCCGACGCCGATCGCAACAGCCCCACCGTCAAGCGCCTGCTCGCCGAGGCGCGCGCCAAGCTGCGCGTGGCGCCACCCGACAGCGCGTCGCTCGACAAGCTCGCCTCGCGCGCGCGCCTCGCGCGCCTGGTGTGGCTCAGCGCCGCCGCCGCCGCGGGCGGCGCGAGCACGGTCGACCTCGAAGTGCAGATCTACGAGGTCTCGGCGCGCGCGGTGCGCACGCGCCTGAGCAAGCGCGTCACCCGCGCCGAGCTCGTCGCGTCGGCGGCCGCGCTCGTCGAGCAGGCGCTCGCCGGCGACAAAGCGATCGCCGGCGGCACGGGCTCGGGCGGCGCGGGCAGCGGCAACGGCGGCGCTGGCCCCGCAGGCACCCCTGGCGGCGGCGCCGCCGCCAGCGCCACGCCCTGGTACAAGCGTTGGTGGATCTGGGCTATCGCTGGGGCGGTGGTCGCCGGCGCTGGCGTCGGACTCGGCGTTGGCCTCACGCGCGGCGACGGCGGCAGCACCACGCCGCCGCCCAACCCCAATGGCTTCGACATCATCTTCAGGCACTGATGCGCACAGCCCTCGCCATCGCGATCGCGTCGCTCTGCCTGCTCGCCGCCTGCGGCGGAGACGAGCCCACCACGCCCACGCCGCAGCGGCCGCGCGTCTACGTCGACATCGATCGCCAGAGCTGCGCGAGCGGCTGCAGCGGCGCCGTCGAGCTCGAGCTGATCCTGCTCACCCCGACCAGCCCGCTGCCCTGCATCATCGACAGCAAACGCGGCCCCTCCGGCACCAACACCACCTTCGAAGGCATCGACCTCGACAGCGGCGACCAGATCGGCGTCGGAGCCAAGCTGCGCTGCCAGAACGACAGCTGTGTGCGCTGCTGGGCGCGCGAGACGATCACCGTCGGCGCCGACGCCACCACCAAGCTCGTGCTCAAGCCGATGGCCCTCGGCTGCCAGTTCTACGGCGACCTCGTCTTCGACAACCCCGTCATCGGCACCTGCAACGGAAAGTAGGGTCACTCTCTGCAGCGCAACACGCCGCAATCAAACGGCGAATAACCCACAATGACAAAACCCAATGTCCGGATACCGGAAATGCGTTTTGTCAATGTGGGCTAGGCGCCCTGCGATTACGCGCGCTTGCGGGCCATAGAGTGACCCCGGTTAGAAGCTGTAGCGGGCGCGCGTCCAGATGTCGGTGCCGCCGGCAGCGGGGTCGCCGAACTTGGTGTGGTCCTTTCCGAGCTTGACCAGCGCGCCGGCAGCGAGCTCGAGGCCGTTGCCGAAGTTGTAGGTCAGCTGCGGAAAGATCACGGCCGAGAAGCCGTCGGCAGAAAACGGCGAGACGCGCCGCCGCACGCGCTGGTTCTGCGCCGGGTCGAAGTACTCTTCGACGAGCCCAGTGAGGTCGAGGATCATGAACAGGCGCGCCAGCAGCTTGTCCGACATGAGCTTAACGTCGAGACCGATCACCAGGTAGTCGCCGATGCGCGGGCGCAGAAGCTCGCGCGCGCAGCGCTCGCCCGGCGTGCTGCCGGCGAAGCGGCAGGCGAACAGCTGCGTCTGATTGCCGTCGGCGCCGCCGCTGCGCACGGTGTAGCCGTCGCTAAAGAGGTTGTCGCCGGCGCCGAACTCGTCGGCGAGGCCGTGCACCCACTGCATGTTGACGTAGAGGTAGCGGTTGAAGCTGTAGTCGAGGCCGAGCGACCACTTGGGAAACGGCTTGCTCTCGACAGTCAGCGGCCGCCGCCCGCCGTCGAGGTTGTAGTCGTACTCGCCGCGCGGCTGCGTGAAGAAGCCGAAGTCGAGCTGCTCCTGGAGCAGCACGATGCTCGACTCCTGCGGCAGATACATGCCGAACTCGAGCCGATAGCCGATGGGCTTTATCTTCTTCGAGATCCAGCCCAGCAGGTCGAGCTGCCCCGCGACGTTGAGCCCGATGACGTGCACGCGCGGAAAGTGCAGCCCCACGTCGACGAGCACCGCGCCGTTGATGCAGTTGGTGGGATCGCCCTGATCGCAGCGCCGCGTGCTGTCGAGGCGGCTGATGTTGGCGAACGGCTGCGGGATGTCGCTGCGGCCGATGAAGTAGCTCAGCGCCACGTCTTGCTTGGCGATGGTGCCGGCGAGCCGAAACGCACCCATCATGTTGCTGAAGTTGCGCTCGGGCAGGATCGGCGTCGCCGTGCGCAGCACCGTCGGGAAGCCGAAGGCGCGGATCAGCGACTGCTCGCTGTGCACGCGCCAGCGCACCTGCGGCTCGACGAAGGGCAGCCGGTCGAGCAGCGACAGCCCCAGCGGCGCGCTGCGCGGCAGCACCGCCGGCTTGAAGATCGGGATCAGCACCGCCGAGATGGTGAAGCTGCCCTTGGGGTTGTAGTCGACGCGCACCATCGTGTTGGCGACCTGGTCGCCGAACAGCAGCTGGTCTTCGAAGTCGTTGGCGTTGAGGTTGTTGGTCGGGTTGAACTGATCGCCCTTGCCCCACAGCACCTTCTGCTGGCCGATGCGGATGTCGAGCCCGTCGACGAAGATGTCGGCGGCCTCGACATAGATCGCGTGCGCCTCGAGACGATAGGGATCCGTCTTGTAGCGCAGCGTCAGGTCGTTGAAGACCTCGACGTTGCGCAGGATGCCGATGAAGACGATGTCGACCTCGACCACGCCGATGAAGCGCCCGGCCTCGACCTCGAGCCGCAGCTTGGCGATGTTCTCGTTGCGCGAGACGCCGCTGACCAGCTTCTGGCGGTCGTAGAAGTCGCCGACGGTCTTTTCACCGGTGCGAAAGCGAATGTCGGTCTGCAGCCGCCCGCTGAGGCGAAAGTCGAAGGCCTCGGCGCGCGACGCACAAGCGACGAGCAACAGCGAGGCGAGCAACAGGCGGTGCGTCAGCAAGAGCGAGCGGTTCATCGGCAGCAGCGCGAGCGTTCGTGCGTGGAGCCGCGAGTCTACACCAGCCAGCGTTGATTCGGCATGACGCCAACCTCCGCGGGTGCCACGACAGTGTGGCTCGAGGCCAAGGCCAGTCTGGCGCGACCTTCAGCGCGACAGAGGCGACAACGCGGCGATACTTCGCGCCCACGCTGGTGGCATCGCGACTGCAACCCGCCAGCGCATGCCCATCGAAGCGACGCGACGACCCGCAGCACGTCCAGGGTGCCGAGCCTTGGTCGCCGCCGCCGCGCTGCTCTGCGTGTCGAGCGCGTACGGCTCTCCGTGGCGCCCGACGCCGCGCCTGCCGCTGCGCGACGTCGCGCTGCCGGCGCGCATGCATGTCATCGCCACCGTACGCCGCGGGCGACTGCATGGCGTGGTGTTCTTCTTCAGCGCGTGCAACCGGCCCACGATCTCCGCTGGCGTGTTGACGATCACCTTTCATCGCGGGTGGTCGCGGCGCATCTGCCACGGGGCGTATGTCTCGACGGTGCGCTCGATGCGCATCCTCGACGTCGGTGTCAAGCTGCCCGTCGTGCCGCTGCCGGCGCTGCGGCTGGATTACCCACCCTGTCTGCGTCAGCGGCCGCTGCGCATCGAGGTCAGGTTCGCCACCCACTTCGGGCCGGTGCTGCGCGCGTCGACCACCCTGCCGAAGCCTTGGTAGCGCGCTTGTCGCGCCGCGGTGAACGCGCTAAGCCATGCGCATGCTCGACAGCACAGCCCTCGGCGACGCCACCCTGCTAACCCCCGACGGCGAGACGCGCCGCCTCGGCGATCTGTGGGCCGATGGGCCCGTGGTGCTGGTGTACCTGCGCCACTACGGCTGACTCTTCTGCCGCGAGCAGGCTGCTCGCTTCTCCACCGCCCTCGACGACTTCGAGCGCGCCGGCGCGCGCGTGGTGGCCATCGGCAACGGCACGGCGCTGATGGCGCAGGACTTCATCGAGACCTTCGGCGTGCGCTTCGAGGTCTTCACCGACCCGAGCCGCAAGAGCTATCAGCTGGCCGGCATGCAGCGAAAGCTCGGCATCGGCCTGCGCACCATCGGGCGCTCGATCCGCGCCATGCGCGCCGGCTTTCGGCAGGGCAAGACGCAGGGCGATCCGTGGCAGCAGGGCGGCGTGCTCGGCATCGCGCCCGCCGACGATGCGGCCGCCGCGCGCGCCGAGATCTGGTACGAGCACGTCGACGACGGCGCCGGCGACAACGTCGAGCCGCAAACCGTGCTGCTCGCGCTGCGCGCCTACCAGACCGCGCGCGCGGCCACCACGGGCAGCGCCGCCGCTAGCGGCCGCGCGCCAGCCGCCGCAGGCTGAAGATCCGCTCCGAAAAGCCGCTGTCGACCTTCCACTCCTTGCGCACGATCGTCGTCGAGTGATCGTTTCGCGTGTGGTCGACCATCTTCATCGTCTTGGCGCCGCACATGCCCTTCTGGCAGCTGAACTCGGTGCGCGTCTCGGTCTTGACCTTCTTGCCCTTGGCGTTGAAGTAGTAAAACAGGTCAGGAAGCATGTCCTGGCTGCGCACGCGCATCTCGATGCGCGGATAGAGCGCGTTGTTGCCGGGGCGCCGCTTGAGCTCGAGCCAGGTGTGCGATTTGGTCTTCTTCTTGATCGTCGCCTCGAAGACCGGCCCGTAGACCACCGTCGACATGTCGTCGTAGTTGTAGTCCGAGCCGAACATCGACTGCGCGCGCACGTGGCTGGCGATGCGCCGGATCTTTCGGTACGCCGGCAGGTAGATGTACATGCGGTCGCGCGCGAGGATCAGGATCTTCATGCGCTTGACGTCGCCGGGGCTGGTGAAGTGAATGCGCCGCTTCTTGGTGCCGCGCACGTGCACCTCGAGGCCGATGGTGCGCGAGCTTCCCGAGGGCTCGCGCACGATCATGTCCTGGACCAGCACCTGGTCCTTGGCTTTGGTCAGCGAGGCGTCGACCTTCTCGAGCAGCGCGTCGCCTGCGCTCTTGGCCTGCGCCGCGGGCGCCACCAACGTGATGAGGGTCACCGTCAAAAGCTGTGCTCGCGTGCGGAACATGTCGGTCAAGCGGTCCTTGTCAGTCGTTTGTCGCGTCCGCGGGTGAGACTCTGCCCGCCGCGACGTCATTCAATTCATCGCTCGCGAGCGCCGCTTCTCGCGGTGCTGCGCTCGCCGCGTCGACGCGACCATAACGCGAGCGGCGCGCCAGCGCAGGGATCAAGGCGAAGGTCGCCGTGGCGGCGACGATCATCGCCACCGCGGTCAAACCGCCGACGTTCTGCAGCGGCTTGGCCTTGCCCAGCGTGAGCATGCCAAAGCCGATCGCCACCGCCAGCGCGTTGGTCCAGATCGCGGTGCCAGTGCGCGTCACGGCGTTTCGCGCGGCGCGCTCCACATCGGCGCCACGCCAGGCCGCGACGAGGTGTACGGCGTAGTCGACCCCCGCGCCGAGGATGATGCACGCCAGCATCGCCGTGCCGATGTCGAGATGTACGCCGATGAGCGCCATGCCGCCGTAGATCACCAGCAGCGTGACCAGCGTCGGCACCGAGGCGAGCAGCCCCGCCGTCAGCGAGCGGAAGAGCAGCATCATGATCAGCAGCACCGGCAGCAGCGCCGACGCCAGGCTGCCCAGCTGATTGCGCACCGCCGAACGCGACAGCGCCCGGTGCAGCACGGGCATTCCGCCCGCGCGCACCGCCAAGGTCTCCTTGCCCGCGCCCGCCGCCGAAACCAAGATCCGCGGCGAGTCCAAGTCCAGCAGCGCCGTCGCCGCCTGCACGCGCAGCCGCTCGCCGCGCCGGCCCTCTGGCAGCCCGATCTTTGCCACGCGCAGAAGCCACGCCACGCGCGCGCGGCTGCGCTCGCGCTTGTAGATCTCGTCGAGCGGCGTGGTCAGGCCGACCATCAGATCGTCGACCTCGCTGTCGCCAGCCTTCTTCTGCAGCACCTCGGCCACCGCCGCGGCGAGCGCCTTCTCACCGGCGCGCGGCCCGTCGA
>JAGQIK010000425.1 GCA_020431405.1 Myxococcales bacterium
CCCGCTCTCCACCGCCTGCTGGTTCGACGGCTATCGCGACCGCGAGCCGAACGAGGCCAACCCCTGGCCCACGGCACGCACCTTCCTGCTCACCACGGGCTGGCGCCGCGGCCGAGGCGGCCGCTTCAGCGTCAACGACATCCCCGGAAAGCGCGCGAGCCCAACTGCGAAGCGCGAAGCGCGAGCCTACGGCGCGACCTGAAGCCTGACGCCTGAGACCTGAAGCCCTTCCACGCAGCGCTCCCGTGGCCTGTGGCCCTGAGCCTGTGGCCCTGCGCTGTTCAGCGTTCTAGGAACGCCGACACTACTCGACGGCGAGCAGCACATCCTCCCCGGCGTCGAGGCGGTCCATCAGCTCGCCGCGGTCCAGCTCGCCGTCTTCGTCGAAGACTTCCGGGATCAGCACGGCGCGGAGCCTGGGCCAGACGGGGCTTTGCGGGTCGGCTTCGGCGTCGGCCATGTCCTCGGAGGTGAAGCGCCAGCGGACGTCCTCTTCGGCGGCGAGAAACTCGCCGTCGGGGCCGGCGATGACGAGCTGAGCCGACAGGCGGCCGCGGGTCTCGACGTGTCCGCCGGGGATGGTGTCTTTGAAGGCGACGCTGTCGATGATCAGATCGCCGCCGCAGAGGACGGTGGCGACCTGCGTGACCATGTTGGCTGCGCGGATGGTGCCGGCGACGATCAGGGTCGCCCAGTCTTCGCTGCTCCAGATGCCGCGGCGAACGGTGAGGTCGCCGGCGACGAGCATGGTGCCGCAGTGGCTCAGCTCGTCGACCAGCACGTCGCCCGCGTAGAGGCGCAGCTCGCCTTCGTCGGGACCATCGTCGATGTGCAGCTGCTCTCGCCGCGCGCCGAGCTCGTCTCGCATCGCCGACAACAACGCGAGCGCGTCGGCGAAGCGCGCTGGGTCGCTGGCGGGCAGCGCTTCGAGGCGCGCCTGCCAGAGGCTGACCGGCTCGACCACTACCACTCGTCCCGGCCGGCGCGCAGTGACCAGCTGCCCTCGCGCACCTCGAGCTCGGCGCCGGCGGCGGCGCAGTGTTTCTTCAAGCCCTCGACCACAGCGCCGTTGGTCTTGTACTTGACCCACGCCGGCGGCTTGTCCTTCATCACGCCGGGCGGAATGCGCAGCACGACGCGGCCGAAGGGGCTCAAGTCGAGCGGCGGTGGCTGCGGATTGTCCTCGTAGAGACCACAGGCGAGCGCGATGCTGTGGATGCCGTCGCCAGCCTGTTCGGGGTCGACGGTGCACAGCGCTCCGCCCTGCTCGTCGAGCTCGATCTCCGAGCCGTCGCGCGACGTGAAGATGATCTGAGGTGCGCGCGCGCCCGAGCGTGCGTACGCGGCCAGCTCGCGCCACCAGCCCTTGAAGTCGTAGAATGGTGGATCGAGCACCATCTGCAGGCCTGGTCGCGCCCAACCGCCGCCGAAGAGCTCTCTCGCCTGCTCGGGCCGGGCGCCGCTGATCTCGAGCAGCTCGAGCTGCGGAAGACGCTTGCAGCCGACGAACGCGCCGTAGAGCGCCTCGTCGCGCGCCACTTTGGGCAAGTACAGGCCGCGCAGCTCGCGCAGCGGCGCATCGCTGTCGAGCAGCGCCGCGAGGCCGCGCGGGTAGGTCCACATGTGGACCACCTGCAGGTTGCGCATCACTGGGTGCGTGATGATCGGCCCCGGATCGCCTGCCTCCGAGAGCCGCACGCTGCGCACCGTAGACCACAACGGGTGTCCGACCACTTCGGCGACCTTGCCCTTGCGCGGGTAGATCTGCACGTGGTCGACAAAACCGCGCTCGAACTCCCAGCTGTCCTTGATCAGCACCGACGCGATGGGCTCGAGCCATCGCTTGGCGTGCTTGCGCAGCAGCTTCTCCTCGGCGTCGCTCGGCGCCTGCTCGCCGCGGCGCGCGCGCTCGACCTGCAAATGGATGAGCTCCGCGCGCGCAGCGTCTCCGCGCTCGGCCGCCGCGTCGGCATAGACCAACCGTGGCCCGTCGTCGTCGAGCGTTTCGGCTACGGCCGCGAGCAGGTGATCCTCGGTCTGCGGCTCGCGCTCGGGCCGCACCGCCGCCGCCGCTCGCGCGGCAAGCGCATCGGGCGGAAGCACACGCGGCGCGCTCGGATAGCGCTCGAGCAGCGCGCTGACCGCCTCGCCGATCTGCTCGGCCATCCAACGCGACATGTTGGTGGCGCCGAAGGTGCGCGCCAGGTCCACGGCGATCAGCCGCGCCACGCTGCGCGGGTCGGCTTGCGACTCGACGAGCTGCTCGAACAGCGAGCGCCACATCGGCTTCATCGACTGCGCCGTATAGCGCGGGGCCTCCACGATCTCGAGCAGCGCCTCGGCAACGCGAGCATCGCGCGGCAGTCGCTCGAGCGCGCACACTGCCTGTGTGTATGCCGCGGACGGCCCGGGATGTTCCGCGACGGCAGCCAGCATCGCCGCCACGTCATCATTCGTATCTATCGCCGAACTGGCGCCCGCGCCCGAGCCTGCGCTCGCGTCCGCGCCCAACACCCCCTCGAGCAACGCCACGTCCGCGTCGCTGAGCACTCGCGGCGTCTGCAGCGACATGCCCAGCCGCGACGTATCTTCGGGCAGCCCGTTGCCACTGGCGAAGCGCATCGCTCCACGCAGCTCGGTGATGTCCTTGATCGGCACCTGATTGGCCGCTGCGTGCCAACCGTCGGCGGCGAGCCGCGGCTCGCGCAGCACGCTGACCAGCCACAGCCGGTGACCCGACCCGTCGCGCGGCGGACGGACCGTGACCAGATACATCGAGCCCCCGGCCGTCAGCGGCTCCAGCGCGCGGTGCGTGCTGCGGTAGCCGTCGTTGGGCAGCACGTCGCCCACCGCCGCCGCGCGCGCCGCCCCCTCGAAGACCTTGCGGCTCACGATCGCCATCATGCTCGGCATGCGCCGAGTATACGCTCGTCAGAGTTCTCGGCGCCTCGCGCGCCTGAGGCCATCCGCTTGGTCTACGACGTGACGTGCACGCGCCACAACCAGCGCCACGTTGCAGTCGACCTCGCAGACAAAACAGAAAGCTCGCTGCCGACGCAGCCCGCGCACGAAGACGAACACGTGCTCGTCAGTGCAGACCACCAGCTCTCTCGTCGCATCGTCGGCAGCGGACAACACTGCAAGCGCGTCGTTGTGAGTTTCGAGCAGATCGGCTGCGGCCGCCGCCACGGCGCGAAACTCTCCGTGCTCTAGCCCAACGCACGACAACATCACGCCGTCGGGAAGATCGAACGACGCCGTAGCGCGGCAGCCGGGCACCGCCGCCCGCGCCCGCTCGAGCAGCTCAATCATCGCCGTGGGCCCGCGTCAGCTCCAGCGCGCGCGTGACCAGCTCGGCACGTCGCGCCGCGTCGCTCAGGCGCAACATCGCGATACCCGTCGCGCCAGTGACGATCACATTGTCTTGCCAGCGCGCGCCCGTGAGCACCATTCGAGGTTGACCGCGAGCGAACGGCTCGAGCAGTCGATCGATGGCGTACGCTACTCGCCGCACGAAGGACAGCGACCGCGTGCGACCGCCGCAGAAGCTGGTGGGCAGCGGGAGCATGTCATCCGGTCCGCGCCGCTCGAGCCAGACGGCCTCCTCGGCCGCGCCCGCGCAAGACTCGAACAGAGCTCGCAGCTCGGTGTCGCCAGGCGTCGGCCCGATCTGCGCAGCCAGCGCCGCATAGACCGTCGCCGGCGTGAAGGTGAAGCGCTGGTCGTCGAGCTCGCCGATCACCGACTGCCACGCCCATAGCTGCTCGGACGTGCGCCCCCCTTCGGTCTCGCCTTCGAGGCGACCCGCAGCTAGCGCCGTCAGCGCTAGAACGTACTGGCGCAACAAGCAGCCGCGCGCGGCCTCCTGCGCTTCGGCGCCGAGCATTCGCAGCGACTGAGCGAACGCTTGCTCACGGGCACGCGCTAGACGCACCAGCTCGCGCAGCTGCGAACCGATTTCGCATCGCTCGGCTTCGTCGATGGCGCCGCCGAACGCGCGTCGCTTTTCCACCGCGATCAAACACACACGGCCGCGGAACGCCACGACGTGACCGCGCGTGGTGCGGCTTGGCTGCAGACGCCACAACCCGGTCGCAGGGTTGCGCTCGATGTGCTCGAGCATCGCGAATGCGCGGCGCAACACCGCCGCTGGCTGCTGACGATACGCCGTCGTCCAGAGGATCGCGTTGGCGCCACAGCGCTCGTCGCACCAGCCCGCGCGCGGCGGCCTGGGCGTCACGTCGCGAGTCGTGAACATCCCCCCTCCGATGGTTCATCTGCATCTATTGGCTTGAAGGACGGCGAACCATCACGCCCGTTATGCAGTTTTCACAATCGGGAGAAGATCGTCGCGCATACTTTATTTGTCTCGCACAAATTACCAATAATACAGCGCCGCAACCTATGACAGATATCATAGAGCCGTTGCGGATATGCTCCAGCCATGGACAAGAAACTCCACCCGCTCGAGGGCAGCTCGTGGCGCGGCAAGGGCGAGCTGTGGCTCGACCCGCTCGGCAACGAAGCCACCCACTACGACTGCACGCTGCGCATCGAAGCCGACGCGGTGCGCTACACCTGGGACTACGAGGGCAAGACGCACGAGGGCAGCCTCGCGCTTGACGCCGACGGGGCCCACTGGACCGACAGCTGGCACCAGTCGCAGCCGGTGCGCTGCACGCGCCATGACGACGACTGGGGGTTGCTGTCGCTGCGCTCGACCTACGGCGCCGGCGACGGTCCGGACTGGGGCTGGCACACGACGCTAGCGCTGCGCCCCAGTGATCAGCTGGTGCTGCAGATGACCAACGTCACGCCCTGGGGCGAGCACGGCCGCGCCGTGCGCATGGTGTTCGACCGCGAGTAGCCAGCGCTCGCGCGGCAGCGCTAGCGACCGCGCTCGTCGAGCCAGCTGTGCACCGCCGACGCGAGGCTCTTCTCGCCTGCGCGGTCGTTCAGCTCGTAGCGCACACGGAAGGCAGGCTTTTCGATGTGGACGATCCCCTCGAGGTCGATCGGCGTGGCGTATAGCACGGCGTCGCAGTCGATGGCGGCGATGCTCTGCTCGAGCTCGCGCACTTGCTCGGTGGAGTAGCCAAGCGCCGGCAACGTGCGGTCGAGGTGCGCGTATCGTTCGAGCGCTGCGGCGATGCTGCCGCGTGCCGCCCCACGCGGCTCGACGATCTCGGCGGCGCCAAGCTCCCGTGCCGCCACCTGTGCCGCGCCGTAGGCCATCTCGCCGTGCGTCACCGTCGGTCCGTCCTCGATGGTCAGCACGCGCTTGCCGTGTACCGCCGCACGCGCCTCGTCTCCTAGATCGAACGTGCTGTCAGCCGCGATGACCGTCGCGTCGGGGTTTGCCGACGCGATGCTCGTACGCAGGGTCTCCACCGCCTGCGGATCGGCCGAGTTGACCTTGTTGATCAAGACGATGTCGGCGGCGCGCAGGTTCGTCTCGCCCGGGTAGTACGACAGCTCGTCGCCGACGCGCAGCGGATCGGCCACCGTGATCCACAGGTTCGGCCGGTAGAAAGGCGTGTCGTTGTTGCCGCCATCCCAGATGATGATGTCTGCCTCGGCCTGCGCCTGCGCGAGGATGCGCGCGTAGTCGACGCCGGCGTAGACGACGATGCCCTCGACGACGTGCGGCTCGTACTCCTCGCGCTCCTCGATGGTGCAATCGGCGGCCGTGATGTCGGACATGCTGGCGAAGCGCTGCACCGCTTGCCGCGCCAGATCGCCGTAGGGCATCGGATGGCGGATCACCACGACGCGCAGCCCGCGCTCGCGCAGCACGCGCGCGATGTAGCGCGACGACTGGCTCTTGCCGCACCCGGTGCGCACCGCGCAGACCGCGACCACCGGCACCTTGGCGTCGAGCATCGTGGCGTCGCCGCCGAGCAGTGTGAAGCTCGCCCCGGCCGCGTTGGTGATGGCGGCGCGCCGCATCACGTAGTCGTAGGGCACATCCGAGTACGAAAAGACGACCTCGTGAACGCGATGCTCGCGGCACAGCTCGGCCAGCTTCTCCTCGCCCACGATCGGGATGCCGCTCGGATAGAGCTCGCCGGACAGCGTCGGCGGATAGGTGCGCCCGGAGATGCCCGGAATCTGCGTCGCCGTGAATGCCACCACCTGCACGGTCGGGTCGTCGCGATACACCGTATTGAAGTTGTGAAAGTCGCGTCCTGCAGCGCCCATGATGATGATGCGCCGCTTTTCGTTCTGCGTGCTCACCGGTGCTCCTTGATAGGCTGACGCGTCAGCGCGTCGCAGACGAGACGTCGAGCTGAATCGACACGGGCTCGACGTTCCAGATTTCTTCGCAGTACTGCTTGATCGCGCGGTCAGACGAGAAGAAGCCCATGCGGGCGACGTTGAGGATCGAGCGCCGGGTCCACTCTCTCGGCTGTCGGTAGACCGCGGCGACCTCGTCCTGACACGCCAGGTAGGCGCCAAAGTCGGCGAGCAGCATGTACTGGTCGTGAGCCAGCAGCTCGCCGACGATCGGCTCGAACAAGCCGCGGTCGCCCGCCGAGAAGGTTCCGTCGCTGATGGCGTCGATCACCGCGCGCAGCGTGTGATCGCGCTGGTAGATGTCGCGCGGGTCGTAGCCTTCGCGCTTGGCTCGCTTGACCTCGTCGACGGTGAGACCGAAGACGAAGAAGTTGTCGGCGCCGACGTGCTCGCGGATCTCGACGTTGGCGCCATCCAGAGTGCCTATGGTGAGCGCCCCGTTGAGCGAGAACTTCATGTTGCCGGTGCCCGAGGCCTCCTTGCCGGCCGTCGAGATCTGTTCCGACAGGTCCGCCGCCGGGTATATCGGCTGCGCGTTGGTCACGTTGAAGTCGGGAAAGAAGACGACCTTGAGCCTACCGGCGACCTCGCGGTCGTTGTTGACCACGTCGCCGACGCTGTTGATCAGCTTGATGATGCGCTTGGCCATGAAGTAGCCGGGCGCAGCCTTGCCGCCGAAGATGAACGTTCGCGGCGTGATCGTCGCGTTGGGGTTGCGCTTGATGCGCAGGTAGAGCGCGATGATGTGCAGCACCTTGAGGTGCTGGCGCTTGTACTCGTGGATGCGCTTGACGAGGATGTCGAACATCGAGTCCGGATCGATCTCGATCCCCGTGCGCTCGACCACGCGGCGCGCCAGGTCGACTTTGTTGGCGCGCTTGACCTCGCGCCAGTCGCGCTGGAAGTCGGCATCCTCTGCCAGCGGTGCGAGTCGCGTCAGCTGGGCCAGGTCACTCGGCCACTGCTCACCGATGTGCTCGCTGATCAGCTGCGACAGCCGCGGGTTGCTCGAGAGCATGAAGCGCCGCGGCGTGACGCCATTTGTCTTGTTGGAGAACTTCTCGGGCCACAGCTGGTAGAAGTCGTGCAACACGTCTTGCTTGAGCAGCTCGGTGTGAAGCGCCGCCACGCCATTGATCGCGCGGCTGCCTACGCAGGCGAGGTTGGCCATGCGCACGTAGCGGCTGCCGCTCTCGTCGATGATCGACAGTCGCCCTAGCGCGTCGTCGTCGACTGCGGGCGCGGCGCGTGCCTGCTCGAGAAAGCGCGCGTTGATCTCGAAGATGATCTCGAGGTGCCGCGGCAGCAGGCGCCGAAACAGCTCGAGCGGCCACTTCTCGAGCGCCTCGGGCAGCAGCGTGTGGTTGGTGTAGGCGAACGTCGAACGCGTGATGTCCCAGGCGCGCTCCCACGGCATCTCGTGCACGTCGACGAGCAGCCGCATCAGCTCCGCCACGCCGATGGCCGGGTGCGTGTCGTTGAGCTGCACCACGAACTTGTCTGCAAAGCGGTCGAGCGAGTCGATCTTCTGCTTGTAGAGCCGGATCATGTCCTGCAGCGAGCAGGAGACGAAGAAGTACTGCTGTGCTAGGCGCAGCTCCTTGCCGGCTGCAGGCTCGTCGTTGGGATACAGCACCTTGGTCAGATTCTCGCTGACCACCTTCTGGTCCACGGCGCCGTAGTAGTCGCCGACGTTGAAGGCGTTGAAGTCGAAGGACTCGATGGCCTCCGCTTTCCATAGCCGCAGAAAGTTCGCCGAGTTGACGCGGTAGCCCAGGATCGGCGTGTCGTAGGGGATGCCCTTGATGACGCGGTCGGGGTGCCAGCGCACGCGATAGCGTCCGTCGGCGTCGGTATAGGCTTCGGTGTGGCCGCCCAGCTTGACGTCGAAGCTGATCTCCGGCCGCGCGATCTCCCACGGGTTGCCTAGCCGCAGCCACTTGTCGGTGACCTCGACCTGCCAGCCGTCGCAAATCTCCTGGTCGAAGATGCCGAACTCGTAGCGGATGCCGTAGCCGATGGCTGGGATCTCGAGCGTGGCCAGCGAGTCCATGTAACAGGCCGCGAGCCGCCCGAGGCCGCCGTTGCCGAGGCCTGGCTCTTCTTCCTGCTCGATCAGGTCATCGAGGTCGAGCCCCAGGTCGCTGACCGCCTGCCGCACGCGGTCCTCGATGCCGAGGTTGATCAAGTTGTTGTGCAGGTGCGGCCCGAGCAGAAACTCGGCCGACATGTAGATCACCGTGCGGCTCTCGCGCTCGAGATATGTCGCCGCCGTGTTGACCCAGCGGTGCAAGAGCCGATCGCGCACCGCGAGCGCCAATGACAGGTAGTAGTCGTTGCGCGTCGCGACGAACGGGAACTTCGCCTGCGTGTAGAACAGATTATCGACGACGTCGCGCCGCAGCGCGCTGGCGGACAGATCAGTGCGCACGTCGCTCGGCTGCGCCGCCACCGAGAGCCTTCGTTCGAGCATGGTCGGGACTGTAACGCCGTTCTGCGCCGGCGTGGAGGCGCCGTTCTGCGCCGGCTAGGGTGCGGTATTCTTCGCGGCGATGGCCAGCTATCCGCCCTACTTCGTCGCCAAATCGGGCTCCCCTGCCCTCGACTGGATCGCCGCGCGCCACGCGCTGCCCGACTGGTGGACCGCCGAAGACCCCGGCGCAGAGCTCGTCGCCCGCCTCGGCGCGCTCGTCGACGACAAGGCCAGCGACACGCGCCTTCGCAGCATCGCCGCGGCGATCACGCGTGCCGGCGTCGCCTGGGACGACCGCCTCGCCGGCCAGCTGCCCACGCGCGTCAGCCTCACCGTGACCTTCCGCGACACGTGCGCGCTCAAGCTCTGGGCGCCCTACGCGGGCGATTTCAGCGAGCTGACCGGCCTCGTCGACTGGCAGCTGCCCGACGGCTACCAGCGATTCCTGCGCCTCGCCGACGGCTGCGAGGCCTTCACGCCGCGAGACATCGTCGAGCACGAGCACTACTTCGTGCTCGGCGAGACGGCGCACTACCACGTGGGCGGTGCCGCCGCGACCGCCGACAGCACCGAGATGCTGCGCGGCGAGGACTTCCTCGCCGACATCTTCGCCGACCCCGACGAGTTCGACTTCACCGCCGACGACCTCGCACTCAACGCCCCCGCCGACCACGTCGCCTTCGTCGCCGACACCAACAGCGACTTCGTCTGCTTCCACCGCCAGTTCCCCAACGCCCGCGGCGAGCCCGCCGTGCTGCACTGGTTTCACGACGCCGACGGAGGCTTCGACGAGAGCTTCCGCCGAAGCGCAGCCAAGCAGCCGGGCTTCGGCTGGTGGCTCATCGCCTGGCTCTGGGGCCACGTGACGGAGAGCGACTTCTTCCCGGTCCTGCGCGACCCGCCGTAGGGCAGCGCGTGCACTGTTCTACAGCACTGAGCGCCCAAGGTGGGCGTGGAGGGCGCAGGGCGCGGGGGGGGGCGCGAGCGTGGGAGGACGCCTCCTGCGCTTGTGGTTGGGGCGCGTTCGGGCGCG
>JAGQIK010000426.1 GCA_020431405.1 Myxococcales bacterium
CCTCAATCTTCGGGTCGTTCGCCGGCGGGCGCCATCTTGACGATGCGCGGCTCGAAACGCGCCACGACGTCGACCAGGTCTTGCTGTGCAGCCATCACCTGATCGATGTCCTTGTAAACGTCGGGCGCCTCGTCGAGCCCCGCCGACAGCAACGTCACGCCGCTCTGCGCGAGCTGCTTCTTCACCTGCGACCAGGTGATGCGCTGCTTGGCCGCCTTGCGCGACATCACGCGACCGGCGCCGTGCGAGGCGCTGTCGAGCGCAGCGCGCGAGCCTTTGCCGCGCACGACGTAGCCCGGCGTAGCCATCGAGCCGGGGATGATGCCGAGCACACCGGCGCCCGCGGGCGTAGCGCCCTTGCGATGCACCACCAGGTCTTCGCCGTCGTGCGTCTCCTTCCAGGCGAAGTTGTGGTGGTTCTCCACCTCGGCGAGGGCCTTGGCCTTGAGCGCGCGCAGCATCTCGCGGTGAATCACCTCGTGGTTGGCCGCCGCGTATTCGCCCATCAGGCTCATCGCCGCCCAGTATTCCTGACCGTCCTCGCTGTCGAGATCGAGCCACGCCAGATGCGACAGCTGCTTGGGCAGCTCCGGGTGACGCTGCATCGCGCGCTTGGAGTACGTCGAGGCGACCGCCGCGCCCGCGCCGCGGCTGCCGCTGTGGGTCAGCAGCGCCAGGTAGCTGCCAGCGGCGAGACCGAGGTCCGGCTTGTCGAGGGAAAGCTCGCCGTACTCGACGAAGTGGTTGCCGCTGCCGCTGCTGCCGAGCTGCGCGCGCGCCTTGGCGCGCATCTCGCGCGTGATCGTGACGGCGTCCCAGTCGCGGTCCATCACGGCGTGGTCGCGCACGGCCTTGCCCGAAAACGACGCGCCGATGCCGAAGCGCGTCTCGTCCTCGAGCACGTTGATCAGGCGCTGGCGCATTCCTTCGAGCTGCTCGAGCGGGATGTCGAGCACCGTCAGGCGCATGCGGCAGGCGATGTCGACGCCGACGGCGTAGGGGATGACGGCGTTCTTGGTGGCCAGCACGCCGCCGATGGGCAGCCCGTAGCCGAGGTGCGCGTCGGGCATCAGCGCGCCCGAGTGCGCCACCGGCAGCATGCAGGCGTTCTGCATCTGCTGCAGGGCGTTGCTGTCGAGGTCCTCGCCCCAGCTGCGCCACGGGGCTGGCAGCTCGCGCGGCCGAAAGACGGGCGCGTCGCTGCCCTTCATCGCGCGCGCCAGCGCGCCGAGGTCCGGATCATCGACGTGTGCTGCGGGGTCCCTCGCCAGCGCGCGCAGCGTCTCGCGCAGCGCCTTGCGATCGCGGCCGGACTTGAGCGCCGTCTGCACCAGGCGCCCGGCTAGCTTGATCATCTCGCCGCGGGGGATTCCGAGGTTAACGAGCTCGCGTGCCTTCACCGCGCTGTTGTGGCCGCATGCTGCCAGACTGTCAAGCGCGGGCCTGTCAAGCGCAGGGCTGTCAAGCGTCGCCTTGGTCGTGGTGCCCGAGGTTCATCACCAGCAGCGACTGCAGGTCTGCGCGATCGAACGGTTTGTAGAGCACAGGCGCGTCGACCTCGTCGAGGAACGACTGTGCAGCGTTGGTGAACGCGCCGCCGGTGACGAACACGATGCGCCGCACCAGGTCGTGCTGCCGCTCGACGAGCCGCTCGTAAAACTGCATGCCGGTCATCTCGGGCATCATCAGATCGCAGAGCACCAGATCGAACTGCGCCCCGCGCTCGATCTCTTCGAGCGCCGCGCGCGCGGTCGCGAAGAACGTCACCTGTGCCTGGTCGCCGAGCAT
The DNA here is from genome assembly GCA_020431405.1 of Myxococcales bacterium. Taxonomy (GTDB): domain Bacteria; phylum Myxococcota_A; class Polyangia; genus JAGQIK01. The sequence continues at coordinate 1,789 of JAGQIK010000426.1, forward strand.
GCGCGGCACCACGCGCCCGACGCCGGGCTCGTCATCGATGAGCAGGATGCGCGGCGCATCGCCGTCGAGACGCTGCGGCGGGGCTTCGTCGTCGCGATCGGCGGGCTGCTCGGGCGGCGCCGACGCCGCACAGAGCCGCACCTTTACATCCGTGCCCACGTGCCGCTCGCTCTCGAGCGACAGCTGCCCACCATGCAGCCGCGCGATCTCGCGGCAGACGGCAAGACCAAGACCGGTGCCCTCGCCGACAGGCTTGGTGGTGAAGAACGGATCGAATACCTGGTCCATGAGCTCGGGAGCGATACCACGCCCGGAGTCGCTGATGGTGATGTCCACCCAGTCCTCGCCGTTCTTGGTCACTGCGACCGTGATGTCATTGCTCGTCGCGGCGCCTTCGTCGATGGCGTGCGCGGCGTTGAGCAGCACGTTGTGAAAGAGCTGTCGCAGCCGTCGAGCGTTGCCGAAGACGTACGCGGGCGTGCCGTAGCGGCGCGATAGCTGCGCGCGATGGCGTATCTCATTGTCGGCGATAGCCGCCGCCTCGTCGATAATTTCACACACGTCGAGCGGCGTGAGCTCCTGGTCCTCCTGATCGAACACGCGCAGGTCGCGCACGATGTTGGCGATGCGCTCGACACCCTCGTCGATATCGGCGAGCGCGTCAGCGACGTTCTCAAATGACTCGAGCGCGTGCTGCGCGGCCATCGCGACGCCCATCGTCTCTTTGCCGTCGTCGCCGACGCCTGCCTCGAGGCTGTCTTGCAGCGTGTCGCGCGCGTCCTCGAGCTCGCCGCGCAAGAAGTCGAGGTTGCCGACCACGTAAGAGAGTGGGTTGTTGATCTGATGGCCCACGCCCGAGACCAGCGAGCTGATCGCGCGCATGCGGTCGGCCTCGACCATCGCCATCAGCTGCCGCCGCCGCTCGTCGATGTTGCGCACGAAGCAGACCGCTTCGTGCTCGCCGCTGCGCACCACGCGCGCCTCGAAGGACGTCTCGCGATCATCGCGGGTTGACTGGAACTCGTGAAGCACCTGCGGGTTGCCCGAGCGCACCGCACGCCGCACCAGCTCGTCGAGCGCCGCGCGCACGGGCCGCGCCAGCTCGAGATACTCGGCGAGCGGCGCGACGCCGCCAGCGGGCACGAGGTCGACGCTCCCGTCGTCGCCGAGGTGTCCGCGCAAGACGAGATCGGGCAGCGCGGCCAGCAGCCCTTCGTTACCCTCGGAGGCATGTCGCGCGAAGCAGACGAACAGCGCGTGCTGCTCGTCGATGCGCATCGCCCGCGTGCGAAACGGCAGCGTGCGCTGTTCTTCGGTGATGGTGTAGTCGAAGGTCTGAGGCAGCCCGATGGCGAGTGTCGTGCCGAGGGCGACACGCGAGCGGATCGCGAGATCGGGTGGCAGCGCTGCCTCGAGCATGCTGCCGAGAAACAACTTCGGTGGTGCGAACAGCGGTGCGGAGTCTTCGCTGTGAAACCCCTCGAAGCGGCCAGCAGCATCGACGAGAAACATCAGCTGGTCGGCGATCGGGGGGCGCTCGCTGCGCTTTAGCGCGTCGCGAATGGCGATCAGCTCGGTGATGTCGCGTCCGAGCACCTGATAGCCGACGACTTCGCCGTCGCGGCTGTGCTCGGGGAAGGTGACCCATTGAACACAGCGCCGCTCGGCGTTGCCGTTGACGAGCCACATCTCGGCCACGACGTGTCGGGCCAGCTGGACCACACCGCGCATCCGGTCGCGCGACGTGGCCTGTTCGGCCGCCGGGACCATGTCGATGTAGCGCTGCCCGATCAGCTCGTCGGCGCTGCGGCCGAAGAAGGCGCACGCGGCGTCGTTGACGTAGCTAAGTCGACCTTCGAGCGTCGCGCGTCCGACGAGGAATCGATCGACTCGCAGCAGCGTGGAAGGCGCGCCGTTGGCGCCCTGCCGAGAGTCCCGCATCATCCGGCAAGACTAGCAAAACGAGGCACATCGCAGAGAGCGTTTTCTTCTGCTGCAGGCCTTCATTTTGCTAGTTGATGACGGGCGCCTCGGTGGTCACGCCCGCGCCCCACCACGAGATGTTGTCGGTGCTGACCAGCGTCGCCTTGCCGGTGTTGCGGTCGATGAGCACGAACTCGGCGTCGGAGGTGAAGCCGTAGAGCTTGCCCTCCCAGTAGCCGAGGCCCCAGATGCGGTCGATGCCCGTGTCGCCGATGGGCGTCGCCTTGCCCGTGTACGGGTCAACTCGCGCCAGCCAGTCCGTGGGATTTTGCTCGTTGGCCTTGACCAGCGTGGCGACCGTGCCGAAGCCCTTGACCGAGACAATGTCGCCGCTGGCGAGCCAGTTGTTGCCGAACTTGCCGACGAGCGTCGCCTGGCCGGTCTGCGGATCGATGCGGTAGACCTCGCCGTTGCTCTTGTCGATGCCGATCAGAAACTCGGCCTCGCCGCCGTCGGGTTTGACGAACGAGAGCCCGACGTAGTGCTTGTCGAGCGACGCGAGCTCGGTGCACTGGCCGGACTTGGCGTCGATGCGATAGACCGTCTTCGACGAGACGCCGATCATCAGCCCCTTGGAGTCGATAGCGAGATCGGTGAGCTTGTCGGCAGCGCCCGGCCAGATGAAGTCGGCGACCTTGCTGACGACAAATGTCTTGGGGTCGACCTTGTAGAGCGTGTCTTGCGAGTGGGCGTAGACAACGGCCTCGCCCAGCTGAAAGCCGTCGGGCGGAACCCACGCGTCGGGCGTCTCGACGTCGCTGCCGACGTCGGCCTTTTGCAGGTCGCTGTCGGTGCTGTCCGTAGTGCCGGCTTCGGAGCCGGTGAAGCCGCCCGTGTCGGCGCAGCCGGCAACGAGAGCGGCGATGAGCAGGATGAAGGTACAGCGATACATCTCAGCTTCGCTCGCAGGCTAAGGTAAGGATCAAGCGGCGCGGCGTTTGGCCGTGCGCGCAGCGGATTTTGCGGCTTCGCGTTGATCTACGAGGCCGCGCGCTTGCGCTTCCCGTTCCGGGGCCTTGGCCACCGGCGGTCCGCTGTAAGGCGTCGCCGGCTCGCCGCGCCGAAACGGCTCGTAGTGTTTGTCGAGGAACTGCTTTTTGAAGTCGTTGAAGTGCGACACGCCGCCGATGAGGCTCAGCAGCTTGATGTAGTACCAGGCGAAGTCGATCTGGTGCGGCAGAAACCCGGCGCGCGCGCCGCTGGGGAACAGGTGGTGGTTGTTGTGCCACTCGCCCGCGACGATGCCTGGCCAGTACTGGTTGATCGACAGGTTGCGGCGGTCGAAGTCGACGCCGTCTTTGTGCCTGAGATCGCCGCCCGCGTGGCCGGCGTAGTTGAAGGTGCGGATGCCGAGGGCCCAGGTGTAGGCGCCGCCGAACAGCGCGCAGGCCAGCGCGTGGCCGCCGATCAGATAGAAGGCCGTGTACCAAAACGCCCAGTTGAGCACGATGTGCGTCCAGCAGCGCAGCGGGTGGATCACCGAGCCCCACTTGAGATACTGCTCGTAGGTGTTGGCCTTGTGCCCGGTGTTTTCGAGCATCTTGACGACGCGCTCGTAGTCGGCGCGCGAGAGGCTCTTGTTGATCGGCTGGTGGTTGGTGTCGGCGAGAAAGCAGTACAGCGCGCCGAACTGCGCGTTGTAGGGATCGCCGGGCTCGTCGGAGATCGAGTGATGCACGTAGTGCGAGACGACGTAGGTCTCCTCGGGGATGATCTTGACGACGAGGTTTCGCGTGATGAAGCGGAAGATCGGGTGTCGGAACGTGTACGCCTTGTGCGTGCAGTAGCGGTGAAACCAGATCGTCCCGTAGCTGCCGAGGCCGACCATGCCGTAGACGAAGCCAGCGAGCAGCAGCCACGGGTTGAAGTACTTGATGAAGAAGACGAGAAACGGGATCGCCAGCAGCAGCGTGGTGGTCCAGCCGGTCAGCGCCGCCCAGTTCTTGCGCGTCTTGAAGATGTTGACGCGCCGTAGCAGCTCGGCGAAAAGCTCGCGTCGGGTGGGCTTGCGATCCCAGCCGTACGTCGGCGGCTCGAGAACTCGGTTTAGAAAAGCCATCGTCGTCTAATCTCTGCGCCCGCTTCTGGCCAGCGAAGCGGCGAAACCATACGTTGGCGTCGAAGTCGGCGCAAGTGAACAGCCGGAGGCACGAGGGCGACATGCGCGAGCTGCTTGCGAGAGAGAAAGTCCCAAGTGTTATCAGTGGCTTGCCTGTCGTCATCGCCATCGACGTGCATTGGGGCGAGATGGATGCCTTCGCCCACCTCAATAACGTCTCGTACTTTCGCTACTTCGAGTCGGGCCGCATCGCCTACTTCGAGCAGATGACGCGCGTCACGGCGCGCGAGGGCGATCCCGTCGAGCACGCCGCCGGCGCCCCCGCGGGCGTCGGCCCGATCCTCGCCAAGACCTCGTGCCGCTACCGCGCGCCGGTCTTCTATCCCGACACGCTCTACCTCGGCGTCGGCGTCAGCGACGTCGGCCGCGACCGCTACACCATGCGCTACGAGCTGTACTCGACCAAGCTCGCTGCCGTCGCCGCCAGCGGCGAGGGCCTGATCGTCGCCTTCGACTACGGCGCCGGAAAGAAGGCGCCCTCGCTGCCCGCGCGCTGGCGCGAAGCCATCGCCAAGCTCGAGGCCAGCGCGAGCGCGGGCTAGCGCACTGCACAACAACAGGCGTTGCTTGGCCGTAAAGGTGTCGAGCGCTCGGACAGCTGTCGGTTCGCCTTACAGCTGCCATCCCTCAACGCATCGAGATCGCTCCCACGTGTCGCTGGTACGGCGCGTGTATCACGTCGAGGTCCAACGGAACGAAAGGACCTCGGCAAATGCAATACGAGCAGTCTCTTGGCCGCAAAGAAGGCTCCGCCGATGACTCATTCGCGCGCGCTCGTCGGCGCGTCTACTGGCTGCTCGGCGTGTGGGGACTGCTCGCCGCCGCGCTGTCGGCGAGCAACATCGCGCTGCGCATGCCGCGGCCCTTGATCCCGGCGCTGATCTGGCTGCCAACCCTCGCCGTCGTCGTCGCCTTCGCGCGCTCGGAGCGCGTGCGCGCGGTGCTGCGCAGCATTCCGCTGCGCGTGCTGGTGCTCTACCACGTGGTGCGGATCGTCTTCGGCGTTGGCTTCGTGGTGCTCTATGCGCAGGGGCGGCTCGTGGCGCGCTTCGCGCTGACGGCGGGGCCGGGAGACATCGTCGCCGGCGTGCTGGGCATCGCCGTCGCGCTGTGGGCGCTGCCTGCGATCAGCGCGGCGCGGCGGCGCGTGGTGCTCGCTTGGAACGTGCTGGCGCTGGCCGACATCATGCTGGTCTTTTTCACCGCGCAGTCGATCCTCTTTTCGCCCGACCCGAGCCGCCTCGACCGGTTGCGCATGTTTCCGTGGTCGATGGTTGCCTTCGGCGTGGTGGCGCTGATCCTGATCACGCACTTTCTCGTCTTCGACCGCGTCCGGCTGCTCGGCCGCGGTGGTGTACCATCGCGGTCGTGAGCCGCAGCAGCTTCGACGCGAGCCGCACCGCGCAGCTTCGCGCCGTGGGCACGACCTTTCTCGCGCGGCGGCCGCTGATCGTGGCGCCGACCATGGGCTGCTTCTACGCGCTGCTCGTCGCTTCGGGCGCGCCGCGGCGGCAGCTGACGGTGCTGGCGGTGGGCTTTACCGTGATGCTCGCGCTGTTCGTCTACGAGGCGCTGCGCGGTCGGCGGCGTGCGATCAGCGAGCGCTGGCTGTTCGTCTCGCTGACGGCGACGACGGTAGGCATCACGTTCGGCTGCGCGCTCACCGGCGCGCTGCGCAGCCCGATCCTGCCGCTGCTCTTCGCGCCGGTGGTGGTCACGTTCTCGGCGTTCGGGCGCGGCTGGCGCAGCCTCGTCGCCTTCAGCGAGCTAGTGTTGATGCTCGGCGCGCTGGCACTCTTGCCGCGCGGCTTTCCCTTCGCCGAGGTGCCATATCCCTACGACGCGGCGATGAGTGTGTGTGCCACGGCGGCGGCGCTGCTGTTGCTGCACGCGGGCGTGACGAGCCTCAGCGACGCGTACCTGCAGACCGGCCGCGAGCTTCACCGCACGCGCGAGCAGGTGCTCGCCGAGTCTTTGACCTACCGTCGCAGCGCCGAGCTTCTCGGTGCGCGCCTGGCGCACGAGATCAAAAACCCGCTGCTGGCGATCAAAGCGCTGACGCAGCTCTTCGCGCGCGGTGCCGCCGCGTCGGCCGACGACAAGAGCGCCGAGCGGCTCGAGGTGGTGCAGCAAGAGATCGAACGTGTCGAGCAGATCCTCGCCGACTACGTCGCCTTCACGCGCCCGCTCGGCGAGCTCGCGCTGCAAGACGTCGAGCTCGGCGCGCTGTGTCGCGACGCGGTGGCGCTTTGCAGCCCGCACGCCGAGCTGCGCGGCATCGTCGTCGAGGTCGACGCGCCCGCGGCGATCGAGATCCGCGCCGATCGCGGGCGGCTCGCCGACGCGCTGCTCAACCTGCTGCGCAACGCGCTCGATGCCAGCGAGGACGGCGCGACGGTGCGCGTGCTGCTGCGCGCCTCTGATGGCGCGGACGATGGCGGCGCCGAGATCGTGATCGAAGATCATGGAGGCGGGATGGACGCAGAGACGATCTCGCGCGCCGGCACGCCCTACTACTCGACACGCGACGGCGGCAGCGGCCTCGGCCTCGCGCTGGCACGCGCCGCGTTGGCGCGCCACGGCGGCGAGCTTTCGCTGTCCAGCGAGCCGGGCGTCGGCACGCGCGCGCGCGTGACGTTGCCGCGGCGGCCGGCAAGCAGCTAGCGGCGTCGGCGTCGGCGCACGAGCAGCAGCAGGCCGAGGCTCAGCAGCAGCACACCGCCGAGCACGTGGCCGGGTGCGTCGTCGACCGCGCAGCCGCAGCCGCCGCTGCTCTCGTCGGGCGTGCCTGTGCCGGTGAGCGTGAGCTGGATGCTCGCGTGCATCGGATCGTCGGAGTGCACGTGGATCCAGCCCTCGCGCGGTCCGACGTTCTTCGGCGCGAACGCGATGCCGAACGTGCAGTAGGCGTTGGCCTGCACCGTGAACGGCAGCGAGCCGCATGGGTAGTCGCCAGCGCCGAGGTCGTAGTCGAACTCTTCGGCCTGTTGATCGTTTACGGCGGTCACCGTGAGCAGCCCTTCGCCGATGTTTGCGACCTTGAAGATCTGCAGCGCCGAGCGTTGGTTGATCGGCAGATCGCCGAAGTCATGGCTCGATGGCGTGATGTTGCAGCGTGGCGCGCCCTTGGGATAGTCGATGCCGCTGCCGCCGAGCGTGACGACGAGCGCCGGCGTGTCGGGATCGCTGGAGGTGATCGTCAGCGTCTCGGAGAAGGTCCTGACCGCGTTGGGCTTGAACTGCACGCCGACGGTGCAGCTCGCGCCTGGCTGCAGCGAGAAGACGGTCGAGCCGCAGTTGTTGTTGGTGTTGTCGGTGCTGAGCACGAAGATCACGGGGCTCGACGTAACGATGGACCGCACATCGAGCTTGCTCGCGCCGCCGTTGGAGATCGAGAGCACCTCGATTGCGGAGGCGCTGCCGGTGGTCACCTCGCCGAAGCTCAGCGCTGTCGGGCTGACGGCGATGTCGGGTTCTACGGTAGGCGTGACGGTGCCGCGCACCGGCCAGACCGTGCGCGTGCCGTTCTTCGGCGCGCCCGAGACGTCGCCGTACTTCGGGTTCCAGAACCAGGCCCAGCTCGGCAGCGACGTGTAGGTCGTCGAGCTCCAGTAGCCCGGGCTCGAGCCGACGTCGACGTTGTCGAAGGGGTGGCCGCTTGGCAGCGCGCCGGCGGTCTGCGCGCCGTGATCGGTGAGACTGTGAAGCTCGCGCCGGTTGGGCAGCCGCCAGTCGCTCTTGCCGGCGCCGCAGCTCGCGTAGGTGCCGTCGTTGATGCCGGCGACGAAGTCGAGCGCCTGCTGCCAGCTCACGCGGCCGTCGCTGTCGCTGGCGCTGTACTGCGTGCGCATGCAGTTGGCGTCCTTGAGCCAGCTAAGGCCGGTGAGCTGATCCGTCACGGTGCCATCGCTGTTGTCGGCGAAGCGAGGCGATGGCCAGCTCACGCCGGCGTTCGTGTCGCCGTCGTCGCCGACGGCGTAGCTCGCGCCCTGCCCGGTGACGAAGACGTTGGCGGGGTAGGTCGGATCGGCGCTGGCGCCGCTCTGGCCGCCGCGCACCAACAAGCAGCCGCCAACGTCGGTCTTGTCGGTGTTGCTCACGGCGCCCGTGTTGAGATCGACGAACCAGCCGTTGTAGGGCAGGAAGATGCGGTGCGTGGTCGATGACCAGTAGCCGCTGCCGATCACGTTGGTGAACCCTTGTGCCTCGAGCCAGCTCGAGCCGCTGCTCTCGACGTAGCTCAGCGTCTCGAGCTCGTTGACGTTGGCCATGCGCCAGTCGCTCTTGCCGGCCGCGCAGCTCGGGTAGGTCCCGCCGTTGACCCCCGCGACGAAGTCGAGACAGTGCTGCCAGGTGATGTTGCCGTCGCCGATGCCAGCCGGATCGCCCTGAAAGGTGTCCTGGTCGACCGCGGGATAGTGCGTCTTGAGGCAGGCCGCGTCGCGCAGCCAAGTCAGGCCGGTGAGCTTGTCGAGCAGCGTGCCGTCGCCGTTGTCGGTGAAGCGCGGCGATGGCCAGCTCACGCCGGCCTTGCTGTCACCGTCCTGGCCCGTGCCAGAGCACGAGATGGCGCTGCCGCTCTCGTCGTAGCAGCTCGTCTGCCCGCTGCGCGACAGCTGCAGAACGGGCGCGGCCAACGCCGGCGCTGTCGGCGCCAGCACTGCCGCTGCCACGACCAACCCAACCAAGCGCGCGCTGAACATGGTGCACCTCCCGTTTCGAGCAGTCGGTGCGCGCGTTCGCGGTTGACAGCGCCGCGCTCGTACGAACAGGCTGCCTGCGATGTTGTGGTGCGAAGCGAAAGCTGTACCAGACGTGATCTCGGGCTGTTGGTGCGCGCCGGCGAGCCACGAGGAGGTCGATGGCACACGGTGCCAGCGGCTGGCCGAGTCAGGACGGACCGCCAACGATCTCACGCTTCTCGAGGCGTGTGGCGCGCGCGGCGGCGGCCCATCGTGAGCGCGCGCATTCTGGTCGTCGATGACGAGCGCGCCGTGCGCTACACGCTCGAGCAAGTCTTCGGCGAGGCGGGCTACGAGGTCGCGAGCGCAGCCTCGGCCGCCGACGCGCTGGCGCAGCTCGACGCCGACGCCGACACCATCGACGCGCTGGTCACCGACCTCGCCATGCCGGGCATGGACGGCATCGCGCTCTGCCGCGCCGTGCGCGCGCGCCTGCCCGAGCTGCCGGTGGTGCTGTTGACGGCGCGCGGCTCGGAGCGGCTCGCCGTCGAGGCGATGAAGGCTGGCGCTGCCGACTATCTGCAGAAGCCCGTCGACGTCGACGAGATCTGTCTCGTGGTCGAGCGCGTGCTCGAGGCCGCCGCGCTGCGGCGCGCCCATCGGCGCTTCGTCGCCGAGCGCAGCCTCGGGCGCGTGATCATCGGCGACGCGCCCGCCATGCGCCGCGTGCTGGCGGCCGCCGAGCGGCTCGCCGATCGCGACGTGCCGGTGCTGGTGCGCGGCGAGACGGGCAGCGGCAAGGAGCTCGTCGCGCAGCTGCTGCACGCGGCCAGTCGCCGCCGCGCCAACAAGCCGCTGGTGCGCGTCAACTGCGCGGCGATCCCGTCCGAGCTGGCCGAGTCGGAGCTCTTCGGCCACGCACGCGGCGCCTTCACCGGGGCCGAGCATGCGCGGCGCGGATTCTTCGCCGAGGCCGACGGCGGCACCATCGTGCTCGACGAGGTCGGCGAGCTCTCGGCGCCGCTGCAAGCCAAGCTGCTGCGCGTGATACAGCAGGGCGAGATCCAGCCGCTGGGTACCGGGCGCGTCGAGCACGTCGACGTGCGCGTCGTCTCGTGCACCAACCGCGACCTCGCCGCCGACGCCAAGGCCGGACGCTTTCGCGACGACCTCTACTATCGGCTCGCCGTGGTCGAGCTCGTGGTGCCGCCGCTGCGCGAGCGCCGCGAGGACATCGCCGCGCTGGTCGAGGTCTTTCGCCAGCGCAGCTGCGACCGCTTCGACATCGACGTGCGCTTCGAGCCCGCGCTCGTCGCCGCGCTCGCCGCGCGCCCCTGGCCGGGCAACGTGCGCGAGCTGGAAAACACCGTCGCGCGCCTGGTGGCCCTCGCCGAGCGCGAGCTGCTCGGTGTCGCCGATCTCGAACGCGACGCCGGTGCGGACAGCGCCGCCACCGCCGGCGGCGCCGACGGCGACGACGACGCCGGCGACGACGCGACGCTGCCCTTCCGCACGCGCGTGGCGCGCTTCGAACGCCGCGTCATCGACGAGACGCTGGCGCAGTGCGCCGGCAACCAGTCAGAGGCGGCGCGCCGCCTCGGCATCAGCCGCGTGACGCTCATCGACAAGATGAAGCGCTACGGGCTGCACCCGAGCCGCGCGCTCTGAGCGTCGCGCCGCAGCGTCAGCGAGGTGTCGAGGATCTGTCAGCGCGTGCGTCGCGTCGCGCGGTCACGCGCCGCAAGTGTGCGAAGCCCCGTGTGGCGCGTCGCTTGCTTCGGCGCGATCGGAGACGCGATACGAGGTGACTGATGACACGACCGACCTGCACCCTCTGTTTCTGCTTCGTGCTCGGCTTGCTTTCGCTCGGTGGCTGCGGCCCTTTTCGCGAGGAGGGAATGGAGCCGAACGGGCTGCGCGGCGTCGTGCGGTTCACCTGTCCGCTTACGGACGATGAGAGCCTGCCATACTTGGCTCCGGGCGCCGTCTACGAGGTGCACTACCGAGGCGGGCATTGGGAGACGCCGCTGCACCTCGTCAGCAGCGATCCGACGGTGCTCACCGTGGCCTGCGATGTCGAGAGGCAACAATGTCGCGTGTGGGGCAAGGCGGTAGGCGATGCGTTTCTCGAGGCACGCACTCTCGACGATCTCGCGCTCCTCGACCGCACCCCCATCTCCACGCGCCAGCCCACCGAGCTCGAGCTGTTCGTGCCCCGGCACTACGCGGTCGACGAGCCTGGCCCGCGCGTGGCCGCACAGCTGACCGCCAGCGGCGAGGTGGTCTACGACCACCGCTTCCAGCCGCGGCTGCAGATCGTCGCACCCGACGGGGCGCGTTTCATCGAAGAGGACGTGCGCGGCGTGGCCATCCGCGCGCGCGTGCACACCGGCGACAGCGGCTGCGTCACCGTCGCCGCGAGCTGGCGCGAGCTGACCGCCTACGACGAGCTGTGTTTCGACTGACGCGCCGCGCCCAGCGTGTCATGATCAACGGCGATGGAAGAACATCGTTCCAAGGGCGCGCTGTGGGCCGGCCGCGTGACGTTGCTGCTGATCCTCGCGGGGGTCGGGTGGCTGGCGTACATGGCCAACCCCAAGCTGGTCTTCTGCAGCATCCCGTTCGTCGCTTGCTACTACTTCATCGCCAAGGGCCGCACGGTGGGCGTCTTCGCGCTGCTCGCCACCGCAGTCGCCATCGCCGTGGCGGCGCTGTCCGGCGCGCTGCCGAGCTACACGGTGATGCTCTCAGCGGCAGGGCTGCTGATGTTCGGCATCGTCGCGCCGACCCTGCTGCGCTTCGACGCCAAGGCCACGCTGCTCGCCATCGCGCTCACGCTCGTCGGCAGCGCCGCGGCGTCGGCCGCCGCCGTGCACGTGATGGGCTACTCGCTGCTGCCGTTCTTTCACTGCGGCTGCTGAGCGCGCCGCTCGCGCCGCTCGCGCCCAGCCACCCGCTGCGCTGCTGGCGCTACTGACAGTAACAACCGACGGTGCGATCGGTGCCGTCGTTGTCCTTCTTCTGGCCCGCCGAGTAGCAGTACTGCCCGCTGCTCGTCGCCGCGAAGGCGCCCTGGGCGGTGCAGTTGGGCCAGCAGCCGTAGGCGAAGGTGATGCCGGCGGCGATGCCCGAGGCCGGGCGGCGCTCGCCGGACATGCAGTGCGGCCCGTCGGGTGCGGCGACGTTGACCTTGCCCAAGCCGGCGCAGAAGTTGGGGCAGTTCTGGCTGTTGGCCTGCACCCAGGCGCCGAGCACCGGCGGCTGATCGACCGTGGTGTCGGGCGGCTGCGTGTCGACGGTGCTGTCGCCCGCCGGACCCGCGTCGCGCGTGCCGTCCCCCGCCGCGACTTGCGCGTCGCCGTCGGCGTCACCGGCGCCGCCGTCACCGGGCGCGGCAGGGCCGTCGAATTGCGGCGGGTTTCCGTCCACCGGCAGCCACGACGTGTCGGGCGTGGAGGAGGGCACGTAGACGTCGTACTGGAAGGTCAGGTCGTCGCCGCCGCCCGTGGTGTCGGGACGGCTGCTCGGGGGTAGGCCAGCCGGGCAGCTGCACAGCAGCAGCGACAAGCACAGCATCCATCGCTGCACGCGCGTCCTCCTTGTCCCGGCGATACCTTTGTCTATCGTGCGCGGCAGCGCGCGATCATTCAAGGCTTGTGCACCGTAACGGGTGATACGCAGTAGCGGGCGAAATCGCTGGTCGCGCAGCCGTCGTGCGCGGCGAAATCGCGACGCGTGCTGTGTTTCTGGAGGGTTAGGAGCCGACTACGAGCCGACTAGCCGACTACGAGCCGACGACGTGCAGTGGGGAGGGGCCGAAGGAACGCTCGTAGAGCGCCTCGATGGCCTGCTTGCCCGCCTCGGAGAGCAGCCGCGTGCCGGTGCCGCAGAAGCGGCGCGAGCGGATGATCGGCGCGTCCTCGGCGACCCAGCCATCGTGGCGCCAGCGGAACCACTGCCGCTTCTCCTGATCGAAGACATGCACGGGCTTGTTCCAGTGCCGTCCGAGCATCGCCGCCCAGCCAGTGCCGCCCTTGACCGTGTTGTCGTCGAGGATCAGGCCGACGGTGAAGACCTCGCCCGCCGTGTTCACCTGGTGCCAGATCGTCTGCAGCATGCGCCGGAAGAGCCGCGTGTCGGGATACGTGCGGTGCATGTGCTGCTGCAGGTAGACCTCGCTGACGGCGCCGCGCTTGAGCTCCGCATCGGTCAGCTCGATCAGCCCGCGCGTGCGCTCGACACTGCGGCCGCTGAAGGTGAACGTCTCTTCGGTCAGCCCGTAGCGCTCGGCGAGCACGCCGAAGCACGCCTCCGAGCCCTTGGCGCCGCCCGACAGCAGCGTGTAGGCGCTGGCGTGCATGCGCGGCGTGCCATGCTCGTCACCCTCGGCCGTGAGGCGCAGGGTGTCAGCGTGCAGGCGCAGCTTGGTGTCGGCAGGCGTCTCGTTGTCGTGGTCCTTGAGCAGGCGCACGGTGATGACGTCTTCGTGCGGCTCGAGAAAGAGACACACGTCGACCAGCTCGGCGATGCTGCTGATGGGGTGCGGCAGGCGCATCGGGTGCTCGCCCGTCATGCGGCGGTGCGTCTGCGCCGTCATCCACAGCTCGGCGCCGACCTGCTCGGCGTAGGCCTTGAACGCGCCGACGATGGCTGCGTTCTCGACCGCGCTGCGCGCCTCCCAGTTGTGGCCATCGACGAGGATCGCCGCCGGCTTGAAGCCGAGGTGCTCGCGCAGCATCTCGCCGGTCTTGGCGAGCTTGTTGGGCGCCAGCTCCGACTCGCCGAAGGCGCTGATCATGCGGTGCTTGAGCACGATGGTGTGAACCCGCTCGCGCTCGGCCAGATCGGTGCGCAGCGCCAGGTCCTCGAACAGCGAGTCGTACCAGGACTGCACGTGCTCGACGGTCTGCTTGAGCGCCAAGTGCAGCACCGGCCGCTCGCGCATCAGGTCGTCGAGGCCGATCTGCACCAGGCAAGCGGTCTTGCCCACGCCCGCGCGCGCCGCCAGGATTCCGAGGTTGCCCGCGCCCAGCCCGCCGTGGATCGAGCCCTCCAAGATCCGCAGCGGGCTCTGCTCGTTGACTTCTTTACGATACATCCCTTCGCGCCTCCGGCCCGCTACTTGGCGGCCTGCTGAGCTTTGCGGTGCTTTTCAATGAGGTCTTCCGCGACGCTCTGGGGGACCTCGTTGTAGCGCGAAAACTCCATGGTGAACTCGGCCTTGCCCTGCGTGGCCGAGCGCAGCGTGGTCGAATATCCGAACATCTCTGCCAGCGGGACCTCGGCCTCGACGCGACAGAACGGACCGTCTTCCTGCGAGCCGACGATCATGCCGCGGCGCTGGATCAGCGTCGTCATGACGCCGCCGCCGTGCTCGGTCGGCCCTTCGACGACGACGCGCATGATCGGCTCGAGGATGCGTGGCGCGGCCTTTTCATAGACCGAGCGCCACGCGCCGCGCGCAGCCTCTTTGAAGGCGACGTCCGACGAGTCGACGGTGTGCGCCGCGCCGTCGTTGACCACCACGCGCACGTTGACCACCGGCACGCCGATAACGCGGCCCTTGGCGAGCGACGAGCGGAAGCCAGCGTCGACGGAGCTCATGAACTGGCGCGGGATCACGCCGCCCTTGGTCTCGTCGGAGAACTCGAACTCGGCGTCGGCGAAGGGCTCGAGATAGCCCGCGACGCGGCCGTACTGGCCCGAGCCGCCGGTCTGCTTCTTGTGCAGGTAGTCGAACTCGACCTTGCGCGTGATCGTCTCGCGATACGCCACCTCGGGTGGCGAGACGCTGACGTTGGCGCCGTACTCGCGCTTCATGCGCTCGAGGTAGACCTCGAGGTGAAGCTCGCCCATGCCGCTGATGATCGTCTCGTTGGACTCGGCGTCGACGCGCACCTGGAAGGTCGGGTCCTTCTTGGTGAAGCGTCTGAGCGCCTTGCTCACCTTGACCTCGGCGGCGTGGTCGGCCGGCGAGATCGCCACCGAGATGACCGGCTCGGGCACGTGGATCGACGTCATCGCCACGTTGAGCGAGCCGTCGGTGAACGTGTCGCCCGAGTTGCAGTCGATGCCGAACATCGCGACGATGTCGCCGGCGCCCGACTCGGTGATCTCTTCCATCTCGTCGGCGTGCATGCGCACCAGGCGCCCCACGCGGTGCTTCTTGCCGGTGCGCGTGTTGACGATGGTGCCGTCACGCTTGAGCGTGCCCTGGTAGACGCGCAGATAGGTCAGCTGCCCGTAGCGGCCGTCCTCGAGCTTGAACGCGAGGGCCACCACCGCCTTTTCGGGGTCGGCCTCGATCACCAGGCCGGCCTCCTCCTCGGGGTCGCCGCCGTTGATCTTGTCGAGATCGAGCGCGCGGTTCACGACGTCGCGCGGATCGGGCAGGTAGGCGTTGATCGCGTCCAGCAGCGGCTGCACGCCCCTGTTCTTGTAGGCCGAGCCCATCAGCACGGGCTGGCACTGCAGGGCGATGGTCGCCTCGCGCAGCGCCTTGTGGATCAGCTCCGGCGTGACGGTCTCCTCGAGGATGGCCTCGGTGAGCTCGTCGGAGAACATCGAGATCGAGTCGAGCATCTCCTCGCGCGCGCTTTCGGCCTCGGCCGCGAGCGCCTCGGGGATGTCGACGACCTCGATCTTCTCGCCGTGGTCGCCGGAGAAGATCAGCCCCTTCATCTCGATCAGGTCGATCACCCCGATGTGCTTGTCCTCGACGCCATAGGGCAGCTGGATCAGCACCGGGTTGAGCGAGAGCTTCTCGCGCAGCTGGTCGCGCACGCGCAGCGGGTTAGCGCCGGTGCGGTCGAGCTTGTTGATGAAGGCGATGCGCGGCACGTTGTAGCGCCGCATCTGCCGATCCACTGTGAATGACTGGCTTTGTACGCCAGCCACCCCGCACAGCACCAGCACAGCGCCATCGAGCACACGCAGCGAACGCTCGACTTCGATGGTGAAGTCGACGTGGCCGGGGGTGTCGATGATGTTGATGTGGTGCTTCTTCCACTCGCAGTGCGTCGCAGCGCTCGCGATGGTGATGCCTCGCTCGCGCTCGAGCTCCATCGAGTCCATCTTGGCGCCGACGCCGTCCTTCCCCTTCACATCGTGGATCGCGTGGATGCGATTGGTGTAGTACAGCACACGCTCCGTCAGCGTCGTCTTGCCGCTGTCGACGTGAGCTGAGATACCAATATTTCGTACTTTGGACAGGTCTTGGGTCACCGTTACTGCTCCGTCAAGCACCGGTCGTGCTTCACTGAGGGCGGGCGCGAAATAGTCGCCAAGTCCCCCACCGTCAAGAGAAATCACGCCGGTGACGCCGAGCTTTCGTTCGGACGAGGACTCCTAGCAGGCTTTGATCTGCGACGCTAGCGCTCTTGGGATTTCGCCCGCATTTTTCGCGATCTGTCACATTCGCGACGCCTCACCGTTGGTCGAGCGCTCGAAGTGGGTCCAGTTTTTTGTCGGGCTGCGGAGATAAAAAGGAAGTGGGATAGAGGGTCGTCGTATGTGGGAGACGTCAGCACATCGACACCAGCAAGGACGATCCCATGACGCGCTCTCGCACCCTGCTCCTGGCCCTCGCGCTGCCCGCCGCCCTCGCCATCGGTTGCTCGCCACAGGCAGCGACCGAGCAGAGCCGCCGCAAGACCGAGGACGGCAAGGCCGACTCGAGCGCCGAGGCGACCTTCATCGTGCTCGAGTTCGACGGCTCGCTCGTCACCGACTCGAGCTGGAGCCCGCGCAACCAGATCGATGACCAGCTGCTCTACACGATCGGCCATCTCAACGGCGACCGCAGCCTCGGGCGGCTCGACAAGCTCGAGCTGACCGACGTCAACACCGACCGCACCGACGACGGCAAGACGCTGGTGACCTATCACGCGAAGCTGCTGGTGGCGTGGGGCAAGTCGGGCGACGTGCCGGCCACCTACGAGCTGATCCTGCCCAAGAACGTCAGCTACAGCGGCCTGCGCGACTTCACCGAGAAGTACAAGCACGACTGCGTCGACTGGGGCGCCCACGACGTCGACACCGGATCGATGTGGTACTACTTCCGGCCCAACAGGTCGGGCTGCGAGCTCGCCGACGAAGACGTGGTGCGCACCACCGCCACCACCTCGTCGAGCTCGATCGAGACCACCGGCAAGTTCCCCGAGTACCACAAGGTCTGGGAGGACAACGTGCTGCGCGTGGTCGCCGTGTTCGGCAAGTACGAGGACGGCGCCACGTCGGGTGACGCGGGCATCAGCGCCTTCAACCGCTTCGTCAGCCTGATGAACAGCGCCGTGCGCAGCATGCAGAACGTCGAGACGACGCCCGCCGAGGTGCCGAGCTCGCCCGGCGTCGACGCGCCGGATATCGAGTGGCGCGCCGACCTCGGCGACGGCAAGAAGATCGTCGTCGTGGCGCTGCTGGTCGACAACGTGCGCACCGCCGGCACGACCTTCAACAACCGCTACGCCGACCTGTCGACTCACGCCGACCTGATCAGCTACGCCGGCCACGCTGGGCTCGGCGCCAACATCAAGGCGCTCGCGCGCAAGGGCCGCTGGACGCAGGGTCAGTACGCGGTGGTGTTCATGAACGGCTGCGACACCTACGCCTACGTCGACAACGCGCTCAACAAGGCCCACGCCGACGTCAACCCCGACGACGACAAGGGCACCAAGTACGTCGACATCGTGACCAACGCGCTGCCGAGCTACTTCTCCAACATGGCCAACGCGACGATGGCGATGGTGCGCGGCCTGCTCAGCTACGACGCGCCCAAGACCTACGAGCAGATCTTCGCCGACATCGACCGCTCGCAGGTGGTCCTCGTCTCGGGCGAGGAAGACAACACGTTCACGCCCGGCGGCGGCGGCACGCCCGACCCGACCTGGGAAGGCCTCGACAAGAGCGGCGCCGTGGCGCGCGGCGTGGAGGACCACTTCGAGACGCCGACGCTGCCCGCGGGCACGTATATCTTCGAGCTCGACGGCAACAACGACGCCGATCTCTACGTGCGCATCGGCGACAAGCCGACCACGGGCCGCTACGACTGCCGCCCCTACCGCTACGGCTCGAAGGAGAGCTGCAAGGTCGAGCTGAGCGCGCCGGCGCCGGTCTACGTGATGGTGCGCGGCTGGGCCGCCTCGTCGGACTACACCCTCGCAGGTCGCGCGAGCGAGTAGCCACTGCAAACCATCGGGCGCAGCCTCGACTGCGCGCTGGTGGAAAAAGCGCTGTGATCCGAAGGCCCCGTCACGTTGTGGCGGGGCCTTTTTCGTTGGCAGGGGGCTTGCTCTCTATCGGGGCGCCGCGCGCGCGCCGCGCACGGTCGTGTGCACCGAAAGCGAGAGAGTCGCCATGAAGTCGTCGCCCGCCATCCTGCTTGCCCTGCTGCTCGCCGCGTGCGGCGGCGCTGCCGACCAGGACGACGGGCAGCGCGATCCCAACAGCTCGCAGCGCGAGACCGAGAGCCTCGCGGCGCGCTGCGATCTGCGCGGCGACGCCTTCGCCGAGACGCCGAGCGAGATCCACGACGGCGTGCCCGAGGTGGCGCTGACCTTCACGCTCGCCGCGGGCTCGCGCGCGGGTGGCGTCGACGCCGAGCTGCGCGCGCTGCTCGACGAGCTCGAGGGGCAAGGCGTGCAGGCGACCTTCTTCGTCGCCGCCGACGCCATCGCGCGCCTCAGCGACGAGACCGTGCGTCGCTTGCGGGCGGTCTACTCGGCGCAGCCCAGCGAGCGCCGCCGGCACCTCGTGGCGCCCTACATCGCCGGCGAAGCGCTCGAGCGCGCGGCGACGGCGGCGGCAGCGGCGCGTGCTGCGCTCGAGACGGCCGAGCAGGCCATCGCGCGGCGCGGCCTCTTGCGGCCAGCCGGCGCGCAGATGTTTCGCTTCCCCTACGGCGGCAGCTGCGAGGCGATGCGCGCCGTGCACCTCGGCGCGGGGCGATCGGCGGTGGGCTGGCACGCGCTCGACCGCTGCAGCGCTGGCAGTGGTCGCTGCGACTGGGTCGCGCTGGCGGCCGCGCGCGTCGCACGGCGCGGAGGCATCGTGCAGCTTCACGCAAACGACGCCACGACGCGCGAGCAGCTCGGGCAGCTGATCTCGACGCTGCGCGATCGCGGCGTCTCGTTTCGCACCCTCGACGAGCGCGCGGCGTTCCCCAGCTACGCGCGGGCGGCGGCGCGCCGCACGATGGTGGTCTACGGCGCGCCGGGGACGCTGCGGGCGCGACACGTCGCGCGGCTGGCGCTGCCTCGCGTCGAGGCGGCTGGCGCGCGCGTGTTCGTGCGCGCGCACCTTCGCTTCGCGCAGCCGCAGCTTCTGCGCGTGACAGCGACGCACGGCGACAGCGGCGCTCTCGCGCTGCAGCCCGATAGCACGCACTTCGGCGGCGGGCAGCAGGACGTCTACTACGAGGGGCAGCTCGAGCGCGGTAGCGGCGCTGGGCGCTGGACGCTGAGCGCCGAGTGCGACAGCGCGGCGAGCGACGGCGAGATCGTCAGCTGGCAGCTGGTGGTCACGCGGCCAGACCTCGATTCCTCCGGCAGCGACGCGTTGTCCGAGCCAGCCCTGGTGGGGCGCTGGCAGGGCGAGCGCGCGGTGGCGGGGGTCGCCGAAGCGAGCGTGGTGCCGACGCGTGGGGGCGCGCCGGCCCACGCTCCGGTGCGCGTCGACACCGTCGAGGTGTCGTTGCGCCTGCGCGCCGACGCCGCGCGCGGCAGCGACGGGCTGCGCGTGACGCTGACGCATGGCGACAGCGGCGCCCTCGTGCTGCCGCTCTCGCAGGCGCGCCGCGGCGCTGCCGACTGCGCGGGGGCGCGCTGCGATCAGCAGCTGAGCTGGCGCTTGACGAGCCTGCGCGGCATGTCGGCGCTCGGCGACTACCACGTGGTCGTCAGCGATGACGGCCTCGGCGCCACGCCGCGCGTGCTCACCGGCCTCGAGGTGCGCGTAAACGGCGCCAGGCCCTGATTCGCGGCCACAGGGGATAGTCGCCCGCCAGGTGGCGTATCCTGGTCCGCATGGCGTATCGCGACGACGAACAGGCGCAGCAGGTGCTGTCCGCTCGGCTCGAGGCGCGCGCCGCCGCCGCTCGCGAGGCGCTGATGCGCGACGAGATCGCGCTGGCGCGCCGTGGGCTGGTTCGCCGCCGCGTGCACTCGCGGCGTGTGCGTGCGCTGTGGGTCAGTGGCCTGCTGCTCGTTGCCGGCGTGTCACTGGTCGCGCATCTCGCCGTCACTCGGCCGCTTGCGGCGGCTTCGCACGCGCGTCGCGTCGCCGCCGAGCAGACGCTGCACCAGGCTCGCGCTCGTCTGTCGGCGGTGCGTGCTGTCGTGGCGGAGCACCAGCGCCTGATGCGCTGGGTCGACGCGGCGCGCGAGCGCGTGGCGCTTCGCATGATGACACGCGACAGCCGCCAGCCCGACTGGGCCTGGCGCGTGCTCGGCCTGTGGGCTTGCCTGCGTGACGATCACGCGCTGTTCGCGCGTGCGAAAGCCAAGCTCGGCCCCACGGGCGCGGTGCGCTTGCGCGCCGACTGCAGCGGCCTGGCGCCCAGCGCGCCGCGGGCGAAGACACCATGAGCCACATCTCGCGCGCGCAGGTCGAGGCGCTCGAGGCGGCCGCCACGCGCGCCGCGGGTGCGCTC
>JAGQIK010000427.1 GCA_020431405.1 Myxococcales bacterium
GCCGTCGTATCTCCGGCGCGGTAGCGCGCCAGCAGCGAGGCGCCCGGCTCGGGCAGCGCTTCGTGGCTCGTAGCGGTCTCGTGCATGTGGATGTCTACCATCGCTGCCTTCCGAGGATGCGCTCCACCGTGTTGAGCGCGGGGTCGAGCACGTCGGGCGGGACGGCGGCGCCGTTGGATACCGCCGTGAGCACGTAGCGCTGCTTGCGCGTGCGGAAGATGCGGTGGATCACGACCTGGTTGGCCTCGTCGCGCAGCACGGCGGCGATCGGCGCCGGCTGCTCGTTGCCCTCGATGCGATCGCACAGCGTGACGAGCAGCGACGAGAGGCCGGCGTGTACGTCGGGCTCCTTGCCGCCGTCGTTGACGGCGATGGGCAGGCCGACATCGTCGCTGAGCACCACGGTGCCAAACCCTGCCTTCTCCGCGATGGCCGTCAGGGCCTGCGGCAGGTCACCCTTGGCCACCGCCGGGTCGAGCTGCGCCAGCGCGGCGCCGATGCGCTCGCGCTGCAACAGCGGCGCGATCAACTCTTCGAGCTCGTTCTTGAGCGCCTTCGAAGACGACTTCTGCGCCACCAGCGGTCGCAGCTTGGCTTCGATTTGCTGCGACAGACGCGCGCCCTCGCTGCTCTGAGCCTGCAGCGTGCTCGCCAGCTTGCCCAGCTCGGCGCGCATCGACTCGCTCGCCTGCTGCTCGCGCAGCACCAGCGGCTCGACGGCCGCGGCGAGCTCCTCGCGCCAGCGCTGCTGATCGTGCTGGCTGCTTTCGATCTGGGCGCGCGCCGCCTTGGCCTCGGCCTCGCTGCGCGCGGCGATCTCTCGCGCCTGCGCCAGGTCACGGCGCGCGTCAGCGAGCTCGGACTCGGCGATGGAGTCCGACGACTCGCGCTGCTCGAGCTCGCCGCGCAGCGAGTCGCGCGCCGAGCGGCCAGAGCGCGCGCCGAACAGATACCCCGCGGCGAGCAGGGCGGCGGTGGAGAGGATCATCGCTACGACGATCGCTGGGCTCATCGTTTGCCTCCCGTCTCAGCGCCGGCGCACGCAGTTTTGCCGACGATCTTGACCACGACACGACGTTGCTCGTCGGCGTCTTCGCTGCGTCCCACGAGCGGGACGTAGTGGCCGAAGCCGCGAACGGTGATGCGGTCCCTGCGCGCGCCGGCCGCGGCCAACAGCGCGGCGACGGCGAGCCCTCGCGCGCGGCTGAGCGCGAGGTTGTAGGTCACGTTGCCGCGCGCGTCGGAGTGTCCTTCGAGGAGCAGGCCGACATCCGACCCCTGACGCGCGAGCCACTGGACCAGCGCCTTGACCTTCTCGACGTGCCCCTCGCGCGGCGCGCGCGCTCCGCGGTTGAAGACGAACAACGGCAGCGGCGGGCAGCTCGCCTTGGCAGCCGAGGTCCTCGCCGTCGAACCGGCGGCCGAGCCAGCAGCGGCGGCAGCAGAGCGCGCCGCCGCCGCGGCCGCAGCGCGCGCTCTCGCCCTCGCCACGATCTTTTCCTGCGCGGCGAGCGTCTTTTTCATCGCCAGCCTCGCCGCGACCACCTGCGAGCGAAGCTTGCTCGCCTCGGCGCTGGTCTGATCGCGAACGCTGCGTTCGTGCTCGATGGAGCGCGCTGCCCAGCCGGCGCTGAGCAGGCCGAGGGCGGCGAGCGCGAGCGCAGCGCCGGGGTGAGCGTTCTCGCCAGGCACGGGGTATCGCGTGGAGGGTCTGCTGCTCATTGATCTCACGGCTCCGAGTAGCCGAGGTCTGCCAAACGCGCGAGGTTGGCGCGGACCTGCGGGTTCTCCGGGTCGAGCGCGCGTGCCTCCCTGAAGCTCCACAGCGCGGCTTCGTAGTCGCGCGACAGCAGCGCTTCGACGCCCGCCTCGTAGAGCTCGGTGAAGCGCACGCGCGCGTAGGTCAGCGGTCCGCCGGACGTGCGTCGCTGGGCCGCCGGCTCCTCGAGCAGCGACGTGCGCACGCGCGGTGTCTCGTAGCTCGGCTCGCGCGGCCGTGCCGGGCGGCTCGGCGCCGCGATGCTCGGCGTGGTCGCGCTGGGTGTGCGCGGCGGCACGCTCTCCGAGAAGGCAGGCGCGCTCGAGATCCCGGCGCTGGCGCGTCGCTGGCGCGCGCTCTGCTCGGCCTCGTACTCGCGCAGGCGCTGCTCGCGCTTCTGATACTCGAAGACGATCTCTTCGTCGCGGTTATCGGGTTGTCTCGCCACGGCCGGCTCCTCGCGCTGCTCGCGCTGCTCGCGCTGCTCGACGTCTTCGTCGTCGAGGATGCTGTCCCACCCTGCGTCGACGGCTGGCGCTATCTGCACGTCGCTGGCCGCGGAGCCGTCGTCCGCGGCGAGCTCGACCTCCTCGATGACGGGCTCCGGGATGTCGTCCTCGACGCCTTCGTCGTGCTGGCGCGCGGCCTCGAGCAGCACCATCTCCCAAGGACGATCGATGGAGCGCGGCTCGTCGACGCGCTCGGCGCCGATGCAGCGAGCCATCATGCCGTCGCCGAACAGCAGCCGCCTCAGCGCCGGCTCGCCCACGCCGTGGTCGTCGCGCGCGCTCCAGATCTCTCCGTCACTGACGAGCACGCGTCCGACGTCGGCCCCCTCGCGCACCAGCATCACCACCACCGACTTGCGCGCCATACAAGCGAGCTGCACGTAATCCGAGGCCGCGAAGGGCGGTGGATCGACGTGCGTCGACTCCGGCTTTGCCAGCTGGCTGGTCACGATCTCGCGCAGCTCGCGCAGCGGCACCGGCTTTTCGCGCACGCGCACGTTGGAGCGCATCGGGATCGCCCCGTGGTAGCGCGCGACGTAGGCGGACGTGAAGTAGAGCGGGATGTTGAGGTGCCGCCGGTCGAGCACCTCGACCAGCTCGATGCCGGTGCCGTCGGGCAGGTCGATGTCCGAGATGATGAGGCGCGGCGTCGTCTCGTCGATGACCGAGACCGCTTCGCTGACGGTGCCGGCCTCGCGTACGTGGACGCCTTCGAGCTTCGAGAGGCCGCGCACGATCGACGCGCGCAGCATCTTCTCGTCCTCCACGATCAAGACGATGGCGCCCTGGTCGCGTGCGACTGCGAGGGTCACGAGGGCGCTCCCGCCTTAACCCTTGCTCGGGATCTTGTAGATATCGGCCATCAGATCGACGCCGCAAGCGAGGTCCTCGCACCAGTCGAGGAACCTGCTGCAGATCTCCTTGCCCTTGAACTGGGCTCCGTGCTGCGGCGCGATGACGTCGATCTCGAGCTGCCGGACCATCTTGACCCACGGCCGCAGCGCCGCGTTGCTGACCATGTAGCGCTTGTGAAAGCCCGCCATGTACTGCAGGTGCGCGTCGAAGTCGGGCACCATGATGTAGGGCATGCCGAGCGAGGCGCCGAGGTCGCCGCTGTAGAGCGTCTTGGCCACCGGGTCGTAGAGGTGGAAGTTTCCGCATGCGTGTAGAAAGTGCGCCGGCAGCACCAGCAGGTCGACGCCGCCGAGCTCGAGCACCATGCCTTCGTCGGGGATCGCGTGCAGGCGGTCGGCGACGAGATGGTCGAGCCCGAAGTGCGGCACGAAGCGCGTCCACAGCGCCGAGACGTAGGCGTCGGCGTCGGTGGTCATCAGCCAGCCGTTGACGGCGGCGACGATGTCGGGGTCTTGGTGCGAGAGGAACAGGTAGCGCAGGTTGGCGCCCCTGAGCAGCGACGTCGTCTCGGAGAGGACCTTGTTGTAGACCTTGTGTCCGCCCGGGTCGAGGATCATGCCCTCGCCGCCAGCGACGATGACGTGTTGGTTGGCCTGCACCGCGAGGTCGCCGGTGGCGAAGTCCTCGAGCAGGATGTTTCGGTGGTCCCCCGACTCGAACAGTATGGTGTTGGGCATTGCTCGCCTCAGTCCTTCTTCTTGGGGATGCGGATGATGTTTTCGATCAGCTTGCGCTTCATGCCGGTGAAGTCGGTCAGACGCGCGAGCCGATCTTCCTGGTAGGAGAGGTTGATGATCAGCAGGTCGATGTCGAGCAGCTTGAGCAGGCTGGCGTGTTTCTGCGCCACCGCCGCGGCGTCGTCGAGCTCCTGCGCGAGCGCCTCGAGCGACATGGTGCGGATCACGCTCATCACCGCTTCGACCCAGTAGGGGTCGAGCCCGATGCGCACGTGGGCCATGCCGATGCGCCAGCGTCCCTCGAAGTAGGCGTCGCTGTAGTCACCGGCGAATAGCTCGCCAAACCACACTGCGTGCGTGCCTTTGAGCTGGTCGATACGGCCTTCGATGAGCTTCGCGGTGGGTGGGTACTTGCCCAGCACCTCGTAGAAGTAGTCGGTGATGCGCTGCTGGTGCTTCTGCATGAGCGGCGCCATCTCGACCAGGTTCTTGACGTCCTGTTCGCCGAAGTCGATGAACTCCTTCATCGTCGCGAAGATCTGGGCGCTGTCCTGTGTACCCTCGCCCGACATAGCTACAGCACCTTCGCGATGTCGGTGACCGCGCGCCGCATGTCGAGAAAGATCAGGCCCAGCTTGGCGGCGGCGTTGGCCATCACCAACAGCAGGGTGCCGCCACCGGCCGCGACCATCACGGCGTAGCCGTCTGTGCCGCGCACGAGCACTTCTTTGACGTCGCCGCGCTCGAGCTCGGTCGCGGCGCGCGTGCCGAGGCTCAGCAGCGTCGCGCTCATGCCGGCGACGCGTGCCTCGTCGACGTGCGCGGGCAGGGCGCTGGCGATCATCAGGCCGTCCTCGGAGATCAGCGCGCTGGCTTCGACATCGGGCGAGCCGCTCTGCAGCGCGCGAAGGATCTTGTTGAGATGTTCTACTCGTGACATTTGCTCGCCTCCATGGTGCGAAGTCTGGGTGCGGGTCTGGGTGCGGGATCTACTGCGGGGTTGTCAGGTCTTCGAGTCGTCGATACAGGCCCGTCGGCCGCTCGATCGTCGTGGTGGGCAGGGTGATCTTGATCGTCGTGCCGGCGTCGAGCTTGCTCTCGACGCGCATCGTGCCGCCGGAGTTGCTGACCGCGCGCTTGACCAGCGCCAGGCCGATGCCGCTGCCTTTGCGCTTGGTCGAGTAGAACAGCTCGGTGGCGCGCTCCTTGACCTCGTCGCTCATGCCGCGCCCCTGGTCGGCGACCACCAGCTCGAAGATATCGGCGGTACACAGCCGCGCCGAGACGGTGACCTCGCTGCCTTTGGGCGAGGCGGTGACGGCGTTATCGACGAGGTTGAAGACGACAGCCCGCATCACGCCGGGCTCGAACGGCAGCAGCGGCATCGCCTCGACCTGCGCGACGACCGAGATGCCGTACTGCTCGGCTCGCCGCGCCATCACGCGCACCACGTCGGCGATCGCTTCGTCGATGACGGCATAGCCGTTGGCGCGCAGGTCGGCGGCGACGCCGACGCCCTGCAGGCTCAGCTTGACGCGGCGCACTTCGCCGAGCAGAGCGTGCAGGTCGAACTGCTTGTCGCTGCCCTCGGCCTCTTCGACGAGCAGCTCCAGCGTGGTCTCGATGGCGGCGATGGGGTTGCGCAGCTCGTGCAGCAGCGTGGGCAGCACCGCGTGCAGCGCGCCGATCTGAAGCAGACGGTCGCGCTCCAGACGCAGCCGGCTGAACGCCGAGATGTCCTGAAACAGGCAGACATGGCTCTGCGC
>JAGQIK010000428.1 GCA_020431405.1 Myxococcales bacterium
GCTCGCGCCGCAAGGCTGCGGCGCTCGAGTGTGCGCGCCGTGCTCGTTGCCGGCGGCGCGGCTCACCCCCAATGTCGCTCGCTTCGCTCGCGCTCGCGCCGCAAGGCTGCGGCGCTCGAGTGTGCGCGCCGTGCTCGTTGCCGGCGGCGCGGCTCACCCCAATGTCGCTCGCTTCGCTCGCGCTCGCGCCGCAAGGCTGCGGCGCTCGAGTGTGCGCCGCTCGCTTCGCTCGCGCTCGCGCCGCGAGGCTGCCGCGTTCGGAGGGCGCGGGCGCCGCAGGGCAGCAGCGCGCTCACCCTGCGATCCTGAAGCCCGAAGCCTGAAGCCCGAGGCCCTGTCAGGGAGAGGGTGGCGTCAGCACGAGGCGCAGTGTCAAGGCGGGGAGTGGCCGTCAGCCAGCGGCAGCCGCAACGCTCCCGCGCCGACCAGCTGGCATCTTGATGCGCATGCGCACCGTCGATCGCTGCGGCCGTGGTGGCTTGCGCTCGCGGATCAGGTGCACGGTGGGCGCGGCGTCGCGTCGCGCGGGCTCGTCGGGCTCGATCTCGGGCGGCATCGCCAGCCAGCGAATGCTCTGCGAGTTGAACGAGACGCGGCGATGGCAGGCCTTGCACCCGAACGTGTAGCGGACCTGTGGCAGCCAGGAGCGGGTGCTGTGATGAAGCGTTCCACAGTGGGGGCAGGTGATTTCGCTGAGCAACTGCATGCCGTTGCCCTATCCAAGAATCGGGCCGCGGGCCGGTTTTTCTCGAAGCGGTGCGATCACCTGTAGATAGCGCGTCGATGACGGCGCAGCGCTGGGGGGACGAGGCTCCAGGGTGTTGCCGGAAACGGCGAGTTTCTGCTTAGATTACAGTGGGGTTAGAGACCGGCCGGACGGCCGATTTCTGGGGCCTGACGCCCCCCTGATCTCGCGGCCGCGATCACGCGGCTAGCGACGAACGCGCAGCTTCTTCTTGGCGCGGTACTGGCGGCCTCGATAGGAGACCTCGAGATAGCCGCTGCGCGCGTCGGCTGGGATCGTGACCACGTGCCGCTGGCCGCCGCCGAAGGTACGGCTGGGCAGGGGGCGGTCGTTGAAGAAGATCGTCACGCCTTGGCGGGCCGGGCGCACGAAGATCGTCACCTCGTCGCCGCGCTTGACCTTGAGCGGCGCGAAGCGAAACGACAGCTCCGGCGGCGGCTCGGTGACCTTGAAGACGAGCCGCGGCGAGCTCTTCTTGCCCCAGCTCTCGAGCCGCACGCGACCCGAGCGCGCGCCGGGTGGGATGCGCACCACGGCGCGGCCGTTGGTCACGCTCACCACGGGCAGCGGCGTCTTGCCGAGGTAGACGCGCATCCCTTCGTGAAACGACTCGCCCTCGAGCTTGACCTTGGTGCCTGGCGATCCGCTCAGCGGGAAGAACGAACGCAGCACCGCCGGCGACTGCACGCGGAAGTTGGCGGCCGACTGCGCGCTGCCGCCCGACGTCACCACGGTCAGCCGACCGCTGCGCCCACCGGCGGGAATCTTGATCACGATCTCGTGCGGCGGCTTGCGCCGCACGACGCGCGTCGGTTTGCCCGCCAGAAAGACGCGCGCCTTGCGTCCGATGAACGAGCCGCGGATCGTCACCTTGGCGCCCACCGGGCCGGCTCCCGGCGAGATGCCGGTGATGGTCGGCGCCGCCACCGCGCGAAACGTGCCGCGTCCGGGTGCGAAGTACTTGCGCGTGCCGCGCTTGACGTAGAGCCGCCCGCCGGCGACGCCGGCCGGTAGCTGCGCGACGATCTGCGTGTCCGAGAGCGTGCGGATCGTCAGCTGGCCATCGCCGATGTAGACCTCGTCGCCTTGCGTGAAGCCCACGCCGCGGATCGTGATCTGCGTGCCCGCAGGTCCCGCCTTGGGCTCGAAGCCGCGCACCTTGGGCGGCTGGATCACGACGAAGCTGCGGCTGGAGCTGCCACGCCGCCCGCCTCGGCCGGCCACGACGAACGAGCCGCTGCGCACGCCGCGCGGGATCTTGACCTGCAGGAAGTCGGCGCCGCGCGACATCACGCGCAGCGGGCGCCGGCCGAGCATCACGCGGTCGCGCGGGTCGAAGTTGGAACCGCTGATGCGCACGACGGTGCCCGCGCTGCCGCGCTCGGGGCTGAAGCTGTCGATGCTTGGCTGAGCCAAGGCGACGCTGAAGAACTTGCGCGATGCGGCGACCTGTCGACCCGAACGAACGATGCGGATGCGGCCCGAGCTGGCGCCCGCCGGCACGACGGCGCGCACGCGCCGCGGCTCGAGCCGCTTGACCCGCATCTCGCGCTTGCCGATGAAGAACTTGTCGATGCTGACGAAGTTGTCGCCCTCGATGGTGATCGTCACGCCAGCGTCGCCGCCGGCCGGCGAGAAGCCACGCAGGCTCGGCTTCTTGAGCACCTCGAAGCGTGCGCTGGACGTGACCTCGGCGAAGCCAGGCTTGCGGATCACGAACTCGTCGGTGGCCGCGCCGCGCGGGATGACCACCGTGATGCTCGTCGGCGAGCGCTTCGTGACGCGAAGCACCTTGCCGTTGAACTTGATTACCGAGGTCTGGCCGAGGTGCTGGCCGTTGATCGTCACCCGGGTGCCGCCGCCGCCCATCCGCGGCGAGAAGCCCGAGATGACGGGCGCCTTGCGCACGCGCCAGCCGCGGGACTGGTCGGGCGCTTTGCGCGGCGGCTTGGCGTGGGCGTCGAGGGGGGCGAGGGCGCAGAGAATAAGCAGCGCGACCAGCGCGCTGCCTGTCAGCCGTCGGGTGAACACGGTTTGGATATCCTTGAGAGAGGCGGCAACCAGATTCGAACTGGTGAATGGAGGTTTTGCAAACCTCTGCCTTACCACTTGGCTATGCCGCCATTCGACCGCCGACATTAGCGATCACGTCAGCACCTGTCAATCCACCCGCCACGCTAGTTCTTGCGATATCGGGTCGTCAGATCCGCCGGGAATTTCTTGTACTTGTTGAGCGCTTCGATGCGCATGCGCAGCCTGTGGACATACACCTCGGACGTCTTGCGAATGCCCTTGCGCACGATCGAGCGTGGTGCCGAGGTCTTGGGCATCATGTGCACCTCGAAGTGCACGAGGGTATGGGCGGCGTCACCGGTGAAGGGCGCCACCTCGGCCCAGCCGCGGTACGCCTTGAGGTTGCCGTTTCGCATCCACCAGCGCATGCGATAGCGGCGCCCGCCGAGCGGCTCCCAGCTGAACTGGATGTAGGCCCACGCGTCGCGCGCGGGCCAAGGCAGCTTCGACTCGAGCACCGCGTAGCCGCCGCGCGTTGGCCACTGGCTCTTCTTGACGAAGCGCGAGCCCTTGAGGTGTGGAACCCAGAAGCGGTAGCGGTCGATGCCGAGCAGCGCGAACAACACCTGTTCGGGCGGCCGCGGGATCACGCCCACCGCACGCGCGCCGGGGATCTCGCCCTCGTCCTTGACGGCGAACGAGATCACCTGCCAGTCGCCGACTTGCTTGCGCTGGGCCGGCGTCAGCTGAGGCGCCGCCTGCACCCTGGATGGCGGCAGCGTGAAGGAGATCACGAGCGCGGCGGCAGCGGCCGCTGCGAGTGTGGCTGGCTTTCGGGTCATGGCCGAGGGCTTCGACGCACGGGCTGCCTTTTTCTTCTAGTCGGGAGCTAGCGGTGCGAGATGTTGAGCGCGCGGGCCGCGCCGCTGCTGCTGTTCTGGCGGTCTACGGGCTGCTGCAGCACCTTCGCCGGCCCGCTGTGCAAGTTGAACCACGCGATGTCGTACTCGAAGAAGGCCATCATCTGGCTGGCGATGACCTTCTTCCAGAGCACGCGGGCGCCCTTGAGATCGCCGCGCGACAGCAAGTAGTCGGCCCAGTAGAAGTGAAGCTCAGCGAGGTGCGCCCGGTCCTTCGTCTTCTTGGCGAGCTCGCCGAAGCTGCCGTCGAGCACCGGCTTGGCGAGCTTGATGTACCACTTGCTGCCTTGCAGGTTGCGCAGGAAGTCGAGCGCCAGCGGGTCGGGCGTCTTGCCCGCGCGGCGCGCCAGGCCGATGACCCAGAACGAGCAGTAGCTCTTGAGATACTCGCCGACCTCGTCGCGGCCGAGCGCGCGATGGTACGCGTCGAGCGCTTCGGGCAGGTGACCGTGGCGCACCAGCAGCGATATCACCGACGCGTAGGTCTCCTTGCGCGCCGGCATGGCGTCGATGGCCTTGTCGAGCGAGCTCAGCGCGCGCGCCACCTCGCCCAGCGAGTACAGCGCGCGCGCGCGATAGATGTGCGCCTCGGCCGCGGCGTGCGGCATCAGGCGGTTCTGCAGAAAGAGGTCCCACTTGCCAACGGCGCGGCGCCAGGCGGCCGCCGCTTCGGGGCGCTTGCCGAGCAGGGCCAGCGCTTCGCCGCGCAGCGTCTCGATGCGCGCCTGCCAGATGGTCTGGATGTCCTCGTTGCTCGAAGGCAGCTTGGCGGCCGCGTCGAGATACTCGATGGCCTTGACGCCGCTGCCGCCCTTGAGCGCGATGGTGGCGAGGTGAATGTACGCGCTGGTGGAGGGACGCACGCGGATCGACTTGTGGTAGGCCGAGGCGGCGTCTTCGACGCGCCCCGCGTTGTAGAGGCCCTGGCCCATGCGCGTGTAGACGTCTGCCAGCGGTGGCTTGAGCGCGGTGCCGTACTGCGCGCGCGCGCGCCGATAGAAGCGCTCGATCTCGCCGAGCAGGCGCTTGGCCTCGACGAGGCGCTCGTCGGCGATCGCGCGAAAGAGACGCAGCTGGTACTGCTGCGCCAGCTTGAAGGCGTAGCTGCGGCGCTGCGGCTCGAGCGAGTGCGCCGCCTCGTAGCTGCGCACCGAAAGCTGCACGATGTGCAGCTTGGCAGCGAGACGTCCGACGCACGCGTAGGCGCGCGCCTCGCGCGGGAAGCGCTTGACGCCGTCGCGGCAGACGCGCAGCGCCACGTCCATGTCGCGCTCTTCGACGTACTCGGCGAGCCGGATCTGATCTTCGACGTTGGCCGTCGGCGCCACCGCCTGCTCGAGCAGCCGCCGCAGGTTCTCTTCCTGCGAGCTCTTGACCGAGATCTCGCGCAGCCGCTCGAGCGCTTCGTCGGGGCGATCGACGCGCAGATAGAGGCGCGCGATCTTGTAGCCGGTCTGCAGGAGCCCGCGAAACGGATCGCGCGAGAGCCGCCGCGCGAGGATGCGCTCCATCGGTGTGGCGCGCGCGAGCGTGATCATGCGCTCGACGTAGAGCTTGCGCAGCGTCTCGACGACAAACTGCGAGGGCCAAAGGCGCGCGGCGCGCTGCATCACGCGCTCGCCGCGGGCGCCCTTGAAGTTGCGGCCGTAGGTCAGCTGCGCCGTGCGGTCGAGCCAGGCGAGCACCTCGTCGAGCTTGGCGCGCAGCGCCTTGCGGTTGTTGGGCTCGGCCGAGATCAGCACGGCCAGCGCCGGCACGACCTGCATCTCCTCGCCCGACGGCGAGAAGCGCTTGACGGTCATGTGCGCGATGAGGGCCATGTCGCGCTCGGGCTGCAGCCCGCGATAGACCGCCGCGGGGCTGTAGAGGCGCGCCGCCTCGGCAAAGCGTTTGGCCACCAGCTTGTTGCGACCGCGCTTCTCGGCGTCACGCGCCTGGCGCAGCAGATACGTCAGCAGCAGCTGACGAAACGCCGGCCGCTGCTTGGCGGTCTCGGGCAGGCCGGCGTACAGCAGGCGCAGGCGCTGGTAGTTGGTCTCGTTGATCTGGCGCGGCAGCGTGATCGGCCGCGCCATCGCACTCTTTGGCGGCTTGCCGCGCAGGCGCGAGGGACAGCCCGCGAGGGCCAGCAACCCCGCGAGTAGCAAAAGCTTTCGCATGGCGCGTAGAGTCTACTATAAGGCCGACAGAGGTGCACATAGCGGCGATGACCACCCACAGCAGCGACCAGGTGCTTCCAGTTGTCGTGCAGAAGTATGGCGGCTCGTCAGTGGCCGACATCGATCGTCTCAAGCAGGTGGCGCAGCGCGTCGTCGGCACGGCGCGCGCGGGTCACCGCGTGGTGGTGGTCGTGTCGGCGATGGGCCAGACCACCGACGAGCTGATCGCGCTGGCGCGCGCGGCGTCGGCGGCGCCCTCGCGGCGCGAGATGGACATGCTCGTCAGCGCCGGCGAGCGCATCGCCAGCGCGCTGCTCGCGATGTCCATCGAGTCGTTGGGCGTGCCGGCGATCAGCTTCACCGGCTCGCAGTGCGGCATCATCACCAGCCACCGCCACACCGACGCGCGCATCCTCGAGGTGCGGCCGTACCGCGTCTTCGACGAGCTCGACGAGGGGCGCGTGGTGGTCATCGCGGGCTACCAAGGCGTGAGCTACAAGCGCGAGGTCACGACGCTCGGTCGCGGCGGATCGGACACCACGGCGGTAGCCATGGCGGCGGCGCTGGGGGCGATCCACTGCGAGATCTGCTCCGACGTCGATGGCGTCTACGACGGCGACCCGCGGGTGGTCAGCGCGGCGAGCCACCTCGAGCAGCTGTCGTACGACGAGATGACCGAGCTCGCGCAGCACGGTGCCAAGGTGCTCAACGCCGAGGCCGTCGCCATGGCGCGACGCGCGGGCATCGCGATCTACGCGCGCGCCAGCTCCGGCGATGGCAACGTCACGCGCATCTCCGCCGAAGGCAGCGGCCGCGCCGTGGTGGGCGTCAGCGGGCTGCGCGATCTGTCGCTGCTGCGCGCCGAAGGCGGCGCCGCCACGTTGCGCGCGCTCGTCGAGGTGCTGCGCGAGTCCGAGGTCACGCCGCTGTCGGCGCGACTCGACGCCCACCGCGACGGCGCGCGGCCGACGCTGCTGCTGGTGCGCGACCGCTGCCATGACTACGCGAAGCTGCTCGACGCCCTGCGCGCTGCCGCCGGCGGCGAGCTCGACGTGCGCGAAGGCCTCGAGGCCGCGACGGTGGTCGGCGAAGGGCTCACCGAAGATCCCGCCGGGTTGGCGCAAGCGCTCGCGGTGGCGGAGGGCGAGTCGCTGCCGATGATCGGGCTCTACGCTGGGGCGCGGCGGCTGACGTTGCTGCTCGAGGGGGGCAAGCTCGACGAGGCGGTGCGCGCGCTACACAGGGCGTTCGTGTGAGAGGCCACGGGCTCAAGGCCACGGGCCACAGGATCGACGCGCGGGCGCCGCGCTCGCTTCGCCGTGGCGCCGGGTGATGCGAGGCGCAGATACGGCCGATGCAATCGCCCGCATCCTTGTCTGCTGCGAGGCGTGCGATAGGGCTAGCAGGCCACCCCTGTGGCCCGTGGCCTGTGGCCTGTGGCCAGTTAGCGCAGCGCCAGCGACAGCGCCACGTTGAATCGCTGCCTGAACAGCCGATAGTCACCCGCCCCCGTCGTCACGCCGCGCCCGTCGAGCGCGGCGCGGCAGGCGGCGACGTCGAGGTCGAAGCGCTGCTCGACGCAGTCGACAAACAGCGACGGGGCGAAGGCCGAGTCGTCGACCGACGCGGGGAGCGTCAGCACGAAGCCGTAGCCGATCTGGACGGCGAAGATCTTTGTCAGCTGCCAGCGCAGCACGGCGAAGCCGTCGAGGCTCCAGCCATCGATAACCAGCGGCGAGGTGGCGTTCTTCGGGATGATGCCGTTGTCGAGCATCAGCGCCCCTTCGAGCGTCAGCGTCGATGTGAGCTTGTAGCCGGCGCCGATCTGCAGCGCGAAGACATCGCGGTGTCCCTGAAAGCGCGTGATGCGATCGGGGATCTCCGGCTCGTCGGAGAACTGCGCGCCGGTGAGCTGCACGTCGAGGATCGATTGATCGCTCTGCTCGACCCAGCGCAGCTGCAGGTCGAGGGTCAGACGCGCTGTCGCGCGGTAGGTGGCGCCGATGTTGATCTGCCACGGCATGTGGTAGCGCACGATGCCGCGACCGGTGAGATCGCGCTGCACCGCGCCGCCGAGCGCGGCGCTGGCGGCGTCGTAGACCGCGGTCGAGCGGCGCACGGTAGCGTCGCCGTCGACGCGCAGGCCGGAGCCGCCGTCGATGTCGAACAGACGCGTGGAGAAGCCGACGCCGATGTCGAGCCGCTCGTGCACGCGCACCAGCGTGCCGAAGACGGCGCCGAGCGAGGTGGTGCCGCCCGAGACGACGATCGCCTCGGCGGCGGCGTCGGCGTCGTAGCCGCAGGGCGTGCCGCTGCCGCAGTCGTCGATGGCGATCGGCTCGTCGCCTTCGCGCGTGCGGCCGCCGCGAAGCGCGGCGTCACGTACGAACGCGTAGCGCATGCGCGAGTAGGCGAAGGTGAACGTGGCGCCGATCCACCAGCGCTCGATGACGCGCAGCGAGGCGCTGATGGTGAAGTTGATCTGGTAGGCGCTCAGCTCGACGACGTGTGCGCGCCCCGGCGCTTGCGCGGCGCCGTCGAAGAAGTCGCCGTCGCCGCCCGCGAGGCGCGAAAACGACTGCGCCACGGGCGAGTAGATCGCGCCCGCGATGTGCACGGCCTCGTTGGCGAGGTCGCTGGTGGCGGCGAAGAAGAAGCGCGGGCCGAGGCCGATGTTGCTGACCGTATCGCCGCGCTGACCAGCGATCGGCACGCCCGTCTGCGAATTGACGAGCGCGGGCTCGTAGCCGGCGAGATCGAAATCGAGCGTGCCGTCGAGATAGAGGCGCAGCGCGCCTGGCAGCAAACCCAGCGTGGCGGGGTTGTAGTGTATCGAGGCGGGATGTGCGATGGACGGACCGATGAGGCCGAGGCCGCCGACGCGTCGCGATAGCAAGCGCGTCTGCGCGTGCGCGGGCGTGGCGCAGAGCAGTGTCGCGACCACTGCGAGCGGCGCCAGAGCGCGGGCGGTGCGCACGTATGAACGCTGTCTTGCGGGCATCTGTTGCTCTGTGCGAGGTCCTGCGCTTCTTGACGCCCTCGGCGTGAGTACCTATCATACTCGCCGGCTTCCGAGCATCCATGAAATCAAAGACTTCCATTACGCCGTCGGCCGTAGTCCCCGCCGCTACGCGACTGCTGCTCGCCGTCCTGTTGACCCTTGTCGGCTGCGAAGTAACGCCAGAGAAGGTCGAGGTCTGGAAGAACAGCGTCAACGGAGCGCCCAAGCTGCGCGCGGCGGTGCGCGATACCGGACAGAAGATCGACGTGCGCGTGTTGGCGGCAGAAGCGCTCGTCGAGCTGGGACATCTCGGTCCGCTCGGTGAAGACCTCAAGCACATCGGCAAGGACAAGGCCGACCAGACCAAGGTCGTCAACGCGCTGGTCGGCAAGCTGATGAAGAAGATGAAGGGTCAGGGCAGCGGGCGCGCGCAGCTGAGCGCCAAGGACGCGCTGTTCTCGCTGCGCCCCTATCTCTCCGACGCGAAGAAGACCGAAGTCACCAAGGCGATGATCAGCTGGATGCTCGCCGATTGGGCGCGGCGCTCGGGCGGCGATCACAGCGGTCCGAAGATCGTGCAGGCCGCCGGCGCGGCGGCGGGCCCGGCCGTGGCCGACGCCGTCGCCAACGACCCCGAGCGCGTCGTCGAGCTGGCCAACCTGCTGGCGGCCGTCGGCAGCGCCGCCGACAAGAAGGCGGGCACCGCCAAGCTGATCGAGCTCGGCAAGAAGAAGCCCAGCGCCGCGGTCTTCGAGGCTATCGGCAAGGTCAAGGACGCGTCCGGTCGCGCGTTTCTTGTTTCGGAGGCGCAGACCGGCGAGGTCAAGAAGCGGCAGATGGCGCTGCTCTCGCTCAAGCTCACGCCCAACCCGAGCCTGATCAAGCCGATGGCTGCGCTGGCAGGCAACGCCAAGGAAGAGGGCGAGCTGCGCGACGCGGCGTTCAGCGTGTTGGAGAAGGTCAAGAAGCCGGAGACGGCTGACGCGCTGCTGCCGATGCTCTCTGACAGCAACAAGATCGTTCGCTATAGAACGGCCGAGGCGCTGGTCTCGTGCTGCGGGTCGGCGGGTGTCGCGAAGTTGCTCGGCGGCCTCTCTTCGAAGTATCCTTACGAAAAAGATGACGTTAAGGATTACCTTCAGAAGGTAATCCAAGGCCTTGGGAAGTCAGTGCTTCCGACGGTGCGTAAGGCGCTCGCGTCGGAGAGCTGGATCGCGCGGTTGGTGGCGGTGCAAGTGCTGGGTGAAGTCGGCACCATCTCGGACCTCCCCGGGCTACAGAAGCTCACCAGCGACAAGACCAAGCTCAAGCACGAGAGCTGGGGAAAAGGAGCAACGCTGGGAGCAGTGGCGCTCGCTGCCGTAGCGCGCGTCAAGAAGCGCGGCGCGGCAGAGAAAAAGTAGTAGTCTAGGGACTCGTCAAAGCGGAGCAGCGGGCCATCGCGATGGACCAAAACAAGAAGACAATGCGCCACTTTTACTGCCGGGATGTCCTTTGGGACACCTTCGAGCAGATGGCCAACGACTTCGACTGCTCCATTGACTACTTGATCAATGAAGCGATGCGCTACTACGCGCGGAGCAAGAACTACGCGCCGCAGCAGATGCATGGCGGCGGGCCTGCGGCAGCCGCGGGCCATCGCGGCGCGCCGGGCGCGATGCCCTCGATGGGCGCCGGCGGCGCCGCGCCTGCACCCGGACCCGGCCGTCGGCCTCCGCCTCCGCCTGGTGGTCCGCCGATGGGCCCTGGCTACAGCGCGCGGCGCACGGTTCAGCAGCCGAGCGGCGGCGGCGGCGGCGGCGGCTACCGGCCTCCCGATCCGCAGCGCCGACCCACGGGCGGCCATCCGCCCGGCATGCGGCCAGGGATGGATCCCGGCGGCCCCGGGGGTCCGACGCTCTATCTGATCTTCAACAATCAGAAGATCCCGATCGACAAAGACCAGTTCATCATCGGTCGCGGATCCAAGACCAGCGACCTCGCCATCAAAGACGGCAACATCTCGCGCAAGCACTCGGCGATCATTCGGCGCAACGGGACCTACTACATCAAGGATCTCGGCAGCACGAACGGCATCGACTACAAGGGCATGCGCATCGACAACAAGCGCATCGACGAGGGGGATGTCTTCCACCTCTGCGACTACGAGCTGCGGTTTACGTATCGTCCCTAGCGCCGCCGGTGGGCTGAGTCGAAGCCCAAGTTGAAGCCTGAGGTTAAGGCCAAGCGCTCAGTGGAAGTCGAAGCCGAAGTCGAAGCTCGGACTTGAACTTCGTCTTGGACTTGGACTTCGTCTTCGTCTTCCTCTTCGACTTGGCCTTGGCCCTAACCCTAGGCTTCCGTTTGGGCTAGCCTCGCCACGCCTTGCCGCCCGCCAAGCCCGCCAAGCCAGCACGTCCATCTGCCGCCTGCGAGCGCGCGCTCGCCGCGCTCGAAGCGCCGCTGCGCTTCGCGGCCAAAGACGGCTTTCGCAACATCGACGGCATCGCCAACCTCGGCACGACGCTGCGCGACGCCAGCCGGCGGCTGGCCGACACGGCCCCCGAGGGCGAGGCTGCCGACGCGTTCGACGCGCTCGCCGCCAAGCTCGAGCGCTTCGACACGCAGCCGCGACCGGAGCGCGTGCGCCTCGTCGCCTTCGGCATGCGTCTCGTCGCGCAGCATGGCGACGGCCTGCGACGCTCGCCTCCTCCCAAGCCGTCGTCGAAGCAGCGTCGCGAAAGCGACGCCGCCGGCGAGACGCCCGAGGCGAAGGATGCCCCGCCGGCCACCGGCCTCGACGCGCCGCTGACCGCGCTGCCCGGCGTTGGCCCCGCGCTGGCGCAGCGGCTCGCCGAGCGCGGGCTCGAGCGCGTCGAGGACCTGCTGTTCTTCTTGCCGCTGGGATACCGCGACGACCGCCAGCTGACGCCGATCACCGAGCTCAGCGAGGGCGACGATCGGTCCACCTCCGGGGTGATCGTCGACATCCGCGGCGGGCGCGCGCGTGGGCGGCGGATGGTCGAGGTGCAGCTCGGGGCGGCCGAGGGCGGCGAGGCGCTACTCTCGTGCGTGTGGTTTGGCGGCGCGGCGGGGATGACCAGCCGCTACGAACGCGGCCAGCAGCTGCGCGTCAGCGGGCGCGTGCGGCGCTACAAGTCGCGTTTGCAGATCGCGCACCCGCGCGTGGCAGACGCCGACGCGCCCGGAGAGGTGCGCCCGCGCTACAGCGAGGTCCCCAAGGTCGCGCCGCGGCTGCTCGAGCGCGCGTGCGCGGCCGCCGCGCGTGCCCACGCGAGCGAGGTCATCGACGCGCTGCCGAGCGCCGTCGCCGAGGCTTTCGGGCTGCCGCCGCTCGACGAGGCGCTGCGCACGATCCACCTCTGCGACGCCGAGCAGCAGGCGCTGTCGGGCGAGGCGCTCGCGCTGCTCGAGCGCGGCGAGCATCCCGCGCTGCGTCGCTTGGCGCTGGGCGAGCTGTTTTCGCTCTCGCTGGCGGTGGCGCTGCGCCGCGAGCGCTGGGCC
>JAGQIK010000429.1 GCA_020431405.1 Myxococcales bacterium
CGGGCTCGTCGTCGCCGCTTTGGTACTGGATCGTGCTCGGCGGAATCCTGCTGGTGGGCGTCGTCACGGCGATCTTGCTGGTGGTGCTCTAGCGCCCGTTTGACGCGCCGTGTGAGGTTCGTCACCAGGCGTTGAATCCGTGACACCGCGACGCACCCTACGCGGCGTTGCAACCACAGCTACGCGCTGCACGCACCTTTCCGAGGGGGCGCGTGGGACGCCGCCGATGGCCTTTCGCGACGTTGGCGCGCGCGCGCGGCTCGGCACGGGCGCTGCAACGTGACGCGACTCATGTCAAACGAAGCGACAGCGCGACCGAGCGGCGAGCTGCTTCGGTTGCTGATGATCGAGATCGATCGCTGGACGCACGCGGGCTTGATCAACCGCTTCACCCGCGAGCGACTGCGACGCCTCTACGACCTCCGCGACGCTGATGCCCTGCACGTGCCCGCGCCGCAGCGTGCGATGGCGCCGCTGCCCGCGCTCCTCGAAGGGCCGCCCACGCGAGACGAGCTCGAGGCTTCACTCGAGCGCGAGGTCGCAAAGCACGAAGCGCTCGCAGCGGCCGTCGAAGCGCAGCATCACGCGCTTTGCGCCGAGCGCGCCTCGCTGACGGCGCTGCCGGTGGCAGAGCGCGCCCAGGCTGCTTCGCAGGCGCAGGTGCTCGGCGCGGCGGCGAGCGCGGCGTCATCGGCGCTCGCCGACGCGGCGCGCGTGACGCCGGAAGCGCCGGCCGACGCGCTGGCGCGAGAGGAGTCGGGCTGGCCGACGGTGGTCAAGCGCTTCCTCGGTGAGAACGCGCTCTGGCTGTTTGGCGGGCTGCTCGTCACGTTCGGCTCGATCTACTTTCTGCAGGCGATGTGGCAGCAGCTCGCGCGCCACTGGCTCTACGGGCTTATCGCGCTCGGTCTGCACGGCTACGCGGCGGCGTTCTTCGGCGCCGGTCTCGCGCTCGCTCGCAAGCGCGAGGCGCACGGCGTGGCGCGCGTGCTGTTCTGCTTCACGTCGGCGCTGCTGCCGCTGGCCGCCGTAGCGTCCGGCGAGCTGGTGGCGCTCTTGTGGGCGCGCGGAGGTGCGACCGGTGTCGCCGGCGCAGCGATCACAGCGCTGCTCACGCTGGCTGCGCAAGGCGCGATGGTCGCCGTCATCTCGGGCCTCTTCGAACGCAAGACCATGGGCGCCGCGCTCGCGGCGGCGCTGCCGCTGGCGCTCGCGATCAGCATCACCGCGGCGCTCGGCGCGCGCGCGCTGTGGGTCGTGCCCGCGGCCGTGCTCGCCATCGACATCGCCATGCGCCGCCTCTCGCGCGACGGCGCGGTGTGGCAGACGTCGCTGCTTTACGTCGTCGCCAGCGCGGTGTGGGCGCTCTTCGTCGTCGTCGGTCGCGTGCACGTCGCCGTCGGCGGCGCCGATGTCACGCTGCACGCGCTGTGGTTGGCGCCGCTATGCGCCTCGTTGCTCGCCACCGATCGCCGCCTGCGCGCGCGGGCCGGCGCCGAGCCGCGCCTTTCAGGTCTTGGCCTGGCGCTGCACGGCGCGTCGCTCGTCGCCGTGGCGCTGGCCATCGTCGGCCTCGCCACGCGCGGCTACTTCAACACCCTCGGGCGCGTGGCGCTGCTCGTCGCCGCCGCCGGCGCCACCTGGGGCTTCGCGCGCCGCGCCGCCGACAGCGGGCGCTCGCTGGCCACGTACCTCGCCGCCAGCTGCGGCGTGCTGACCTACTACTTCTTGCCGGCGCCGTTTTCGGGGCTCGTGCACTACGTCTCGCAGCGGCTCGGCCCCGCGCTGGGCTACGTCAACGAGCCGCTGCCGCCGGCCTACTTCGGCATCGCGCTGCTGCCCTACGTGATCTTCCTCGGCATGGCCGCGCGCCGGCTCGCCGCGCGCACGCGCGACGACGCGCGCGGCGGGTTCGCCGACATCGCGCGCGACCTCGAGCGCTTCGTGATGGTCATCGGCGCGACGCTCGCGGCGCTGGCGCTCACGGCGGGCGACGACGCGCGCCCGATGTTCGCCTCGTGGCCGATCTACGCCGCGTTGGCGCACCTGCTGGCGCGGGTGAGCGAGCGGCGCTGGCTTCATGGCGCGGCCCACGCGCTGACCATCGGCCTCGTGGCGCAGCTCGGGCTGCGCGCGGCGGCGAGCGGTTGGTTTCCCCTCGGCGCGCCGCTGCTGCTGGCGGCGCTGGCGCTGGTGCTCGCGCTGCTGGCGCCGCGCTTGATCAAGGCGCTGCCCGTCGAGGGCGCTATCGGCGCGTTGGCGGCGGCTGTCATCATCGGCGCCTACGCGCCGTGGAACCACACGCCGCTGCAGCTGGCCTTGGCCTTCACGCTCGCCGCGCTGGCGCTGGCGCGCATCGCCGAGCAGACGCGCTGGCGTGCGCCGGCGCACCTGGCGGCGCTGGCGCTGCTCGTCGCGGCGCCGCTCGGCGCGGTGGCGTTGATGCCCGGACACGTGAGCGACTTTGTCAGCCTCAGCGCCGTCGGCGGCGCGTGGCTGCTGTTGGCCGCCGTCGCGTCGGCGCTGGTGCATCGCTTCCGCCTCGCCTTCGCGCGCGACGTGCAGCGGCTGGTCGTCGAGCCGGCGCGCACGCTGGGTATCGCCGCCAGCGCGCTGCCGCTCTTGCTCGGCGTCGTGGCGCTGGGCGAGGCCGCCGGCGTGATGCACGTCTATATCGCCTTGGCCGCGGTGCTGCTGATCCACCAGGGCCTCTCTTCGCGCGGCTTCTTCTCGCTCTTCATCCCGGCGCTCGGCGTGATGTTGGCCCTGGCGAGCCTCGCCAGCGGGGTGCCGTTCGACGCGCTCGACACCGTGGCTGCGATGCAGCGCTGGGTGCCGGTGGTCGGCGCGATGATGGTGCTGCTGCTGCTCGCGCGCCGTCGGGTGCCGCTGCTCGTGCCGGGCGCCGATCGCGTCCGTCGCCGCGCCGCGCTGGCGGCGGCCAGCGGCTGCGCCGTGCTCGGCTTCGCCATCGGCGGCGTCGTGCTGGGCGGTCTCGGCTGGTTGGCCTTGGTGTTCTTCGGGCTCGCCGCCGCCGCCGCGGTGCTCGTCTTCGAGGAGAGCGACGCGCTCGGCCAGCTCTCCGTCGTCGTCGTGGGTCTCGCGCTGCTCACCGGCGCGACCCTGCTGATCTGGCGCGCGTTCGGCACGTCCGGCGCGGGCTGGCATCAGGTCACGCTGATGGCCGCGCTGGCCGCAGCCTGGACGCTCGTCTCGCGCATCCAGCCCTTCGGCGACGCACGCCGCAAGGCCGCCGACGCGCTGGCGCTGCTGCACCTGACGGTGCCGCTGGCCGCGCTCGTCTGCGTGCACGCGGCGCAGGTGCTCTTCCGTGCGCCCTCGACGCTGCTGGCGCTGGCGCGCGCACAGATCGCCTGGCCGCTTCACCTCGCCGCGGCCACCACGCTGGCGGCGTCGCTGCTGCTGGCGCGCGGCCGACCCGCGACGCGCGCCTACGCGTTCATCGCCGCTGTCGCCGGCGCGTTCGGCGTGGTGATGGCGGTCGCGCCGTCGCTGCCGGTCTCGCTGGTGCTCGGTCTCATCGCCGTTGCGGCCGCCGCGGCGACGTCGCGCGGCGTGGCGCTCGTCTCGGCGCGGCCACTGGCATCGCCTGCGCTCGGCGTGCTCTTCGTCGGCGTGATGGCGTTGCGGCTCGCGCCTCCGGCTGGCGAGCCCGCGCTCCTCGCCGCGCTCGGCGCGCTCGTCTTCATGCTGGTGGCGCGCCGGCGCGCGGGACGCGACGAGTACGCCGCCGCGCTCGGCGTCGCCTGGTCGGCAGCCGCGGCGGTCACCACCACCCTCGGCACGCTGTGGGTCGCGCAGAAGCTCTCCACCGGCGCCTACCCGCGGGCCACGGTGCTCTCGCTGCTCGCGCCGCCGCTTCTGCTGTGTGCCGCCGCGCTGCGCGCGGTCGCCGCGCGCGTTCTGCGTGGCGACGACATCGCTAGCGAGGCAGAGCGCCACGCGGTGCGCACCGTCGGTGGCTTCGTGATCACCATCGCCGGCATCTCGGCCGCGGCCGCGCCGCTCTTCGCCCACGGGCTGCCCGGCTTTGCCGTCGCGTTGACCCTCGCCAGCCTCGTCGC
Organism: Myxococcales bacterium; assembly: GCA_020431405.1. Lineage (GTDB taxonomy): Bacteria > Myxococcota_A > Polyangia > JAGQIK01. The sequence goes on from JAGQIK010000429.1 coordinate 4,086, forward strand.
CGTCGCGCTCTGGCAAGGCGCTATCTGCCTGCGCGAGCAGCGCGAGAGCGCGATGTATGTCGCGATGCTCGCCGTGCTCGGCGCCTACGTCTGGGCGCGCCAGCTCACCGCGCTGTCGGCGCTGCCCTTCGCCGCCGACATCGCGCTGGCCTTTGTCGTCGGTCAGCTCTTGATCCTGCGCCGCGTCGCCAACGACGCCCCCGAGGACGACGACGAGCTGCGCCACGTGCGCCGCCCGCTGTGGCTCGGTGCGGCGTTGCTGCCGCTCGCGCTGATCCCCGCCGCACCCGATCTACAGCCGTCGTCGATCTCGCTCGCCATGCTCGTCGGCTCGCTCTACTACGCGGTGCTCGCCGCGCGCACGCGCTCGCGGCTGCTGCGCGTGCCGGCGCTCGCTGCCGGCAACATCGCGCTCTTCGCGGCGTGGGCGGCGCTCGGCTGGACGGACGTGCTGCTCTACGCGGTGCCCATCGCGGCGTCGCTGCTGCTGATGATCCAGACCTATCGCGCCGAGCTCGGCAGCGCCGAAGCGACGACCCTGCGCAGCATCGTCGTCGTGGTCGTGCACGGCATCGCGCTCGGCCAGGCGCTCACCTCGGCGAGCGCGCTGCAGGGCCTCGTCATCGTGCCGCTGCTCGCGCTGGCCTGCGTCGTGTTCGGCGTCGTGCTGCGCGTGCGCGTCTACGTGCTGCTCGGCTCGTGCGCGCTGCTCGCCGATCTGCTGCTCAACATGGTGCGCTACGGCCTGCAGAGCCGCGCCCTCGGCGCGCTGTTTCTCACCGCGCTGGGCCTTCTGGTCGTCGGTGCGATGGTCGTCTTCAGCCTCGAGCGCGAGCGCATCCTGCGCCGATACTCGGCAATTCTCGCCGAGTTGCGCACCTGGGACTGACTTCAACTCAGAAAACGAAACACCCCATTGCGATCGTTTCAACGCGATCGATGCGACCGCTGCCTACCTGTGGCGTAAGGCCTCACGTCACCCACAACGAACAAGGCCGGAGGCAGCGTATGAGCGTCAAGATTCGTTCGCTTATCTACACGTGTATCACCTTCACCCTCGTGGCGGTCGTGGCCACGGGGTGCGCGCGCGACAGCGAGAGCGCACCGCCCGACGGCGGCCCGTCGCCCGACGCGTTCAGCGACAGCGCGCCGTCGCCGGACGGCAGCGCCCCCGCGCCCGACGGCGCACCGTCGCCCGACGCGGCGCCACAGCCCGACGCGGCGCCGCAGACCAAGGCGCCCAAGGCGGTCTACACGCTCTCCAACGATGCGGCCGACAATCAGATCATCGTCTACGCGCGCGCGGCCGACGGCTCGCTGACCGAGGTGGGCGGCACGTCCACCGGCGGTAAGGGCAGCGGCAAGGGCCTCGGCAGCCAGGGCGCGCTGGTGTTCGACGCGGCGCAGCGCCGCTTCTTCGCCGTCAACGCAGGCGACGACAGCATCTCGATGCTCTCGCTCGCCGACGACGGCACCCTGACGCTCGAGTCGCGCGTGGACGCGGGCGGCGTGTCGCCGCGCAGCATCACCTCGCGCGGCGGCGTGGTCTACGTCGTCAACGCCGGCGACGCCAGCACGCCCGCCAACATCGCTGGCTTCAACGCCACGGCCACCGCGCTGGTGGCCATCGCCAACTCGTCGCGCCCGCTCTCCGTCGACAACGCGGCGCCGGGGCAGATCGAGTTTTCGCGCGACGGCAAGCTGCTGATCGTCACCGAGAAGAACACCAACCACATCACCACCTACGCGATGCAAGGCGGCGTGGCGGGCGATCCCGTCGTGCACCCGTCGCAGGGCATGACGCCGTTCGGCTTCGCCAGCAGCGCGGCCGGCCAGCTGATCGTCTCCGAGGCCTTCGGCGGCGCCGACAACAAGGGCGCCGCCAGCTCCTACAGCGTGGGCGCGCTGCGCGGCACGCTGAGCGCGATCTCGAGCGCCGTCGGTTCGGGGCAGTCCGCGCCGTGCTGGGTCGTGGTCGCCGGAAACTACGCCTACGTCACCAACACCAAGAGCGACACCGTGGCGGCCTACGAGATCGCCAGCGACGGCTCGCTGAAGTACACCTGGAGTGCGCCGAGCGGCGATGGCCCCATCGACGCCGCCGTCACCGACGCGCAGGACCTGCTCTACGTGCTCAACGGCCGCGACGCGTCTTTCAGCATCTACGACGTCAACACGGCCACCGGCGCGCTCAAGCAGAAGCCCACCTTCAGCGGTCTGCCCAGCGGCGCGGTGGGCGTGGTCGCCGGCAGCAAGGCGATCTACACGCTCTCCAACGCCAGCACGGGCAACAAGGTCTTCGCCTATCTGCGCGGCGTCGATGGCAGCCTCGCGGCGCTCGGCTCGTACGACACCGGCGGCGTCGGTAGCGGCAAGGGACTCGGCAGCCAGGGCGCGCTCGTGCGCGACGCCAGCCAGAAGCGCCTCTTCGCCGTCAACGCCGGCGACAACACGATCTCGATGCTGGCAGAAAACAGCGACGGCTCGCTGTCGCTCGAGTCCAACGTCAGCTCCGGCGGCGTCGCCCCGGTGAGCATCACCGTCAGCAAGAACATCGTTTACGTCGTCAACGCCGGCGACGCGAGCACGCCCGGCAACATCGCCGGCTATCAGATCGTCGGCAAGTCGCTGGTAGCGCTGCCCGAGTCGACGCGCCCGCTGAGCGGCGACGACGTCGGCCCCGGCCAGATCGAGCTCGTCGACGGCGGCAAGCTGCTCGTCGTCACCGAGAAGAAGACCAGCAAGATCGATGTCTATCACGTCGACGCCTCCGGCGTGGCGAGCGGCCCGACGGTGCACGTCTCCAAGGGCATGACCCCCTTCGGCTTCGCCGTCAGCGGCAAGGGTCAGCTGATCGTCTCCGAGGCCTTCGGCGGCATGGACACGCGCGGCGCCGCCAGCTCCTACGACGTCGTCAGCCTCGGCTCGCTCGCGCCGCTCTCCAGCTCGGTGGCCTCCGGTCAATCCGCGCCGTGCTGGGTCGCCATCGCCGGCAAGTTCGCCTACGTCACCAACACCAAGACCAACAACCTGAGCGCCTACGAGATCGCCGCCGACGGTACGATGTCCCTGCTGTGGAACGCCGCCGCCGGCGACGGCCCGCTCGACGCCGACGCCAGCGACGGCGACGGCTTCCTCTACGTGCTCAATGGCCGCGACCACACGCTCAGCATCTACGCCATCGACACCACCAGCGGCCTGCTGACCCAGAAGCCCGCCTTCAGCGGCCTGCCCCAAACCGCCGTCGGTCTCATCGCCCGCTAAGGTCAAACGACCCCGGGCTGACAGAACCTGTCCCACCCAACCCGGGGTCACTCTCCGATCTTTAACAGTCTGATATTACACATATTTTAGGCCACGATGACATTTCTCCCCGTCCGGTATCCGGACGTGGACAAATGTCATTGTGGCTTATTTATCTATTGATATTAGATGTTTATGAGGAAGAGAGTGACCCCTGGTATGGAGTGTGTATTGGGGGCAGGGCATGGGGCTCGTTTTTTCGCGATGTTTGGTCGTCTGGGTCTGTGCGTTTGTTGTGGCTTCTGGCGTTGCTCGCGCGGATGATGCGCTGGTTGGCGTGTCACAGGCGGGGTTAGATGTCATCGCCCAGATCCTGCCCGACGCGGTGCCGAAGACGTTCCCCACGCCGGCGGTCGACGAGAAGCTGTTCGGCTGCTCCTTTCTCGGCGAGACGCGCATCAAGATCGACCCATCGACGATCTCGCTGCCGCTGCAGGAGGTCTCGATCAAGGCCGGACAGGGCACGTTGACCGTCGATGCGGCGGGCGCGCTGAGCATCGCGGCCAAGACGCGTTTTCGCCTCTGCGTCGGCTCGCTGAGCTGCACCGGCAACGTCACGGTGAGCCGTTGGACGGCGAGCGCGTCGTTCGACCCGAGCGTCGCGGGCGCGAAGATCAAGCTCGCCAATGCGCGCGTGCAGATCGACATCCCGAGCAGCGGCACCAAGGTTTGGTTTAGCGGCTGTGGTCTGCCTGGCGCGGTGCTCAACGGCGCCATCTCGCTCTTCAAGAAGACCATCGTCAACAAGGCGCGTGACGCGCTCAACAAGGCGCTCGCTGACAAGGTGCAGCCGTTCCTCGAGCAGCGCCTCGCCGAGATGACCAAGCTCTCGCGCACCTTCGGCGCCTACAAGTTCACCGGCCAGCTGAGCTCGCTGGCCAGCGGCGGCGACCGCGTGCAGGCCGGCGCCACGCTCGACGTCGACGCCGTGAGCAAGGCGCCGTGTGCTGCCGGCGGCCCCGCGGCGACGCTGCCCGCCGCGCCCGCCGCCGTGCCGGCGATGAGCATCGGCACCGACCACCTCGGGCTGGCGCTCTCGTCCCGCGCGATCTCGGCGGGGCTCGGCGCCGCGCGCGACAGCGGGCTGCTCTGCTTCGACCACGCCAAGCTCGCCGAGATCGGCGTCGACAAGACCAAGCTCGGCATCGTCACGCTGCTGATCGGCATGAAGACCCTCGACAGCTTCAGCGCGCGCGCCGCCGCGAGCCCCACCGTGACGCTGGCGCCGAGCAGCGGCGAGGCGCGCCTCTCGCTGAGCCTACCGGTAGAGGTCGAGCTCGTCGGCACCGGCGCCAAAGGCCCCACCACCGTGACGATCAGCAGCACCGTGGAGGCCGACGTGGCGCTCAAGCTCGACAGCGCCAAAGAAGCGATCGTGCTCGCTGTCAGCTCGCTCAAGCTCGGGCAGCTGAGCGCCAAGGCAACCGATCCGTTCGGCCTCAAGCTCAATCTGGCGCCGATCAAGCCGGCGGTGGACGCCATGGTGCAGGCCGCCATCGGCGGACAGCTGTCGGCCATCGAGGTCGCGCCGCGCGCGTTCTCCGCGGCGTCGGGGCCGCTGTCGACGTTCTATCTCTACCTCTCGCGCGCCACCAGCGACGCGCAGTGGGCGACGCTGTTCGGCAAGCTGATCAAGCGCGCGCCCGGCGACAAGACGCCCCCGCTGGTGGCGTTCAAGACGTCGGCCAACACGACGTCGTCCGAGCGCAGCGCCGCCAGCAACGACGATGTCGACGCGCCCAAAGCCGCGCCCGACAACGTGCTCGGCACGCCCGTCGGCGGCATCGTCACGATCAACGCCAAGGCCACCGACGGCGACACGCCCGACGACCTGCTGCGCTACGCCTTCCGCGTCGACGGCGGCGAGTGGTCCGCGGCCACGCACAGCGCCACGCTGCGTACGGTGCTCGACGATGGCACGCACACCGTCGAGGTGCGCGTCACCGATCTGTCGGGCAACGTCGCGCCCGCCAAGTCGCTCGACGTGCTCGTCGACACCATCGGCCCCGACGTCTCGCTGCTCGCGCCGCCGAGCGGCCGCATCGACGACCCCGACGCGCTGCGCAGCAACATCGCGGTCAGCGACAACACCACCCCGCGCGACGAGATCGAGATCAAGATCCAGCTGCGCCACGTCGATAGTGGCGAGCTGGTCGACGACACGCCCTTCGCAGCCAAGCTCGAGGCGCTGCCGGCGCTGCGCCTGCCGCGCACGGGTGACTACGAGCTCCTCGTCTTCGCGCGCGACCGCGTCGGCAACCTCGGCCAGCCGGCGCGCAGCACGTTCAGCTACCACGGACCACCGAGCGAGCCAGCCACGGCGGGCGCTGGCGGCGGTGGCGCCGACGACGTAGGCGCTACGCAGCTCGTCGGCGGCTGTGCGCTGGCGAGCGCGCCCGCGGGCGCGCCGAGCGCGGCGCTGTGGATCGTGCTCGGGCTGCTGGCGCTCGTCGTGCGCCGTCGACGCTAGAGGCCTTGCGACGCTGAAGCTAGTCCGCTCCCTTAGCTCATCCAGCTGCGCAGCTGCTCGTAGACCGGCTCGCTGTAGACGAGCCCGAGGTGCGAGGTCTTGGGAAAGACGCGCACGTTGTCGCTGGGCAGCTCGAGACCGCGGCCGAGCCAGCGGTCGCCGCGGGCGCTGGCTGGATGGACTGCGCCGTCGCCGAACAGACGCGCCAGCCAGTGCGCCTCGTCGGCACCCAGCGTGGCGAGCCCCGCGTAGTAGTCGACGCCGTCGAGCAGCGGCACGTGTTGCCGCGCGCTGGGCAGCAAGCGCTCGTCGCCGCCGCCCGCCCACTCCTCGTCGAGCAGATACCCGTGGCGCAGGTCCTTGATGCCCGCGCTGCGGCGCTCGCCGCTGAGCGCGATCACGCGCGTGGTTAGGTTGGGCACCAGCGACAGCACCAGCGTGGCCAGCCGCCCGAGCCGCTCGAGGTGCGCGCCGTCATGCGGCACGCCGAGAAAAACGACCCGCCGCACGCGCTCGACCCACGTCAACCCGTGCAGCGTCGCGTAGTAGCAAGCGCTGCGGATGACGAGCCCACCCATGCTGTGACCGACGAGCGTCAGCTCGCTCAGCGCGCCGTGGCTGCGCGCCACGGCCTCGAGCAGCGCGCTGAGCTGCTGGCCGTTGGTGGAGATGTGCAGCCCGCTGTTGTAGCGCAGGTAGAGCGGCGCCACGCCGAGCTCCTCGCGCAGCCGCGCGCCGTAGGCCACGTCGCGCTGCCACCAGGTGCGGTCGCAGTCGCAGTTGCCGTGCACGAACAGACACAGCCGCTCGCGGCCGGCCGCCTCGCTGTCGCCCACCAGCGCCCCGTCGTCGTCGCACGCAGCGGCGCCGCCGTCGCCGACGAGGGCCATCTTCAAGGCCAGCGGGCTCTGCTGCTCGGCGAGCGTGTCTCCGATGACACCATTGAGGGCGGCCACGGCGCGCTCGATGAGGTGCTGCATGAGGGGAACGCTAGCACGCGGCGCCAGCAGCCGCCCGCGCTTCACGCACCAATCGCCGCTAGAAGCGAAGCAACGCGCCCACCGTCGCGCCGCCGCCGCGCCGCGGCGTGAACGTCGGCAGCAGCGCGTGCTCGCGGTCGCCGTCGGCGCTGTCGCTGCGCGGCTTGGCCGGCACGAAGAAGTAGACCACCAGGCTGGTGATCGCCGCCGCGGCGAGGATGCCAGCGCTGACGTGGCCGGCCACCGAGCCGTCGCGCAGCGGCGGGAAATCCGGATCGTCGGAGAAGAGCTGGTTCGCCTTGACCGCCAGCGCGATGCCGGCGATCTCGGCGATCGCGGCGAGGCTGGCGAAGGTGATGCCCGCGATGAGCCAGCCCTTGCGCCGGCGCGTGCCTTTGTCGCTGCGCCCCGAGGCGGCGCTCGCGAGCGCGATGCGCTGCTCGACGCGGTCGCCGGGCCCGAGCCGCACGCGGTTGCTCCAGCGCTTGCCGTCGGCCTCGACGGCGATCTCGTAGCTGCCCGGCGCCAGCGCGATACGTCCCGAGGGCGCGCGCCTGCGCCGGCCGTCCACGCTGACACGCGCGCCATCGGGCACGCCGAGCAGCACCACCATCGCTGGCCTCGGCGCGGGCGGCTTAGGTGTGGGCTCGTCGCGCCGGTGTGCGGGCGTCGTGGCCCGCACCAACGATGTCAGCGAGCGGATCGCCGCCGCGA
>JAGQIK010000051.1 GCA_020431405.1 Myxococcales bacterium
CGAAGTAGGTCTCCGGCTTGAAAGGAAAGTCGGGCACGCGCGTGCGCGAGTAGTGGTCGCAGGCCCAAGCGGCGAGCCGCCCGAGGCCGAGGCCGAGGCCGCCGCCCAACAGGCCGACCAGCGCCGCCTCGGCGAGGATCACGGCGCGGATGGCGCCGCGTGTGGCGCCCACCGCGCGCAGCACGCCGATCTCGCGCCGGCGCTCGGCGATCAACATCATGTAGGTGTGGGCGATATTGATCGCCGCGATGACGATGATGATGACGCTCACCAGCGTGAACAGCACGGTGGCCATGGTGATGAACACGCCGATCTTCTCGCCGACGCTCTCGGCCACGTCGAAACCCATGCGCTTGGCGTAGGCGACCAGCGCCGTGATGTCGCCCTTGCTCGCCACCTGCACCACGACGCTGCTGTAGCTCTCGGCGGCGGCCTTGCCGGCGTAGCGGCGGTTCCAACGCTTGACGTAGGCGATGGGAACGCTGATGCCGAGCCGGATCGCGCGCCGCGAGACGCCCACCAGGCGGAACTTGCGCTGCACTGGATCGCCGCCGCGCTCGGCGCGCGAGCCGAGATACGAGCGACCGAGCTCGACGGTGAACATGCGGCCGGCGAACAGCGACGTGACGAAGTCGGGGATGCGCGGCAGGTTGGGGTTCGCCGCGGCGATGGTGCTGTTATAGAGCTCGATCATGTGGCGCGACAGCACCGCGGGCACCGGGCGGTGGCACTCGCGCACGTCCCACGCGCAGTAGGTCATGGCGTTGACGCCGCCCGGCGGCTGCGCGCAGTGGTTCTTGTCGCCGACGCACTTCGCCGGTCGCGCGGGTTTGTTCGGGTCGAGGAAGTCGGCGAACGTGTACGGCGCGCGCACGTCGGCGCTGACGACCTCGCCGCTGACACCGTCGATGAAACCGGTGAGCTCGAAGTAGAGGTCGTGCTCGCGCTTGAGCAGATGCTTGCCGCCCCAGCCGCGCGCTGGGAAGGCGAGCTTCATGCGCGGGTAGACCGCCGCCGGCTTGACGCCGACCTCGGCGGGCGGCGAGCGCAGGCGCGCCACCACCGCATCGTCGATGCGGCGGCCGCTGCCAAAGAGCGTCGACTTGGGCGGCACGACCTCGAAGCGGTCCACCGGGAAAATCTCGCCGAGCACCACCTCGCGCACGCCGGCGTCGAGGGCGATGAAGAACGACAGCGCGGCGATGCCGATCACGATGCCGATGCTCGACAGCACGTTGTGCCGCAGATTGCGGCGCAGGTTTTGCCGAACCAGTCGCAGAAGCCTCACGCCGCGGCCTCGTCGTCTTTGGGGGCGCCGTCGGGCTCGCGCTCGTCGGCGATCACGCGCCCGTCCTCGAGCCGCACCACGCGGCGCGCGGCGCGCGAGACGCGCTCTTCGTGGGTCACGACGATCAACGTGATGCCGGACGCGTTGAGCTCGCCGAACATCTCGATGATCTGATGCCCGGTGTCGCTGTCGAGGTTGCCGGTGGGCTCGTCACACAAGAGCAGCGGCGGCTCGCTCCACAGCGCGCGCGCGATGGCGACGCGCTGCTTCTGACCGCCGCTCAGGTTGGCGGCGAGATCGCCGGCACGATCGGCGAGGCCGACGCGCTCGAGCGCACGCAGCGCGCGCTGCTCCGCGTCCCGCTCGGCGCGCCGTGCGAAAGACGCGGGCAACGCGACGTTCTCGGCGAGGCTGAGGTGCTCGAGCAGATTGAACTGCTGGAAGATGAACCCGACCCGCTCGTTGCGAAACGCGCTCAGCGCGCGGTCGGAGAGCTTGCCCAGGTCCTCGCCGGCCACCACGGCGCGCCCTTCGAAGGCGCCGTCGAGCCCGCCGATGATGTTGAGCAGCGTCGACTTGCCGCTGCCGCTGGTGCCGACGATGGCGACGAGCTCGCCTTCGTCGATGGTCAGGTCGACCTCGTGCAGCACCTGCGTGCTGACGCGCCCCGAGCGGTAGTGCTTGCTGACCGCGCGGAGCTCGATGATCGGGCTCATCGTGTCGAGTAGCGCAAGCCGGCGCGCAGCTCGCCGCGATCGGGGTCGACCTTGACGTCGATGTCGAGCTGCTTGTAGCTGCTCAGCAGGTGGCCGAGGGCGTCGAGCGGCGCATAGCGGCCATAGCGATAGTGGCGCCGATAGCGGCTGATGCGGCTGTAGCGCGAGATGCTGGGGCGCCGATTCTCGACGAGCTTGAGCGGCGCGCGCAGGTCGGCCACCCCGCTCGGCGTGGCGTGAAAGCTCAGCAGCGTGCGCGGGCCCTTGGACGCGCCTCCCAGCGGCGCGGCGAGCAGCGCCTGCATCAGGCCCTCGCCGGAGGTGAGCGCGATGCGCGTGGCGTCGGCGAAGACGCGCATGGTCTGGGCCACGTTGACGCTCGGGCTGAGCACCCTGACCTGCTTGTTGGCGATGGTCTCCGGTTTTCCGGTGAGCGTCAGCGTGGCGGCGATTCGCTTGGAGTCGGCGTCGCTGGCGGGCGCGATCAGCGCCGCGCCCTCGATGTGCAGCGTACCCTGCCCGCGCTCGTCGGCTTTGAGCAGCGCCGCGGCGAGCCGGCCGGCCGAGTAGCGCAGCACCGGCATCGCGCTGAAGAGCGCCGGCAGGTAGCGCAGCTCGCGCGCGACCTCGAAGATCGGACCGCAGCGGCGGTTGCCGATGCGGCGCGAGAGCTGCGCGATGGCGTTGGCGTCGAAGGCGATCTGCAGCCGCAGCGGCGCCTTGTCGTGGATCGACGCGGGCAGCGCCGGCGCGCCGTCGGTCATCTTGACCAGCGCCGCGGCGGCCGACTTGCCCAGCTCTGCACGCAGCGCCACGTCGACGCGTGCCTTCTTGAACAGCGCGACCGCGCCGACGCGCGGCAGCTCGGAGAGCTCGGCGCGGTGCGCCTCGCAGCTCGAGGGCATGGCGCGGCCGAACGCCTTGGCCGCCTTCGAGAAGCGCGGCGGATCGAGATAGGCCGCCAGGTCGCGGCGCTTGCCGGCGCCTTCGAGCACCCAGGCCAGCGCGCGCGACCCGCTCAGCGAGCGCCCGCGCGGCAGCTTCGAGGCGATGGCGTCGAACCAGCTCGCCGTCGGCTTCCAGTCGCTCGACGACACGCCGGCAGGACGCATCGAGATGTGCATCGCCAGGTAGCCGTCGAGCACGACCCACGAAAGACGCGCGCTGCTGTCGAGCGCTACCGAGGTGTGCGTGCGGCCTTTGACGCGGCGGATGAAGACCTTGAGCTTTGTGGTGCGCGCGGCGAGAAACTTCTCCAGCCGCTTCTTGCTTTTGATCGGCAGCAGCGCCGTCGGCTCGACGCCGACGGAGAAGAAGCCGACGCTCGCGTCGAGGTCGAAGCCGGCGTCGTCGAGCTCGCCGAGGTCGAGCGGGTTCCAGCCGAGCGAGCGCCTTAGCACGGCGTCGATGCGGTCGGGCGTGAGCGAGCGCTCGAGCACGCGCAGCGGACGCAGCGCGGCGCGCAGCCCGTCGACAAAGACGCTGAGGCTGCGCGCGAGGCCGGCATAGGTGACCTCGGCCGGCATGCGGTCGGCGACTCGGAAGGCCGAGATCACGCGCTCGGGCGGCGGCGGCGCGACGGTCGGCTTGTTGGGCTTGCTCGATGGACAGGCTGCAAGGACTGCGACCAGCGAGATCGGCAGCAGGCTTCTTCGCATGGCTGCACGGTATCACCGAGGGCGCTCCATCGCCACGACGGGCTCGTCCTGAAGCTCTGAAATGGCAAACCAATCCAGTCACTTGAGCCTTTTGCAGCAACCGCCGCGGGCGCGTCGCGATAAGGCGGGCGTCACGCAACCAACTCAGGAGCCAAACCATGAGCACGCCCCGCATCGGTCGCAGTCAGTCCCGCCTCACCATCGACACCACGCGCGTGCGCCAGACGCCGCGCATCCCCTCCACCTTCAAACAGGTGCTCGCCGGCGGCGCCCAGGTGCTCATCTCGGGTGCCGCGGCCGCGACGAAGGTCATCGGCCTGCCGAGCATGTCCGCCGCCATCTCCAGCGCCCGACTGAGCCGCAACCTCGACCCCAGCGCGCCCGCACTCGGCGGCAGCGGCACCAGCGGCAGCACCAGCACCGACCCGATGAAGTCGCTGCTCGATCAGCACCAGAGCGACGAGCTCAAGCTGCTCAAGCTGCAGAGTGAAATCCAGGCGCACAACCGCCAGATCACGATGGTCTCCAACGTGATGAAGGCGCGCCACGACACGGCCAAGGCGGCCATCTCCAACATGCGCTCGTAGCCCTGCATCTCGGCGAAAGCTCAGGCAGCGCGCCGAGATCAGTGGTACAAAAGCGAGGAGCGACTCGCGATGACTATCGGCGGACCCAAAGGTCCAACTGGGCCCAAGCCTCCCCTCGCGCCGCCCGGCGCCGACAAGGCCGCGCGGCCAGACAGCGCGCGAGGTAGCGACGCGCCGCGCTTCGCAGACGCGCTGCAAGGCGGCGCCCCGACAGCTCGCGCGGACCAGGCCAACGCCGGCGGCGCCGTCGACGCGATCGCCGCCAAGCTCGACGCGGGCGAGCTGAACGCGCAGCAGGCCGCGCAGCTGCTCGTCGACGAGATCGTCGCCGCGCGCCCTGGCCTCGACGCCGCCGCTCAGAAGCGCCTGCGTGACGCGCTCGCCGCCCAGCTCGACGACGATCCGCAGCTCGCGGCGGCGCTGCGATCGCTCGGAGGTGGCGGTTGATGCGCGGCCGCTCGTCCTTGCCCGGCTGGCAGCGCGCGCTGGCGGCAGCGCTGGCGGCGCTGCTCGTGGCGCCGCTCTCGTCGACGGCCCGAGCGGCCGGCGGCGACGCGCCGACCCCCAAAACCACCGTGACGGCGTTCCTGCTGCCGGCGCGTGGCTTCTCGGCCAAGCTCGTCGCCAAGGTCACCACGCGCCTGCGCAAAGAGCTCAAAGGCAACAAGCGCCTCGAGGTCAAGGACTGGAACAAGCGCCTCGCCGAGTTCTCCGGCGAGGTGCCGAGCAACGCGCTCTCGGACGCGCGCAAGCTCTTTCGCGACGGGCTCAAAGCGCTCGGCGAGCAGAAGCCGCGCGACGCCATCGATCCGCTCAAGCGCTCCATCGAGCTGATGGAAAAACACGTCGCCTTCCTCAAGAAGCGCGAGCTCGCCGCGTCGCAGCTGGCGCTCGGCATCGCGCTCGGTCGCTCGCGCAAGCGACGCGCCGCGCGCGACATGTTCATCCGGCTGCTGACCTGGCGGCCACGCATGCGCTACAACACCAACCTCGGCGCCGACCTGCTGTCGCTGTTCGCCAAAGCCAAGCGTAGAGCGCGGCGCCTCAAGCGCGGCTCGATCGAGCTCAAGTCGGACCCGCCGGGCGCCAAGGCTTACGTCGACGGCCGCTTCATGGGCGTCACACCGACCGCCGCGTTCGGGCTCACCGAAGGCGACCACTACGCCACGTTCAAGAAGCCAGGCTACGTCAAGGCCGGCAAGATCATCACCGTCAGCGGCAGCCGCCAGCTCAGCACCGACATCGAGCTCAAGCGCAGCGAGAAGTTCCTGCTGCTCAAGCAGACGATGCTGCAGGTCAAAAAAGAGCTCGGCCGCGCCAAGGCCAGCGACGCGATGGTCGACCTCAAGAGCTTCCTCTTCGTCGACCAGGTGGTCTTCGCGGTGATGGGCTACGCCGGGCCCGGCAAGCTCAGCTTTCAGGCCTACCTCTACGACCTGCGCTCGCGGCTGCGGCTCAGCCAGACCTCGATCGTCATCGACGAAAACGACCTCGGCAAGCTCGGCGAGCTCTCGCGCATGCTGTATCTCAACGTGCGCTACGACGGCACCATCGAGGCGCCGCCGCCGCCCCCGCCGCCGAAGGAAAAGAAGCGGCGCGCGTTCTACGCGACGTGGTGGTTCTGGACGGCTGTGGCAGCCGGCGCCGCAGCGATCACGCTCACCGCCGTGTTCTTCCCGCGCGACGAGAGCTGCCAGGGCAACACGGCGGCGAGCAACCGCTGCGTCGGCATCAGCAACTAGGCTAAGCGCCCACGAGCGGCCGCGACCTAGAGGAAGCGGTAGACGATGACGCCCGTGTCGGGGCGGTTGCCGATGTCGACGTGGCCGTCGTGCATCATCTTGTCGAGGGCGGCCTCGACCTCGTCGAAGCTGCGCCCGGTGGCCAGGGCGCCCTCGGCGACCGTGACCTCGCCACCGCGCTGCGCGGCGATGCGCGCCAGCTGGACGTCGAGCGTCTCGGGTACGTAGGCCGGCAGGTAGCCCGCCGGGCCGCTGCCGGACTCGAGCGTCAGCTGCACGCGCGCGACCTTGACGGCGTCGACGATGGAGATGATCCACGGGACGATCAGGAACGCGAAGATGTGAAAGGCGATCGCCTTGCCCCACTGGCGGTTGTAGGCCTGGCCGAGGCCGGGCACGAATGCGCTGAGCAGGCCAGCGATGAGGGGACTACGCTCGGTCGGGGTGGGAAGCGCGTAAGCGAGATCTCTCGACATGTTGGATTCCTTTGTCTGGGCCGCGATCCCCCATTGCAGCCCGCAGACCAAGATGACAGCGTCGGAATCACTCGACAAAACGGAGTCCGCTGGCCAAATTCGCCAACGCGCATGTGCGCGAATTCCCCGCGGCTCGCGTGGACACGGCCATATCCTTTGTTGTAAAGGAGTTACAGGAGGTCGCAGTCAACGATGCAACCCGCTCTGGACGCTCGGGCCGCCCTCGGCGAGCTCGAGCAACTCGCCGAGAAGCTCGATGTCGAGCTGATGTATGACCACTTCACCGGTGATGGTGCGCGCACCGGTGGGCTGTGCAAGGTCAAGGGTCGTTGGCGCATCATCGTCGAGCGGCGGGCCTCGCCCAGCGAGCGCGTGTCCGTGCTGGCCCGCGGGCTGGCGCGCGTGGCGCCCGAAGAGATCGAGGTCTCGCAGGACGTTCAGGTGCTGATCGACACGCACCGCCCCAAGAAGCCACAGAGCAAGGTCGCCGCCGCGGCGGCGCCGGCGGCCGGTCCGCAGGCTGGCTCCTAGCCCATACGCCTGAGCTACTTCACAGGCGGGGTCTTGGCGCTGCTGGCTAGCTCCTGCTGTACGGCGTACTCGCCGGAGTCCTGGGTCGACTTGTCGAGGTCCAGGATCTGGGTTCCGCCGACATAGGTCTTGGTCTCGTAGCGCGTGATCTTGCCGATCTTGCGCACGATGTCGGCCATGCGCTGCGCCTCGCCCATGATCGTGTCGATGGCGCGCGCGTTGGCTTCGTCCTGGTCGAGACGCTTCTTGAGCAGCTCCGCGTAGCCCATCACCGACGTCAGCGGCTGGTTGAGCTCGTGGGCGGTGGTGCCCGCCAGCTCCGCGATGAGCGCCTGCTTCTCGGTCTCGATCAGCTTCTCCTGCGCCTGGGTCAGGCGTCGCTCCATACGCAGGCGCTCGCGCAGGTCGCTGATAATGCCGACGGTGCCCACCTCCACGCCGCCCTCGTAGATCACGCTCGCCGAGAGGCTGACCGGGATGTGCTCGCCGTCTTTGGCGAGGATCTCTTTGCGGCTCATCTCGAGCCGCCCCACTCCGCCGTCGGAGCTGGCGTGCAGCTGCTCGATGATGCGGTCGGCTACGCCGGGCGGATAGAGCTGCTCGAGCGTCATGTGGCGCACGACCTCGTCCTCGCGCCAGCCCGTGATGCGCTCGGCGCCCTGGTTGAAGAGGATGATCGCGCCGTCCATGTCGGTGGCGATGATGCCGTCGACGGTGCTGTCGATGAGGCGCTCGAGGAACTCCTTGGTGGCGCGCAGCTCGTCGGCAAGCGCGCGCGCTTCGGTGACGTCACGGAAGCTGACGACCATCGCCTCCTGCTCGTCGAGCACGGCGCTCGGCGCGATGCTGACGAGGATCGGATCACCGCTGGTGGTGATCAGACCGACGTCGAAGTTCGGCGTGGCCGTGCCGGCGCGAACCTCGTCGAGAAAGTCGATCAGGCGCTTGCGGTCGCTGTCGACCACCAGCGCGCTGAGCGGCGTGCCCACCAGGCCGCTGCGTGAATAGCCCGTGATCTGCTCGCCCGACGGGTTGAGGTAGAGCACCTTGTCTTCTTCGTCGAGCACCACGATGCCGTCGAAGGCGCGCTGGAAGAAGTCCTCGTAGTGGCGCAGGACGTCCGGGCGCTCGACCTCGGCGAGCGCGACGCGGCGTGTGGTCTCCTTGAGCGAGGCGTAGAGCGCGGAGGCATAGAGGCGCGGCGCCAGCAGCGTGGCGAACTGGCGCGCGAAGTCGCGCGTGGGGCGGTCGACGCGCTGGCCGACCGCGAAGTGAAGCTCGACCACGCCGAACACGGCCCCATCGGCGATCACCGGAAAGAGCATGATCTGCTTGCGCTCGGTGCCTTCTTGCGGCTCGTAGGGCGCCACGCGCGCGGCCACGCTCGTCTCGGCGACCACCACCTCGCGCTCGCCGGCCTTGAGCTGGGCGATCTCGGGGTAGGCCGATGCAGGTGCCGGGATCTTGACCGCCGTGGGGTCGTCCGCGGTGCCGATGAAATAGAGAAGGTCGCGCGCCTGCGGCGGCCAGGCGAGCGTGAGCACGCGCTCGCAGTGGCAGCGCTCGCCGAGCTTGGTGAGCGCCTCGTGCAGCGCGTCCTCGAAATCGACGTTGCCGTCGAGACCGAGCGCCAGCTCGGTGAGGGTCTCGGCGCTGCTGCGGCGGATCAGCGCTTCGGCGCGTGCGACGGTGCGCCGAGCCAGCTCGTCGATGCGGTCGCACAGCTGCGGCGCGCCCTGCGGCCACGGCAGCGCGTCGTCGAAGCGCGCGCGCGACTCGAGCAGCGACTCCACCGAGCCGTCGCAGAGCGCGAGCGTGGCCGGCTTGCTGTCGGCGTCGCCGGTGGAGAGGTCGATCTTGGCCAGCACGTCTGGGCGCGCGATCAGCACCGAGCGCGACAGCGAGCGCGGGTCCGGCTGTGCGAGGCTCTCGATGCGCTGGAAGTTGCGGCCGGACTTGCGCAGCGCCTCGCACACGTCGGCCAGCTGCTCGTCTCGGTCGAGGACGAAGATGGCCGTTGTGTGTGGCATAGAAGGCGTGGGCTGGCACGCGGCGGACGCGCAGCCTCTGGTCAAGCTTCGCCTTCTAGCTGCTGTGATGCAAGCGTACCGTGCGCGCGCAGCGCTGCGGCGTAGACCACCTTGAGCGGCACGCCGGCCGCGCGCGCGGCGGCGGCGCAGCTGTCGTGCTCGGGCGCCACGTTGAGAAGCTCGTCGCCGCTGTAGGCCTCCTTGAGCACCAGCGCCCCGAATGGCGTTTCGACCTCGCACGTGCGCCGCTCGAGCACGCGGCGCTCGGCGCGCCGATAGCGCACGCCGATGGTGCTCGACTCGCGAAAGAGCAGCGAGACGAGCTCGTCGCGGCGCGAGGGCTCGACCATCACGCCGATGCTCAGCGCGGGGCGGCCTTTCTTCATCACGATCGGCGTGGCCCAGGCGTCGCGCGCACCCGACTCGAGCAGACGGGCGAGCACGTGGGCGACCAGCTCCGGCGTCATATCGTCGACGTTGGCTTCGACGATGTCGACCTGGTCGGCGCTGCCCAGCGCGCGCGCGGCTGCCTGCGTGTCGAGCACGATCAAGCGCAGGTGGTTGGGGCGGTCGGCGAGGCTGCGATCGCCGGCGCCGAAGCCGCTGGCCAGCACGCGGCCGCGCGGCAGCTCGCCGAAGGCCGGCGCGAGCTCGGCGACGATCGTGGCGCCGGTGGGCGTGGTCAGCTCCATCGCCACGCCGCCGTCCTCGACCTCGCAGCCCTCGAGGATCGCCAGAGACGCGGGAGCCGGCACCGGCATGCGCCCGTGGGCGCAGCGCGTGGTGCCGTGCCCTAGCGGTATGGTGCGCGAGCTGACCGAGCGCGGCGCGAGGTAGTCGATGCAGATCGCGGCGCCGACGATGTCGACGATGGAGTCGATGGCGCCGACCTCGTGAAACGCCACACGCTCGACGTCCATGTCGTGCATGCGGGCCTCGGCGACGGCCACGCGGTGGAACATGGAGAGCGCGCGCTGCTTGACGGCGTCGGAGAGCGACGACGACGCGATCATCGCGCGGATGTCCGAGTAGTGGCGGTGGTCGTGGTCGTGGTGGTCGTGGTGGTCGTGGTGGTCGTGGTGGTCGTGGTGGTCGTGGTGGTCGTGGTGGTCGTGGTGGTCGTGGTGGTCGTGGTGGTCGTGGTGGTCGTGGTGATCGTGGTGGTCGTGGTGATCGTGACCTTCGACGATGACCTTCACGTCGCAACCGGAGATGCTCATGTGGGACTTGCGGGCGACGGTGAGCTCGTAGCCGTCGAGGTCGAGCTGCGCGAGGCCGTCGCGCAGGCGCTGCTCTGGCACACCCAAGTCGAGCATGGCGCCGAGGAACATGTCGCCGGCGACGCCGGCGAAGCAGTCGAGGTGCAGGTGCTTGCCGCGGATCTCAGTCATCGCCGCGAGACTAGCCTATTTCGGAGAGCGCGGAGCGACGGGAGCCCGAGCCGGTCAGAGCTCTAGGCTGGCGCGGCGCGTGCGCCGGCGTTCGATGCGCACCTCGTCCACGGAGCGCTCGGTGGCTTTGGTGACCGTCAGGCGCAGGCCGTCGAGCTCGAGCTTGGCGCCCTCGCTGGGGATGCGCTTGAGCTGGTCGAGCACCAGGCCCGCCACCGACTCGTAGTCGTCGCTCTCTGGCAGCGCCAGGCGCGTGACCTCGTTTACGCGCTCGACCTCGGCGCGCCCCTGCACGCGCCACGCCCCGTCGGCCTCGCGCGTGATCAGCTGCTCGTCGTCGTCGTCGTCGAACTCGTCGCGGATCTCGCCGACGATCTCTTCCAGCAAGTCGTCGATGGTCGTCACGCCGACGGCGCCGCCGTACTCGTCGACGATCACGGCCATATGCTGCGCCTCGCGCTGCAGCAGCACCAGCGTATCGATGGCGGGCTGGCTCTCGGGCACGAACACCGGCGGGCGCATCACGCTCGACAGCTCGGCGTCGCGCGGGGCGCGCAGCACGTCGAAGGCGTGCACGATGCCTTCGATCTGGTCGATGCGCTCGTTGTAGACCGGAAGCCGGGTGTGGCGCTTCTCGTCGATCTCGGCGGCCACGTCGGCCACGCTGGCCTGCAGCGGAACCGCCGTGACCTCCGAGAGCGGCACCATCACGTCCTCGACGGCCATCTCTCGGAAGTCGAAGACGCGCGAGACCATCTTGCGCTCCTCCGCCGTGATGCCGTCGGCTCCCGGGCGGCTGGGCAGCTTGATCAGCAGCTTCAGCTCGTCGCGCGTCATCTCGGCGCGGCGCTCGAGCTTGAGCAGCTTGAGCAGCCCCGTGCTGAGCTTGCTGCCGATGAAGACGAACGGAAAGAACGCGATGCGAAAGGCCGAGAGGATGTAGATCAGCCGCGGCGCCACGCGGTCGGCGAAGTGCTGGAAGATGCTCTTGGGCACGATCTCGCCGAAGACGAGGACCAGCGGCGTCATCAGCGCCAGCGAGATCAGCTCCGCCTGGCGTGGAAAGCGCGGCAGCAGCGACATGGTCGCGGTGACCGTGCTGAGCACCACGCACAGATTGGTGCCAGCGAGCGCGGCCGAGATCAGCTCGCCGGGCTCGTCGAGGAAGCGCTCGATCATGCGGCGCCGGCGCGCCGGCACGGACTCGGCCAGCGTGCGCAGCCGCACCTTGTCGGCCGAGATCAGCGCCAGCTCGGCGCCGCTGAAGAACGCCTCGAACAAGAGGCACAGCGCCAGGATCAGGACCGTGATCTCGAGCGTCACGAGCTGACCTCGTCGCGCTCGGGCGGTCCCTCGAGCACGTCGGCGTCGCCGCGCTCGACACCCTCCGGCGGCGGCTGCTCCTTCTCGTCGCTGATCTCGCCGAACATCTCCTCGAGCAGGTCCTCCATGGTGACGAGCCCGACGAAGCGGCCGTACTCGTCGACGACGAGCGCCAGGTGCGTCTGGCGGCGGCGAAACTCGCGGAACAGCTGCTCGCACATGGTCGTCTTGGGCACGAAGTAGGCTGGGTGCAGCATCTCGGAGAGCCCGCGCTTCTTGGCGGCCGGCACGTCGTGCACGTGCGCTACGAGGTCCTTGGCATGCAGCACGCCGACCACGCGGTCGCGTCGCTGCCCCTGATACACGGGGATGCGGCTGTACTGCTGCGAGCGCACGCACTCGACGATGCTGCTGCGCGTGAGGTTGGTGCTGAGCGAGAAGACGTCTTCGGCCTTGGTCATCACGTCGGTGACGCGACGATCGCCAAACTCGAAGATGCGGTGGATCAAGCGCTGCTCGCGGCCCTCGAGCTCGCCCTTCTTGCTGACGCGGTCGACCATGGTGAGAAACTCTTCCTCACCAACGCGCGCCGCCTGCCCTGACTCCGACTCGCCGAACAGACGCACCACGATGTCGGCGATGCGCTCGATGGTCCAGCGCAGCGGCGTCATCACCAGCGCCAGCAGCCAGATCGGCCGCGCCGCGATCAGCGCCCAGCGCACCGGCAGCTTGGCGGCGAGGTTCTTCGGCGTCACCTCGCCGAGGATCAGGATCAGCAGCACGGAGCTGAGCGTCGAAACGAGCGTCACGATGGCGCGCCCGTGCTCCTGTAAGTAGTGATTGGTGACGGTCGCCATCAGCGCCGACGCGCCGATGTTGACGAACTCGTTGCCGATGAAGATCGTGGCGATGAGGCGCCGCGGCTGCGCCAGCAGCGAGGCCAAAAGCGGCGCGCGCGGGTGCCCGTCTTCGTCGAGCCGCATCAGATGCACCGGCCCGATGGAGAACATCGCCGTCTCCGAGCCGGAGAAGAACCCCGACATCAGGAGCAGCGCGAAGAAGAGCAGTAGGCGTAAGAGGACGTCCGCGTCCATCGCTGCGCGAAGCTACCCCACCATGTGACGTTGAACCACCCGGCCGGCGGGCGGACGCAACGGAAGGCGCACGACGAACGTCGAGCCTTCGTCGTCGGGGCCCGCCTCTACCCATACCTGCCCGCCGTGCGCCTCGACGAAGTGTTTGACGATCGACAAGCCGAGCCCCGTGCCGCCAAACAGCCGCGTCGAGGAGTTATCGACCTGGTAGAACGCCTCGAAGATGCGCTCGCGAACGGCCTCGGGCACACCGACGCCCGAGTCGATGACGCGCAGCTCGACGCCCGCCTGCGGGATCGCCGTGCCTTCGCTGAGCAGCTTCGTCGGCGCCGCGATGGCCTCGACGTGCCCGCCGTCGGGCGTGAACTTGATCGCGTTGGAGAGCAGGTTGAGCAGGATCTGGCGCGCCTTGGAGCGGTCGGCGACGATCGAGGGCACCCCGGGCTCGGCGCGGTGGGTCAGCGCGATCTTCTTGCGTCGCGCCTGCGGCATCATCGCGTCACTGACCTGCGTCAGAAGCTCGCCGACGTTGACCGGCTCGGTGAGCAGCTGCACCGCGCCGCTCTCGATCTTCGAGATGTCGAGGATCTCGCTGATGATGCCGAGCAGCTGGTCGCCTTTGTCCATGATCGTCTGGACGTAGTCGCGCTGCTCCTTGTTGAGCTTGCCGGCGAGGCCCTCGAGCAGCATCTCGCTGTAGCCGATGACCGACGTCAGCGGCGTGCGCAGCTCGTGGCTGACCGTGGCGAGGAAGTTGCTCTTGAGCTTGTCGAGCTCCTTGAGCTTGTCGAGCGAGTCGTTGAGGCGCCGGTTCTTCTCCTGTAGCTCGTTGTAGGCGTCTTGGATGGCGGCGATGTGGATCTGCGAGGTGAGGTGGCGCGCGTAGCCGGTCTGCACGATCACCGAGAGCACCTCGCCGATGGAGCGCACCGCGTGTGCTGCGTCCTCGGCGCTCTGCTCGGGCATCTTGAGCAGCTCGGCCTCGGCGGCGGCGAGCCCTTCGGCCGCCGCCGCGCCGGTGCGCTCGGCGAGGCGCGCGTCGAGCGCGTCGGTGCCCGCGCGCCGGTACGGCCCGTAGACCAGCCGGCCCAGCACGACGCCCTGCTGCTCGATGGGCAGCACCTCGTAGCTGAGGCCGCAGATGCAGTGGTGCGAGGTCAGCACGCTCTGCGGGTCGCCGCCCACCGGGTCGATGAAGGGGCTGCTGTTCTCCTCGAAGTCGCCGGTGTCCTCGATGCGCGTGAGCTCGGCCAGCTCGTCGGCGACGGTCGAACAGATGTCGGCGCCCTGCGGCAGCGCGCGCACACGGCGGCACAGCGCGTGCTCGGCGGGGATGTCGACGAGCATGTGCCCGCGCGTGTCGAGAACGGACAAACCGGTGCGATACACGCGTGCGAACGTCATACACACGCGTTGCAGAGAGTCCTGGTCGAGGATCTCGGCTAGGGTGACCGGCTGGTCGAGGAGGGACGGAGCGTCCATGCTCCGCTCTATCGTGTCGGATCGGCTGCCGTTTCGCAAGGCCGCGCGTCGACCTGCGTCAGGCCCGGGTCTCAGAGCGTGGGCCGCAGCGGGATGGGGATGAACGTGGCGACGAAAACGATGCCCATCACGCGGCACAGCCACAGGCGCCCCGGCGAGAGCGGCTCGTCGTCGACGGGCGGGTGATAGCGCCCCGCAGTGGCGCGCCGCATCAGGAAGATCATGCCGAACCACACCAGCCAGGGCAGCCCGCTCATGCCGCCGAGCCGCACGGCCATGGCGAGCGTGACCTTCGGCGCGAGGCTGAGCTGCCAGACGGCGTAGCCGCTGGCGGCGACGGCGAGAAACGGCAGCGCGAAGTGCAGCCTGCGCGCCACGCGCTCGTGCCGGTTGCCGAAGTAGGCCACCGCGATGTGACCGCCGTCGAGCTGACCGATGGGCAGCAGGTTGATCATCGTGACCAGCAGGCCGACCCAACCGGCCCATGCCACCGGCGAGAGCTGCACGTCGACGCCGCCGCCGGGCAGCCACTGGCCTTTGACCAGCACCTTGATCGTGCCGTAGAGCAGCGAGTTGCCCTCGAGCATGCCGGCGCCGAGGGGCTTTATCGGCGAGAGCCAGATGCCGTAGGCGAGCACGGGGATGGCGACGACGAGGCCCGCGATGGGCCCCGAGGCGCCCACGTCGACGAGCGTGTCGCGGCGCTTGATCGTGTCGCCCATGCGGATCACGGCGCCGAAGGTGCCGAGGCCGAGAAACGGGATCGGGATGAAGTACGGCAGGCTGGCGTCGACCTTGTGGATGCGCGCCAGCACGTAGTGGCCCATCTCGTGAAACACGAGGATGCCCATCAGGCTCAGCGAATAGGGGATGCCGTCGAGCAGGTGCTTGGTCAGCAAGTCGATGTTGGAGACCGCTGGGTGCAGATAGCGCGCGCCCGCCATGGTCGTGGTCAGGCAGGTGGCGGCGAACAGGATCCACGGCAGCGCGACAGAGCCGCCGCCCGCCTCGGCAGGCCCCGCGTCGGCGTCGGCGCTGTCGCTCGCGTGCTCGGCGTCCGACGCCTCGGCGGCGGCGGACTCGGCCTCGCTCGGCGGTCGCTCGTCGCTCATCGCGCCTTGCCGCTGCCGTCGCGCCCGGTGGTGACCTCGCCTTCGGGCTCGTCGACGCGCGTCAGCGCCGGCTGCGGATTCATCGCCACGGCGAACGCCTCGCGGCGCGGGTGCATGGCGTCGGTGCACGACTGGCCGAAGGCGTGCAGCAGCGCGCGCTGCTCGGCGCCGAGGTCCACCGGCGTCTCGACCACCACGCGCACGATCTGATCGCCGCGGCGCCCGATGCCGGCGGGCAGCCCTTTGCCGCGCAGCCGGAACAGGCGCCCCGACTGCGTGCCAGGCGGCACTTTCATGCGCACGTCGCCATAGAGTGTGGGCACGTCGACGGTGGCGCCGAGAGCCGCCTGCGCGAAGCTGACCGGCACGTCGATGGTGACGTTTTCGCCCTCGACCTCGAGCATCGGGTGCGACTCGACGCGCACCTTGACCACCAGGTCGCCGGTGCGCCCGCCGTAGAGCCCGGGCTCGCCCTGCCCGCGCACCAGCCGCACGTCGCCGTCGTGCACACCCGGCGGCAGCGTCACCACGTAGGCGCGCGTGGCCTCGACGGTGCCGACGCCGCGGCAGCGCGAGCAGGCCTTGTGAATGCTGATGCCCGTGCCGCCGCAACGCGGACACGAGCGCGGCAGCGAGAGCAGCCCGGGGCCGCGCTGCTCGCCCTTGCCGTTGCAGCCGTCGCAGGGGCGCGTGCCGCCGGGCGCGGCGCCCTGCCCACCGCAGGTGACACACGGCTCGCTGACGGGAAACTCGATGCGTCGCCGAATGCCGCTCGCCGCGTCGAGCAGGCTGATGCGCATGACGTACTCGACGTCGCGACCGTCGACCTTGCGACGGCGGCGATCGCCGATCAGATCCTGGATCAGCTCGCCGACCAGCTGCGGCACGCTCGACTGCCCGAGGCGCAGCCGATCGTAGCTGGCGCGGCGGCTCTCGTCGGACAGCACGTTGTAGGCCTCGGTGCAGCGACGGAAGCGCTCGGCGGCCTCGGGCGAGGGATTCTTGTCGGGGTGGTGACGCAGGGCCAGCCGCCGGTAGGCCGCCTTGATCTGCTCCTGCGTCGCCGTGGGCGGCACGCCGAGGATGTTGTAGTGGTCGGTGGCGCTCATGCGGCGCAGATCAATCGCGCGCCGCGGCGCTACATCTCGGCGTCATCACCGCCTGGGTCGTCGTACATCACGGCGGCGAAGCGGTAGGACGAGTCTTGCAGGGCTTCGATGGCCTGGCGCAGCGTCTCGCCGCCCTGGCCCGCCTGCAGCACCTGCTTGCAGTAGGCGAGGTCCTGGCGGATGTCGCCGAGATCGGTCTCCGACAGCAGGTCCGAGTACTCGCGCAGCGCGCCTTCGGTCGTGTAGATCAGCGTCTCGGCGGTGTTGCGCAGCTCCGCCTCTTCCTTCTTTCGCATGTCGTCGTCGCGCGAGGCTTCGGCCTCGGCGATCATGCGCTCGATCTCGGCCTCGGTGAGGCCGCTGGTGGGCACGACGCGAACGCTCTGCTCGCGCCCAGTGCCGAGGTCCTTGGCGAAGACGTTGACGATGCCGTTGGCGTCGATGTCGAAGGTGACCTCGATCTGCGGCACGCCGCGCGGCGCCGGCGGGATGCCGACGAGCTGGAAGTGCGCCAGCGACTTGTTGTCGGCGGCCAGCTCGCGTTCGCCCTGCGCCACGTGCACGTTGACCAGCGGCTGGTTGTCGACGGCGGTCGAGAAGATCTCCGACTTGCGCGTCGGGATCGTCGTGTTCTTGGGGATCAGCTTGGTGAAGATGCCGCCCGCCGTCTCGACACCCATCGAGAGCGGCGTGACGTCGAGCAGCAGCACCTCGTCGACCTCGCCGCGCATGACGCCGCTCTGGATCGCGGCGCCGATGGCGACGACCTCGTCTGGGTCGACGCGCTTGTTGGGCGTGCGACCGAAGAACTCGGCCGCGCGCTGCTGGATGCGCGGCATGCGCGTCTGGCCGCCGACGAGGATCACCTCGTGCACGTCCTTGACGCCGAGGCCCGCGTCCTTGAGCGCCATCTTGCACGGCTCGAGCGTGCGCTCGACGAGATCCTCGGTGAGCGACTCGAGCTTGCCGCGCGTGATCGTCGTCGTCAGATGCAGCGGCGTGCCGCCCTCCGCCGCCGCGATGAACGGCAGGTTGACGTCGGTCTCGATGGCAGTGGACAGCTCGTGCTTGGCCTTCTCGGCAGCCTCGCGCAGGCGCTGCAGCGCCATCTTGTCGGCGCGCAGATCAGCGCCGCCGTTGGCCGAGGCGAACGTGTCGCAGAGGTAGTCGATGATGCGGGCGTCGAAGTCCTCGCCGCCGAGGAACGTGTCGCCGCTGGTGGACTTGACCTCGAAGACGCCGCCACGCAGCTCGAGGATCGAGACGTCGAAGGTGCCTCCGCCGAGGTCGTAGACGACGATGCGCTCGGCCTTCTGCTCGGCGAAGCCGTAGGCCAGCGCGGCGGCTGTGGGCTCGTTGATGATGCGCAGCACGTTGAGGCCGGCGATGCGGCCCGCGTCCTTGGTGGCCTGCCGCTGCGCGTCGTCGAAGTACGCCGGAACGGTGATCACCGCGTCGGCGACCTCCTCGCCGAGATAGGCCTCGGCGACCTCCTTCATCTTTGTCAGCACGATGGCCGAGATCTCGGGCGCGGAGTAGTCGCGCCCGCGCACGCGCACGCGCACGTCGCCGTTATCAGCCGCGACGATGTCGTACGCCGCCGACTGCTTGGTGCGCTGCACCTGCTCGTCGTTGAACTTACGGCCGATGAGGCGCTTGACCGCCGAGACGGTGTTCTCGGGGTTGGTCACCGCCTGACGCTTGGCGATCTGGCCAACCAAGCGATCGCCGCCCTCGGTGAAGGCGACGATGGAGGGCGTGGTGCGGCTGCCCTCCGCGTTTGGAATGACGACCGGATCGTCACCCTCGAGCACCGCGACGCAGGAGTTCGTGGTTCCGAGATCGATGCCGATAGCGCGGCTCATGAGTCAGCACCCCCCTTGTCCGCCGCAGGAGACTTGTCCGCGGCGGGCGAATCGTCTTCCTCAGGTGGGCTCGTGGTGGCTTTCGTGTTGCTCTCGTCCGCGGCGGCGACCTGCTCGGCGTTTGCCGTGGCCTTCGCCTCCTCGCTCGCTGCGTCCCTATCCTCCCCACTCGCGGGATCTGATGCTGCGGACTGGTCCGCGTCGCTCGACGGCACGTCGCTCGACGGCACGTCGCTCGACGACTGCTCCGCCTCGACCGGCGCGGGCGGTGCCGGCGGTCCTGCCGAGACGATCACCATCGCCGCGCGCACGAGCTTGTCCTGGCGCTTGTAGCCGCGCTGCAGCTCGTGGATCACGGTGCCCTTGGGGTGCTCGGCAGACGGCGCCTGCTGCAGGGCTTCGTGCAGCTCGGGATCGAACGGCTCGCCGATGGACTGGATCAACGAGATGCCGAAGCGGCCGAGGGTGTCGAGGAACTGCTTGTGCACCATGCGCACGCCGTCGATGAGGCCGCGCGCGGCCTTGGCCGCCTCGTCTTCGGCCTCGGCCGCGAGCGCGCTCGAGCGCTCGGCGTGCTCGAGGGCGCGCTCGAGGTTGTCGATCACCGGCAGGAAGCTGACGACGGTCTTGTCCTCGGCGCGCACGCGCGCGTCGGTGATGTCGCGCTTAGCGCGGCGCTTGAAGTTTTCGAAGTCTGCCGCCGTGCGCAGCAGCCGGTCGTAGTGCTGCTTCGACTCGGTGCCGAGGCGGTCGACGAGCGCAGCGATAGCGCCGCCGATGGTCGGCGTAGCCGGCACCTCCGGGGCAGCGGCTGCCTGCGCGGTCTCGCCGTCGGTGGGCGGCGCGCTGGCTTCGCTCTCGTCAGACGCCCCGTTTCCCGCGCCGTCGGCGTCGGCGTGCGCGTCGGTCGCCGCGGTCTGCGCCTCGCCCTCGGCGGGCGCGTCGCTCGACGCCGCGGGCGTCGCTTCGGTATCGGCGGTTTGCTGGTTTCGGGTCTCTTCGCTGCTCATGCTCGTCGAGGTGATCGCCCGTGCGACGTGAGATCATCACATCGCATGGTGCGAGAGAGTTCGGTAGGCAACGCGGGACGCGGCCCGAGGTCCGACGATATCATACACCGACGCGTCGCTGAGAGGACTTTCCCTCACGATCCCCGGAGGATCTCCGTCAGCACAGAGGCGGTAAAATCAACCAAGGGCATCACGCGCGGGTAGTCCATGTTAGACGGGCCGATGACGCCGAGCGTGCCCAACGGGCGCGTGCCGCCGTAAGCGGCGGCGACGATGGAGAGCCCCTCGAGCTCGCGGTCGCGCGTCTCGGCGCCGATGAAGACCTTCACGCCCTCGGCGCCGATGGTCTCGTCGAGCAGCCGCACCATGGTCTTCTTCTCCTCCACCGCGCGCAGGAGCGACTTCAAGCGCTCGGGATCAGAGACGTTTTCGCGCACCAGATTCGTTCGCCCAGCGATCACGACCTCGTCTTCGGCAGGCTCGGCGACGACCTCCGAGCCGAGCAACAGCGCGCGCTGCTGCAGCTCGTCGGCGAGCACCTCCTCGCGCTCGAGCTCGTGCTTGACCAGCCGGCGCACCTCGTGGAGCTCGCGACCGGCGCAGAGGTCGTTGAGGTAGCGGTGGATCTGTTCCAGCTCCTCGCCGTCAGGCTCGATGGCGACATCGATGAGCCGGTTCTGCACCATGCCCGACGACATCACCAGCACGGCGATCATCTTGCCCGGCCGCAGCGGGATGAACTCGATGCGCTTGAGCCGCGACGTCTCGCTGCGCGGCACGAGCACCAGGCCGCACTGCTGCGAGAGGTCGCTGAGCATGCGCGAAATCTCGCGCAGCAGCGAATCGAGCTGGTGATTGGTGAGCGAGAAGCGAGCGCGGATCTCGGCTTGCTGCTCGTCGCTCAGCTCGCGCGACTTCATCAGACGGTCGACGAAGAAGCGCAGCCCCTCGTCGGTGGGCACACGACCGGCCGAGGTGTGCGGCTTGACCAACAGCCCCTGCTCCTCGAGGTCGGACATCACGTTGCGCACGGTGGCGGGGCTCTGGCCGATGCCCGCTCGTTTGACGAGCGCGCGCGAGCCGACGGCATCGCCGCTGACGATGTACTCGCGACAAATCGCGCCGAGGATCTCGCGCTCGCGTGGGCCGAGCTGCATGGCCGAAGTATAACTCACACCGTGGCCCGAGGATTCGACGACGCCTTCGGCATCTATGTCCATTTTCCGCTCTGCCGCGCGCGCTGCGGCTACTGCGAGTTCTCCGTCGTGGTGCGCGAGCAATTCCCGCACGAGGCGTACGCTCGGCGGGTCGCCGACGAGATCGCCCATCGCGCCAAGGACTACGCCGGGCTGCGCCTCGACAGCCTCTATTTCGGTGGCGGCACGCCATCGCTGTGGCCGGCGCGCGAGGTGGCGCGGGTGGTCGACGCGGCGCGCCGGGCTGCGGCCGGCGGGGCCGAGGGCATGGAAGTCACGCTCGAGGCCAACCCAGGCACGGTGGACCGCGCGCTGCTCGGCGATCTGCGCGCGGCCGGCGTCAACCGGCTCAGCATCGGTGTGCAGTCGCTCGACGACGGGACGCTGCGCGGGCTGACGCGCCGCCACGACGCGCGCACGGGGCGGGCGGCGCTCGAGCACGCGCGCGCGGCGGGCTTCGACAACGTCAGCTGCGATCTGATCTTCGGGCTCGGCGGCCAGAGCGTCGAAGCGCACCTGCGTGACGCGCGCGAGCTTTTGGCCCTCGGCCCCGAGCACATCTCGACCTACGCGCTGACGCTCTCGCGCGGCTCGGCGCTGCGGCAGGCCGGCGGCGAGACGGTCGACGACGACACGTCTGCGGAGATGATGCAGCGCGGGCGCGAGCTGCTCGAGCAGGCGGGCTACGAGCACTACGAGGTCTCCAACTTCGCGCGGCCAGGGCATCGCTCGCGCCACAACTCGCTGGTCTGGTCGGGGCGGCCCTACGCCGGCGTCGGCGCGGCGGCGCATGGCATGGTGCTCGCCAGGCATGTGGACGGCGACGCCGGATGGTCGCAGACGCGCATCGCCAACGCGCCCTTCGATCGCTACATGGAGGGCGAGCTTCGCGACGGTCCGCCCGGGCACGTCAGCACGGCGCGCGTCTTCGCGGTCGACGAAGCGCAGGCCGAGCAGGAGTGGGTGATGCTCGGGCTGCGCCTGCGCGAGGGCGTCGTGCGCGAGCGCTTCGCCGCGCGCTTCGGGCGCGACGTGCTCGATGACGAGACGCGGCGCCGAGCTGCCGAGGACCTGCACGACGCGGGCATGCTCGTCATCGACGACGAGCGCGTCGCGCCCACGCCGCGCGGCATCTGGTTCGCCGACGAGATGGCGCTGCGGCTGGGTCACAGGTGATAGAGTCGGCGCAGCTATGACGATCCGCGCCTATCTCGACAACGCGGCGACGACGGCGGTCGCGCCCGAGGTGCTCGTGGCGATGAACGACGTGCACCACAACGAGCTGGGCAACCCGTCGTCACGCCACCCGCTCGGCCTCGCCGCCGACAAGCGGTTGCGCGCCGCGCGCGAGGTCGTGGCCGGCAAGCTCGAGGCGCGTCCCGAGGACGTGACCTTCACCAGCGGCGGCACCGAAGCGCTGGCGCTCGCGCTGCTCGGCACGGTGGGCGGCGGCGGTGGGCGCGGCGGCGCGAAGAAGGGCCACGTGCTGGTCAGCGCCATCGAGCACAGCGCCGTGCGAAACAGCGCCAAGCTGCTCGGCGAGCGCGGCTTCGAGGTGCAGTCGATCCCTGTCGACCGGCGTGGCGGCTTCGTCGAGCCAGGTATGGTGGAGGAGCTCTTGCGGCCCGACACCGTGCTGGTCGCGGTGATGCACGTCAACAACGAGACGGGCGTCGAGCAGCCGGTGGCCGACATCGCCGACGTGGTGCGTGCCGAGGCGCCGGGCGCGCTGATGGTGGTCGACGCGGTGCAGTCATTCTGCAAGCTGCGCCTCAGCCTCCCGCGCAGCGGGGCCGACGCCATCGCGGTCTCGGCGCACAAGATCAACGGTCCCAAAGGCGTCGGCGCGCTGGTGACGCGCCCCGACCTGGCGCTGGCGCCGCTGTGGGGCGGCGGCGATCAGGAGCGCTCGCGGCGACCCGGCACCGAGAACGTCGCCGGTGTGGTGGGCTTCGCCGCGGCGGTGGAGCACTTCGCGCTCGACGAGATGCGCGTGCGCCGTCAGATGGCGACGCTCTGCGACGCCGTGTGGGACGCCTGCTCGCGCGCGCGACAGCTCGGCAGCGACAACCGGCGCGTGCAATGGATCACGACCTACGAGATCCCCAAGGCGCGCTCGGAGGTGCTGGTCAACGCGCTCGGCGCCGAGGGTGTGTTTGTCTCCAGCGGCTCCGCTTGTCATGGACGCAAGAACCTCAAGAGCCCGCTTCACGACGCGATGGGCGTTCAAGGCTCGAGCGGGCTCTTGCGCCTGTCGCTCGGGCGGCTGACCAGCGACGAAGAAATCGAGGCGGGCGCCGAGACGCTGCGGCGCGTGCTCACCAACCTCGCAGGCTCATGACCAACGAACAGCGCGTGGTGATCGCGCGACTTGGTGAAGTGTTTCTCAAGGGCCGCAACCGCGGCGAGTTCGTGCGGCGGTTGCGCGAGAACATGCAGCGCGCGCTGCGCGACATCTCGCCGCTGCGCCTCGACCGCGCGCAGGGCCGCATCTACGTGCACGTCGAGGCCGAGGACGCCGAGCGCGCCGCGCGCGCCGTGCGCGATACGTTCGGCGTGGGCACCATCAGCGTGGCGCGTCCCTGCGAGCGCTCGCTGGAGGCGATCTACGAGGCTGCTGCGCTGGCGGTCGCCGAGGCGAC
The DNA here is from genome assembly GCA_020431405.1 of Myxococcales bacterium. Lineage (GTDB taxonomy): Bacteria > Myxococcota_A > Polyangia > JAGQIK01. The sequence continues at coordinate 23,253 of JAGQIK010000051.1, forward strand.
ACGCGGGCGCACGCACGCGACCTTCAAGGTGCAGACCAAGCGCCCGGACAAGACCTTCACGCCCGACTCGATGGAGGTCAGCCGCCTGGTGGGCGGCGCGCTGCTCGAGCGCTTCGACAACCTGCGCGTGGACGTCAAGACGCCGGAGCTCGTCGTCGGCGTCGAGATCGGAACCGAGCACGCGCTGGTCTTCTGCGGGCGCGAGCAAGCCGTCGGTGGCCTACCGGTTGGCTGCGAAGGTGACGTCCTGCTGCTGCTGTCGGGCGGCATCGACTCGCCGGTGGCCGGCCACCTGATGCAGCGGCGTGGCTGTCGGCTGGCTGCGGTGTACTTCCACTCGCCGCCCTACGTCAGCGAGCACGCGCGCGACAAGGTGCTGCAGCTGGCGCGTCGGCTGGCGCGCGCGCAGGGGCCGCTCGAGGTCGACGTGGTGCGCTTCACCGACATTCAGACCGACATCCGCGACAACGCGCGCGGCGACATGGCCGTGGTGCTTTACCGTCGCGCGATGATGCGCATCGCGTCACGCCTCGGCATCTCGCGCGGCGCGCAGGCGCTCGCCACCGGCGAGAACCTCGGGCAGGTCGCCTCGCAGACGTTGACCAACCTGCGCTGCATCAACGAGGCGGCGACGCTGCCGGTGCTGCGCCCGCTGCTCGCCTACGACAAACACGAGACGATCGCGCTGGCTCGGCGCATCGAGACCTTCGAGACGTCGATCCTGCCGCACGAGGATTGCTGCTCGCTGTTCGTGCCCAAGCACCCCGCCACGCGCTTGCCCATCGAGCTCGCCGAGAAGGCCGAGCTGGGCCTCGACCCCTCGCTGCTCGACGCCGCGGTAGAGACCGTCGAGACCGAGCGCGTTGTCGCCTGAAGAAAGCGCGCGCGGCGCCGCACATCGCTTCGTGCCGGCGGCGCTGCTGGTCGGTCTCGCGCTGCTCGCCACGCCGCTCGCCCTCAACGAGCCCGACACGCTCTCGCGCCTCGCCATCGGGCGCCAGATCGTGCAGCGGGGCCTCGGAGCACGCGTCGACGAGCGTGGATACGGCGCGGCGAGCGACGCGCGCTGGTCCAACCCAGAGTGGCTCGGCGACCTGTTGCTGTTCGGCGTCGAGCGGGCCGGCGGCGAGCGCGCGCTGGGGCTGTTCGCCATCGCCGTCGTCGCGCTGGGCCTGCTCTCGCTGTTGCGCGCCGCCACGCTGCGCGGCGCGGACCCGTGGATCCTCGTCGCGCTGCTCGCCGTGATGCTGCCCGCCATCGCCGGACGGCTGGCGCCGCGCAACGAGATGCACCTCTACTGGCTGGCGGGCGCGACGATGTGGCTGCTGGCGCGCGGCGGCCGCCGCTCGATCGTGGCGTGCGGCGCCCTGGCGGCCCTGTGGGCGAATCTTCACAGCTCGTTCGTGTTGGGGCTGCTGCTCGTCGTCGTCTTCGCGCTCGATCCGCGCGCGCCGCGCGAGGCTCGGCGCCGGCTGTGGCTGCTCGCCGTCGCGCATCCGCTGCTGTGGATGGTCTCGCCCTTCGGCGTCTACGTAACGCTGCAGCTGTGGCGACACGTCGCTGGCGCGTCGACGCTGCGCGCGGCGCTCGTCGAGTGGCAGCCGGCGTGGCGCACGCCGCTGACGCTGCCGGCGCTGGCGCTGCTGTCGGTGGCGGCGCTGCTGTGCTGGCTGCACGGTGAGCCGCGGCGACGACCCTGGGCCGCGGCGCTGCTCTCGCTGCTGCTGGTCGCCGCCGCCCTCGCCTCTCGCCGCCTGCTGGTGTTGACCACTATCGCCGCGGCGCTGCTCGCCGCCCCGCTCGGCGCGCTGCTCGCCGCGCGCGCGCGAACGCTGTGCGTCGTGGTCGCGTTGCTCGGCAGCGTGCCGCTGCTCGCGCTAGGGCGCGGCGCGATCCGCCCGCCGCTCGCGCGGCAGCAAGCAGCCCCACCGCCGCTGGTGCTCGAGGCCTTGCGCCCCAGCGAGGCCCACGTCTTCGCGCCCTACAACAGCGGGCCGTGGTTTCTGTGGTACTGCCCGCGCGTCAAGCTCTACGCCGATCCGCGCAACGCGCGCGGTGTCGCGCCGCTTCGCGCATACCAGCGCCTGCTGCGCGAGCCGAAACGCATCGACGCGAGCAAGACCGAGGTCGTGGTGGTCGACACGGGATTGCCGACGTGGGGCGCGCTGCAGCGGTATCTGCAGGCGTCCGCGCGCTGGAGACGTCGCATGGTCACCGGGCGCTGGACCGTCTTCGCAGCCGTCGGGGAGACTAGGTACCGCGGAAGATGAGCGGGAAAGCGATGTTCTGCGCGCTGGCGCCGTGGAAGACCCAGCGGATGAGGTTGCGCTGGAGGCAGGCCTTGAGGTCGGGGCTCTTGCCGCCGCTGAAGGTCAGGCTCACGCGGCGCACCTTGCCGCTGCCCGCGATGGCGAGGGTGACGTCGACACGCACGTTCTTGAGCGTGTTGTCGCGCTTGGCGGCGCGCTCGTAGCAAACCTTGAGACCGCGCGCGTTGCGGCGGTGCACCGCCTGCACGTCGCTGGCCTTGAGCTTGCGACCGCTGGAGTGGCTGCGCCTCTTGACCAAGCCGCTGGGTAACGCAGCGCCGGAGCCCGTGTTGCCGTAGAGCGCGAGCAGCCGCTTCTCCTCGGCGCTGAGCTTCTTGCCCTTGCGCTTGGGGCGCGTGCGACGCACTCCGGTGCGGGTCGAGTGCACGCCACGCTCGGTGGTGCGGCCGACCTCCATCGGAGGGAACGCCGACGCCACGGCCGCGGCGTCGGGCTTGGGCGCGATCTTGGCCTGCTTGGGCTGCTCGCCGACGGTCTTGGTGGCCACCTGCGACGACCCGGTCTTCGGCGTGTCGGGCTTGCCTTGCCGGTCGAAGGCGAGGAAGTAGATCAGGATCGCCAGCCCCGTGAGCGTGCTGACGATGCCGCCCACCGCCGCGATCTTGATGCTCAGCGGCGTCTTGCTCGAGGCGGGCGCCATCGGTTGCATGGCGACGGCGGCGGCCGGTCCCACCGGCGCCTCGCTGTAGGACTGCGGCAGCACGCGCAACCCCGACTCCATCGCGGCAGCGATCTCGGGCGCAGCGGTCGCCGCCGGTGCGGGCGCCGGCGGTGCGACGGCTGGGGCGAGCGGCGGTGGCGCCGCGGCCGACATCGGCGGCGGGACCGCGGGCGCGACGGCCGGGGACGGCGTGATCGGGGGCGCGCCGAAGCCGCCGCCCGTCGAGTCCAAACGCTGCCGCGGAGCCAGCCCGCTGTCGGGTCGGCGGCTGTCGAGCGGCCCCCCACCAGCGTGAGGACTGCCAGCGTGAGGACTACCCGGCCGGGCGCCAGGCGGCAGCGACGGCACGGCCGGCATGGGCGGCAACATCGCCTGCTGCGAGGGCTCGTTGGACCCTGGAGGCGGCGGCAGGCCCGGCCCGCCCGGCCCCACCGGGAACAGACCCGAGCGCGAGCGTGCCGAAGGTGGCGGCGGCGGGGGCGCGTAGGGCCGCAGCTCGGGGACGCTGGTGACCTCGACCCAGTCGTCGAAGCCGTCGCGCCAGCAGTAGGCCTCCTCGCCCGACTCGCTGCGCGCCTCGCCACGTTTGACGCGCGAGCAGAGCTCGGCAAACGTCATCGGGCCGTACTGATTGCCGTCGACGGCGAGGAACCACTCGTCTTCCGGCTCGCTGTCGGGCTGCGGCGGCGGCGCTAGGCGCGTGGCCTCGGGCTCGAAGCTGGAGCCAGGAAAACCGAGATCCGGCGCGGCCGACAGGTGCGTGGAGTCGTCCTCGATCTCCGGGGGAGGCGGCGCCGGACTGAGGCGGCGCGACGCCTTGCGCTTGCGCGAGGCCGCCGGCGATGGCAGCGGCGCGGGCGCGGGCGCGGCGGAGAAGGCGCCATCGAAGGCGTCGTCGAGCGAGCTCTTGCGCATCGACGGCTTCGGGGCGCGAGCCACCACGCCGCCACCACCGCCACCGGCGGCCGCCGCTTTGCGCGCGGCAGGCTGCGCCGCCTCTCGAACGACGATGATGTTCGCGCAGTTCTTACAGCGGATTTTGAGGACCTTTCCTCGCACCTTCTCGTCGGCGATCGAGTACTTGGTCTTGCATTTCTCGCAAACGAACTTCATGCGGTCCTGTCGCGGGGCTTGTGAGCGTGGAGACGCTTGATACCTATCTTACGTTCGGAAGCTCGCGGAAACCACCCGCTATCCGGTGATCAAACGAACCACGTGGTCCTCGATCTGCGCTCGGGTCTCCTCATCGGGGCTACATTGCAGCGCACGCTCCCACATGTCGATCGCCTTGTTTCGGAATCCTTTGCGCTGGTAGAGGATCGCGAGGCTGCGCAGCGCCATGAAGTGCTCTGGCTCGAGGGCCACCGCCTCTTCGAAGGCCTGCATCGCCTGGTAAACCATCCCCTTCTTCTTGAGGTAAAGGACACCAAGCTGGAAATGCAGCTTGGCTGCATTTGGGTCGACGCGCAGACCCTCTTCGAAGCAGCCGATGGCGCCGTCGAGGTCACCTGACTGGAAGCGCTTCATGCCTTCGCGCGAGAGCTGCTCCGCCGAGCTGGAGAGGCTCGGCTTGTCGCGGCCTGGAGAGAACACCAGACGCTCCACGGTCGCCCATAGCTCGGTGATCTTGAACGGCTTCTCGAGGAACGCCTCGATACCGTAGGACTCGCGCAGATCGCGCGCGATGCGCCAGCCGCGATACAGCGACGAGATCATCACGATCGGGATCGACGCGTATCGCTCGGAGCTCTTCAGCTTCTGCGCGATGTCGAAGCCGTGCACCTCGGGCAGCATCGCGTCGAGGATGATCAGATCGGGTGGCTCCGAGCGCACGATGTTGAGCGCCTCGAGGCCACGGCGCGCCTCGACCACCTCGATGCCCTTGCCGTTGAGCAAGCGCGCGATGAGGCGCCGCAGGTCGTCGTCGTCCTCCACCACGAGCACGCTGCGCAGCGGCTCGGCGGCGTCGAGCTCGACGATGTCCTCGACGATGTCGGACTCGTCGAGCACGTCGAGCCTTACCGCGGGGATGCTGTCGGTGCTGTCGACGGGGATGTCGGTGTCGCGGTCGTCGAGGTCGACGACGATGCCCTCGCCCGAGTCGCTCGTCTCGATGGCGATCTCGCTGGTGCGCACGATCTCGTCGTAGACCAGCTGGTCATCTTTGGAGCGGTCGCCTACCCCCGCGGGAACGACGTTCGACTTGTCGGTCTCGTCGGCCATCTGCCCTCGACGTGACGATTCGCTGGCCGCGGCGCCGTCGGGATCAGCCGAGGTAGCGCTGCAGGTAGGGTCCGTAGGCGTCGGCCGCGGGGAGGCTGGTGTCCACGACGATGCCGCTGTCCGAGAGGTGCACGCCCGCGCCGTCGCGCTGCCAGCTCGGCACCTCGGTGCGATAGTCGATGTCGTGCTGCCGCAGGATCTCTTCCTTCTCCAGCGGCCCCATGCCTTCGAGGAGCTTCGCCACCTGCTCGGGCGAGCTCTCGCGCGAGAGCACGAAGCTGCAGTAGCGGTCGAGCGCGCGCAGGTTGGCCTCTTGCCGGCGCCACATGAAGTAGCTGATCACCACCTCGGGCGCGTTGAAGGCGAAGAGGCTGCAGCCGAAGATCGCCTCGGCGCCGACGAGGCCCGAAAGCCGCGTCGAGGCGAGGCCGACCAGAAAGCACTGCAGCGCGTTGGCGTCGCTCCAGCGCCCCAGCACGCGGCGGTCGAGCAGCACCGAGAGCTCGAAGTGTTCGGCGAAAGCGAACTGCCCGCAGGCGTCGCCGCCGAGCAGGTAGGAGGCCGTTCGCACCATCATCTTGGCGAAGCGCGAATCGAAGGGCTGTGCGAAGCCGAGCTCGGGCGAGTTCAGCACGCCGTCGAAGTCGATGCCCTCCAGACGCACCACCAACGTCCGCTCCTGTGGGATCGGCGTGGCCGGCGGTATCTGGAAGACGCGCAGGCGCTCCAGGAGGCTCTTGGTCATCGGCGCCCCAATGCTATCAGCCGCGTGCCGGATGGCTCAAGAATCCGCCTCGGCCCCGCCCGCGGGCGCGGGCAGCGGCGGCGGCGGCTGCACCGGCCGCATCGGGCCGGTGGGGTTGGCACGAGGCAGCCCTTGGGCCTCGATGTCGGTGTCCACGGCGGCGGCGAAGGGCTTGTCGTCCTCGTCGTCCTCTTCGAAGAGGTCGTCGGCGTCGAGCTCCTCGATCTCGTCGACGTCGAGCTCCTCGACATCGTCGTCGTCGGCTTCGGCTTCGCCCGCATCGACGGCAGCGACGGCGCCGTCAGCATCGATGGCTTCATCGGCCTCGACGGCGTCCTCGACCTCGACGGCGGCATCGTCGGTCTCGGCGGCATCGTCGGCCTCGACGGCCTCGACGGCCTCGACGGCCTCGACGGCCCCGCCGGCCTCGACGGCCTCGACGGCCCCGACGGCCCCGCCGGCGAGCGCGATCTGCGCCTCGTCGTGCTCTGCGCGCACCGAGCGCAGGTCCGCGAGGGCGCTAGCGAGCTCGGCGTGATCCTCGGATGGCGTCGGCAGCTCGGCAGGCACCGAGCGTTCTTCGGGCTCGTCGTCGGCGCGCTCGAGCTCGTCGCGCGCGCGCTCCTCGAAACCGTCTCCCTCCGCGGACGAGCCGCCGTCTTGCTCGCTCTCGAAGCCGTCGTCGCCGTCGTCGTCAGCGCTCGATGCCGCGGCCGCTGCCTCGGCTTCGTCCTCGGCCGCCTCGGTGGCGAACAGCGCCAGCGCCGCGCGAACGTCGCGCTTGGGCGCCGCGGCGGCCTTCGCTTCGTCGGCCGCCCGCACCTGCCGCGCTTCGCGCCGCGGCTCGGGCGTCACGTCGTCAGACGTCGCGGCCGCACCCTCGGCCTCGTCATCGGCCCCGGCGGCCGCCGCCAGCGGCGCTTCGCGCGGCTTGAGATCGAGGGCGGCCAACGTCGCGTCGAGGTAGCTGCGCTTGCGCTGGGGCGCTTCGCCTTCGGCCTCGGCTTCGACCTCGGTTTCGGCTTCGGCTTCGGCTTCGGCTTCGGCTTCGGCTTCGGCTTCGGCTTCGGCTTCGGCTTCGGTTTCGGCTTCGGCTTCGGCTTCGGCTTCGGCTTCGGCGTCGAGGTCCGAGGCGCCGCGGTCGAAGTCGAGATCCTCCGCCTCGTCCGAGGCCATGATCTCTTCTTCGATGAGGTCAGCCGTGACGACCACGGTGCTGCCGGCGCCTTGGATCGGGGTCGCTATGCGCCCCGGCGCGCTGAGCGGCAGGATCGTGTGGTGTACGCCCAGCGCCTCGAGCGCTTGGCGCGTGGAGCGGCTCGGCTGCTCGATGGTTGGATCCGACAGCCCATCGTCGTCGAGCGGGCGCTCGACGCGTATGCCGTCTCGGGTGCTGACCACCTCGAGCACCTGCGCCGGATCCAGCATCTGCGTTCCGGCAGGATCCGCCTGCGGGGCGTCCTCGTCCGCTTCTGGCTGCGGCGGCGTGTACTCGCGCGGCGCGCCGGTGAGCTCGAGGTCGAGCGCCTCGTCGGCGTCCGCGCCGAACAGCGCGCCCTGGTCGAAGTCGAGCGCCTCGCTCTCGGGACCGAGCACGGCCTCCTCTTCGAGCTCGTCGGGCTCGACCATGTCGAGCGGCGAGCTCGAGGTCACGCCGAGCAGCTTGGCCACCACGCTGCCCACGCGCATGCGCGATCGCACCAGCGCGCGCTCGTGGCTGAAGCGCTCGAGCGCGGCGAGCATGGTGGCGGCGTTGCGGTAGCGGTCCTGCGGCGCCGCCTCGATGGCGCGCAGCACGATGTTCTCGAGGTCCGCTGGATAGCGATCGTCGAGAAACGTGGGCGGCTCGAGCTGGTCGCTGGGCCCAGGCGCGCGGCCGGTGGTCAGCGCGTAGAGCAGCGCGCCGGCGCTGTAGATGTCGGCGGCCGGATCGGGCGTGTCGGTGCGTGCGCACTCGGGCGCCAAGTACGGCGCGTGCGACGGCAAGAGCGGCTTCTCGGCGCGAACGCGGCGGCCCCCGTCGCGCAGCAAGCGCTCGGGCCAGGCGCAGCCGAAGTCGAGCACCGTCGCCATGCCTTCGAGCGAGATGAAGACGTTGCCCGGGCCGATGGCGCGATGCACGACCTTGAGCTGACGTCCGCTGTCGTCGCGATAGCTGTGCGCGTAGCGCAGCGCCTCGAGCACCTGCGCCACGATGTCGATGGCGACCTCGACGGGCAGCGGCTCGCCGCGCGTCAGCTCGAGCAACTGACGCGCCGTGCCGCCGCGAGCGCGCTCGCTGGCGACGAACAGGCGCCCTTCGTCCTCGCCGATGTCGTAGACGTGCGCGATGTGCGGGTGCGCCAGGCTCGCGCCGACCATCGCCTCCTCGAGCAGCAGCGACGCGCGCGGGTGATCGGCGAGCTCCTGCGAGAAGCGCTTGATCACGACCTCGCGCGACATGCCGCCGCTGCCGCTCTGGCGCGCCAGCCACACCTCCGCGAGGTTGCTGCGGCCGAGGCGGCGCACGTCGCTATAGCGGCCGCGAAGGTGGCTCTTGCTCATGCGGCCACCTCCATCAGCGCCCGGGTGGCCGAGACGACCCCGGCGCCGAGGGCCTGGAAGTCGTAGCCACCCTCGAGCACGAACAGCACGCGGCCGTCGCAGTGCTCGCTGCCGAGCTGCACCAACCGCTTCGCGATGGTAGCGAAGGCGGCGTCGTCGACGCGCAGCCCGCCGAGGGGATCGCGCTCGTGCGCGTCGTAGCCGGCCGAGACGACGAGCATGTCGGGCGCAAAGGCCGAGACCGCCGGCGCGATGGCGTCTTCGAAGCGGGCGAGGAACGTCGCGCCGTCGCAGCCCGCGGAAAGGGGCACGTTGAGCGTCTTGCCCTCGCCTTCGCCCACGCCGCGCTCCGAGGCGGCGCCGGTGCCCGGGTAGTAGCCGCCGTAGCGATGCATCGAGGCGAAGAACACGTCGCCGCGCCGGTAGAAGATGTCCTGCGTGCCGTTGCCGTGATGCACGTCGTAGTCGACGATGGCGACGCGCATGCCGCGCTGCGCGAAGGTCGCCGCCGCCAGCGCGGCGTTGCCGAAGTAGCAGAAGCCGCCCGACGCGGCGGGCTCGGCGTGGTGGCCAGGCGGACGCACGAGCGCGAAGCCGCGCGCCAGCGCGCCGTCGGCGATACGCTCGGCGAGCGCGATGCAGCCGCCGGCCGCGAGCAGGGCCGCCTCGACGCTGCCAGGGCTCATGAACGTGTCGTGGTCGAGCTGGCCGACGAGCCCCTCGGCGCCGAGCACGCGTCGGATGTAGGGCTCTTCATGGCACAGCCCGAGCTGCTCGGCGCTGGCTCGCCGCGCGTCGACGCGCTCGAAGCGCGACCACAGCTCGGCCTGCTCGAGCGCTTGCACGCAGGCCTCGAGGCGCTGCTCGCACTCGGGGTGGCCCGCAGGAGCTCGATGCTCGAGGAAACGCTCGTCGTATAGCAGGCCTACGTTCATCACGGCGTCACGCACGCGCGGCACCTGGGGCGCCGCACGGGACTCTGGCTGTCGTACATTGTCGGACGTGGTGCTTTACGACCAATGAGCCGCCCTGACAAGACCCGATCCCTGATTCTTCAGCGGTTCGCGTGGGTGGGGCTGCTCTGCCTGCTGACGCTGCTGCTGGCACCGGGGCGCGTCGGCGGCGACGGCGTCGGCTACCTGACGCAGATCGACGGCCGCTCGCTGTCGCCGGGCCACATCGCGTACCTGCCGTTGGCGCGGCTAGTCGCTGCCGTGCTGCCACGCGGCAGCCTGCTCGAGCTGGTGCTGCCGCTTCGGCTGCTCTCGCTGCTGTGCGTCGCGGGCGCGCTGCTGTTGGTGGCGCGCTGCGTGGCGCGTGATCACGGGCCGCGCGCGGCCGCGCTGGCCGCCGGTGCGCTCGGCAGCTGCCACGCCGTGCTGCGCGCCGCCCACGAGGTGGAGGTCTATGGTGTCGCCCTGCTCGCCGCGACAGCGCTGCTGGTGAGCGTGGTCGGCTACCGCCGCCAGCCGACGCGCGCGCGCCTGGTGGCGGTGGCGCTGCTGGCCGGCGCCGCCCCGCTCTTTCACCTCACGCTGGCGCTGCTGTCCGCGTCGGCGGGCGTCGTGGTGGTGCTCGCCACGCCGGGCGGGCGTCGCGGGCGCGCCGCGCTGGCCTACGGCGCGCTCGCCGCGACCGTGCTGCTGCCGCTGCTGGCGCTGGCTTGCGCTGCTGCTGGTGCCCGCGACTTCGGCGCGGCCTGGGCGTGGCTGCGCTCGAGCGACCACGGGCTCGGCTACCCGCTGCGCCTGACGACCCCGCTGGTGGCCCTCTGGGGCCTCGCCAAGTCCATCGTCTACGCCCCCTACCCGTATCAGGCGCCGCTGTGGCGCGTGGTATTGGAGAGCGCGCCGGGCGCCGTGCTGCTGCTCGGCTGGATCGCGCTGGCGCTGCGCGCACGCCGCGAGCAGGCGGCAGCCGGGGGCCAACAGCACGACGACGGCATGCATTCGCCGGCGCTGCGCGAGGCGACGCCGACTGCGAGCCCGCTGCTGCCGGCCAAGCTGCTGGCGCTGCTCGCGACGCCGCTGGCGCTCTTCGGCGTGCTGTTCTACCCGTCGGATACCGAGCGCTGGGTCTTCATCCTGCCCGCGGTGGCGCTGTCGCTCGCGCCTGCGCTGGGCCGCGGTCGCGGCGCGCCGTGGCTGGTGGTCGTCGCGCTCGCCTTCAACGCGATGTTCCTCTCCAGCAGCGCCCTCGACGACGCCGAGGTCGCGCGCGCGCGGCGCGTCGAGCAGCAGCTTCGCCCGCGAGACCTGCTGATCTCGCCGGGGCACGGCTACGCCGAGCTGGTCGGGCTCGGATGGCAGCGCGGCAAGCCGCGGCCGGCGGGCTTCGCGCTGACCTACTGGGCCGGCGCCAAGGGACGCGACGCGTCCATCGCCCTGCTGCACACGCGCGTCGCCCAGACGCTGGCGCGCGGTGGGCGCGTCTTCGTGGCGCGACTCGATGACCGCCTCGACCGGCGCGGCTTCAAGGAGCTCGAGCAGCTCGGCATCGACCGCGCGCGCTGGCTCGACCTGTTTCGACGCTACCGTCTCGCGCGCCGCGGCGAGCTGGTGCAGCTGCTCGGGACGCGATGAGCCTTCTCGCCCGCAGCGCTTGACAAATGTAAGCACGTCAGTTACACACTGGTCATGAAGAGCTCGCGGTTCGCGGTGGCAAGCCACGTGCTCGTCGTGCTCGCGGAGCACGACGAGACGCCGGTGCCGTCGGCGGACATCGCGCGCAGCGTCAACACCAACCCGGCCTTCGTGCGGCAGCTCTCGGTGCCGCTGCGCAAAGCCGGCTTGGTGCAGTCGGTGCTCGGGCCTGGTGGCGGCATGATGCTCGCTCGCCCGGCCAGCGAGATCACGCTCGCCGCGGTCTACGACGCGGTCGAGGAGGAGCCGTTGCTCGCGACGCATCACTGCGAGCCAGGACGGGCCTGCTTCGTGGGACGCAACATCCTCGAGGCGCTCGACCCGGTGCTCGAGGGCGTCGAGGGCGCGGTGAGAGCAGAGCTATCGAAGCACAGCGTCAGCTCGCTGCTGCGCGCCGTGCAACGACTGGACAAGAAGCGCTGAACAAGCGCGATCGTCGTGCGCGGATTTCTTTGGCCGAATGTGTAAGTAAGCAACTTGCACGAACACAAAACGGAGATTCTCATGTCGAACCAGTTTGATCAGTTCCAAGGCAAGGTCGTCCTCATCACCGGCGGCACCAGCGGCATCGGCCTCGCCACGGCGCGACACTTCGCCAAAAGCGGCGCCAAGCTGACCATCACCGGCGGCAGCGCCGGCAGCGTCTCGGCGGCGCGCGACGTGCTGCCCTCGAGCGTCACCGTGGTGCAGTCGGACGCAAGCGACGCTGGCGCGATCAAGAAGCTCGTCGCCGACGTCTCCGCCAAGCACGGCAAGATCGACGTCGTCTTCATCAACGCTGGCATCGCGCAGTTCGCGCCGCTTCACGAGTCGAGCGACGCGCTGTTCGAGCAGACCTTCGACACCAACGTCAAAGGCCCCTTCCTGCTGCTGCGAGCGCTCGCCGGCGCGCTGGCCGACGGCGCGTCGGTGGTGCTCAACACCTCGGTGGTCGACGTAAAGGGCTTCCCCGGCACCAGCGTCTACTCGGCCTCCAAGGCGGCGCTGCGCTCGTTCGCGCGCACCGCGTCGGCCGAGTGGGCGGCGCGCGGCATCCGCGTCAACGCCGTCAGCCCCGGGCCGATCGAGACGCCGATCTTCGACAAGATGGGGATGCCTGCCGAAGTGACGGAGAAGACCAAAGAGGGCTTCGCCTCCCAGGTGCCCGTCGGCCGGCTGGGACGACCCGAGGAGGTCGCCGCCGCCGTCGCGTTCCTCGCGTCGGACGCCGCGTCGTTCGTGATCGGCAGTGAGCTGGCGGTGGACGGCGGGCTGTCGCAGCTGTAGTTGCTAGCGAGTCGCCTCGTGGCCCGGCGACTACCCCCAAGCCGAGCCCTCGAAGACGACCAACCCGTGCTCGTCGATGCGCACGGCCTCGACCGTCCTGATCTCTCGCTCCAAGTCGCTGCGACGGCGCGCGTCGAAGAAGGTCTCGAGCACGTGAGCTGCAAGCTGCAGCAGCAGATCCGAGCACAGCTGCGGATCGACCCGCACGAGCGCTGGTAGAGGCTGTCGGCCGACGTGGTCGAGGCGCGCCTGCAGCGACATCAGACGCGCTGTCGCCGGATCAGCTGCGGGGTCCTTTCCGGCGTGGTTGGCGAACCAGAGCGCATCCCCGACCAGCTGGTCGAGTCGTTCGCAGGCGTCCGAAAACAGCTCCGCTAGGCGATGCGGAGTGAACGACATCCGATAGGGCTGACTGACCGACGACTCGTCGACGATCATCACATCGGTGTTCGCCAGGGGCACGGCGACGTCGTCGATCTCGAGGCCTTCGAGCACCAGCTGCGACACCTGAGACCCGAGCGGCGCGGCAGCCAGCAGCCGAGCCAAGTCAACGGGCCAGGTCGGCACGCGGAGGTCGAGGTGGCGCAGCGCCGGAAAGTGCGTGTCACTGCCGTGCGAGAGCGGAGCGAGCGCGGCCTTGATCTCCGCGGGCGACGGCGCGTCCGAGCGCTCGGTGCCGACAACGACGAGGCGCTGCAAGACGGGCCAGCCAAGCCTGCAGAGCGCCGACACCAGCGGCAAGGCCGTCGTCGTGGCACGCAGCTCGAGCGATTGTAAGCACTCCTGCAGCGCATGCTCGGCCACCGCGGCGATCAGCGCCTCGGCCTCTCGGGCTCCGCTCACCTCCGCCGTGAGCGCCGAGAGCCGGCACGCGATCGGTCGGCGCAGAAAGTCCGCGAGCGTGTCGATCGAAAGCTGCGTGGCGTCGAGGCGCTCGGCCAACCCGTCGACCAGCTCGAGCTCGTACAACCTGGGACGCTCGAACACCTCGAGCTGACCGAACAACAGGCGCTCGTGCTGCTCCCAGAGGTGGTACTGCGCCCGATCCAGATCCGTCCGCGCATCCGAGCCGCGGGCGAGGTCTGCTTGCTGCAGCTGAATCGCGATCATCGTGCCGAGCGGATGTCCCTGGCTCGTCAGCCAGTCCGCGTATACCGCCTCGGCGCCCGCCACCCCACGCCGGAGGTCCGCCTCGAGCGGCGCGTGGCGTAGAAAGCCTTGACCGGCTTGACCGCCTTGACCGCCTTGATGGGCTGCGGCAGCTAGCGGCGCGTGAGGGGGGGCCGGCGTGCCCTGCGGAGAGTCGATGCCGTCAGCTCGGCAATCGTCGGGCGGCCGGCGCGTCGCGGGATCGGTCGTCACGAAGGTGAACCACATGTTCGCGATGGTCACGATATCGCCGTCGGTCAGCTCTGGACGGAGCTCCGAAGTGCGGCATTCGTTGAGGTAGAACCCGCAGTGCGAGCGAAGATCTTCGACGTAGACATGGGCGTCGTCGCTGGTGACGGCGACGTGGCGCCGGGCGAAGCGGCCGTCCGCGATGCAGATCGCGCAATCAGGGTGACGACCGATCTCGATGCGCGCCTGCCGACCGATCGCGACGATCTTGAGCACGTCGTCCGGCGAGTCTCTCGGCGTCGCGACGAGCCAGCCGAGTGGTGCGTTGGTGCTTGTCGTGTCGTCTTGCGCGATCATGTCGGCGTCCAGCGGGACGGTAGGCAAAGAAGCTCGCCTTGGCAATGCGGAGGCCGCGGTGCTGCTCGCACGCCGCGCTCGGGCGCCTGATCGCTGTCATGTCGCCAGCCGCCCAGCGCCGCCTATGGTCAGCGCATGCGCTCGCCCACAGCAGTGCTCGTGATGGCCACGGCGGCGGCGCTCGCGCCGGGGTGCGGGTACTCCTGGAAACAAGGCAAGCGCACCTTCCCGCCGACGGTGTGCGTGCGAGAAAAGTCGTGGACGACCACCGGCCTGGTTTACATCGGGACCTTGACGTTCCGCTCGGGCAACGTCGACGCCAACGCCTTCGGCCGGCGCCACGGCGCCGACGTCGCGACCGTACGAAACCTCGGTGGCGGCGGCTCCTACACCAACACGCTGATCTTCAGCAACGGCGCGGCGATCACCCACCATGGCAGCGTGGCCGGCAAGGTCGCGGTGACCTTCTACCGCCAGACGCACTTTCGCTTTCACAAAGGCCACGAAAACGAACGGCCCCCCTGGTACAAGCGCCACTTTGCCTGCCCCGCGGGCACGCGCATGGTCTGCGGCCATCTCGAACAATACTGCGCGACGAAGAAGTTCGGCGTGCGCATGGGTCCGCGCATGCGCTGGCACGCCAACGGGCAGGTGAGCCTGGTCGAACGCTACCGCCTCGGGCCCGTCGACGAACACGTCGTCCCCAAGCTCGTCGGACCCGTGAGACTCTGGTACAGCAACGGGCAAAAGCAGATGGTCTACGTCGCGCGCGGCGACGAGCCCCCTTGCGGCGCCAAGTGCTGGATGCGCGACGGTAAGCTCGTACCCTGCGGCCACGCTCCGTATCTTGAAAAGCCGTGCCGCTAGGCGGCCCCGCAGCTACAAGCCTGGCGCCCGCGTCTCCACCCGCTTCCGCTCCCGCACCGCCTCGCGCAGCGCCCCCTTCATCTGCCCGAGGAACTGCTCCATCAGCTGCTCGACCATGCTGCGCTGGCGGCGGTGGTACACCACGCGCGCCTCGCCTTTGCCCTTGGCGAGCTTCACCGCGAGGTCGAGCGCGTCGTGGTAGTTGCCGAGCTCGTCGACGAGGCCTTTGGCTTTGGCCTCGGCGCCGGTGAAGATGCGGCCGTCGGCGAGGGCGCGCACGGCGGCGACCTTCATCTTGCGGCCCTTGGCGATATCGTCGACGAACAGCACCAGCAGCTTGTCGACGAGCGCCTGCATGTAGCGCTTGTCGTCTTCGCTCGGCTCGCGCAGCGGCGAGCCGGTGTCTTTGAACTTGCCCGTCTTGAAGACGTAGAAGTGCACGCGCGCCAGGTCGAGCAGCTCCTTGACGCTGGTGGTGCTGCTGATGACGCCGATGCTGCCGGTGATGGTGCCCGAGTTGGCGACGATCTTGGTCGCGCCAGCGGCCATGTAGTAGCCGCCCGACGCTGCCACCGTGCCCATCGACGCGACCACCGGCTTCTTTTCGCGCAGCCGCATCAGCTCGCGGTAGACCTCTTGCGAGGGCCCGACCGAGCCGCCGGGGGAGTTGATGCGGATCACCACCGCCTTGACCGTCTTGTCGCGCCGGAATGCGCGCAGCGCGGCCATGGTCGCCTTGGACGAGACGATCGCGCCCGTGACCTCGACGACGCCCACGCGCGGGCCGTCATCGTCACGCGCGCTGCGCCCGCGCTGGCGGCCGAGCAGCAGAAACGCGAAGCCGAAGCAGAGCAGGATCAGCCCGCCGAACAGCAGCGCGCCGTAGAGCGTGCGCCGGTCAGGTGGCGATGCGGGAGGTGTGGGAGAATGCGTCGGAGCGGGGGTCGGCTCGGACGCGGGCGGCGACGACTGCGGCGACGGTCCTTCGTTGGTCACGATATTCCGCCGCCGCGCCCTACTCGCTTACTCGTCGTCGGCGTCAGCCGAGGGCAGCTTGAGGTCGCCGAGCTTGCTCTTGAGCACGTCGCCCAGTGTCGCGCGGTCGCCGCCGGGCGCGAAGCCCTGCACGTCGGCCAGCTCTTCGCGGCGCGTGGCCGCCTTGAGCGAGAGCGCGATCTTCCGCTCGGTGGGATCCACCGTGATGATCTCGGCGGTCACCGAGTCGCCCGGCTTGATCACCGAGCGCGGATCCTCGATGCGCTCGTCGGCCAGCTCCGAGACGTGGATCAGGCCCTCGACGCCCTTCTCCAGCTCGACGAAGGCGCCGAAGTCGAGCACCTTGAGGACGTTGACCTCGACCGACTTGCCCACGGGGTAGTCGTACGGGATGCGATCCCATGGATCGGGGATCAGCTGCTTGATGCCGAGCGAGATCTTCGGCTTCTCGCCGTCCATGTCGATGTTGAGGACAACCGCCTCGACCTCGTCGCCCTTCTGATAGAGCTCCGACGGGTGCTTGATGCGCTGCGTCCACGACAGGTCCGAGATGTGGACCAGGCCGTCGATGCCTTCCTCGATCTCGACGAAGATGCCGAAGTCGGCGATGTTGCGCACCTTGCCGCTGACGACGGTGCCGAGCGG
Organism: Myxococcales bacterium; assembly: GCA_020431405.1. Classification (GTDB taxonomy): domain Bacteria; phylum Myxococcota_A; class Polyangia; genus JAGQIK01. The sequence goes on from JAGQIK010000051.1 coordinate 39,867, forward strand.
GTACTTCTCGTGCAGCGTCTCGTACGGGTTGGGCTCGAGCTGCTTCATGCCGAGGCTGATGCGGTTGTTCTTCGCATCGACGTCGAGCACGACGGCTTCGACCTGGTCGCCGATGGCGAGCACCTTCGAGGGGTGCTTGATGCGGCGCGTCCAGCTCATCTCGGAGACGTGGATCAGACCCTCGATGCCTTCCTCGAGCTCGACGAAGGCGCCGTAGTCCTTGATGCTGACCACCTTGCCGCTGACGTGGGCGCCGTACGGGTAACGCTCGGCGGCCGCCAGCCACGGATCCTCGGTGATCTGCTTGAGGCCCAGCGAGACGCGCTCGGTCTCGGGGTTGTACTTGAGGACCTTGACGCGGACCTTGTCACCGACGGCGAACAGCTCCGACGGGTGATTGACGCGGCCCCACGACATATCGGTGATGTGAAGCAGGCCGTCGATGCCGCCCAGGTCGATGAAGGCGCCGTACTCGGTGAGGTTCTTCACCACACCCTCGACGATCTGATCTTCCTTGAGCTTCTCGAGCGTCTTCTCCTTCAGCTCCGCGCGCTCCTTCTCGAGCAGCACACGACGGCTGAGGACGATGTTGCCGCGCTTCTTGTTGAACTTGATGACCTTGAACTTGAACGTCTGCGAGATGAACGAGTCGAGGTTGCGCACCGGGCGCAGGTCGACCTGCGAGCCGGGCAGAAACGCCTTCACGCCGCCGCGGATGGTGACCGAGAGGCCGCCCTTGACCCGCTGCGTGATGGTGCCCTCGATCAGCTCGTCGGCCTCGCAGGCCGCGCTGATCTCGTCCCAGACCTTGAGCTTGTCGGCCTTTTCCTTGGACAGGACGATCAGGCCGTCGTCGTTTTCGCGGCTCTCGAGGAGGACCTCGACGTCGTCGCCCGCGTTGACGTGCACTGCACCGTCGGTGGCGACGAACTCTTCGAGTGGGATCTGTCCCTCGGACTTGAACCCGATATCGACGATCACGTACTCCTTGCCGACGTGGATCACCTGACCGGTGACGATGTCGCCTTCGTTGAACTGCTGAGTCGGCAGGGTCTGTTCGAAGAGCGCCGCGAAGCTTTCGACATCGCCGCCGCTCTTCTGGGTTTGGGTTGTGGTTTCGGCCATCAGCTCTTGCTCTACCTACGGCGCGAGACGCGCCACGCTAGGGTGAAAACTTCCACAGGCCGCGACCGGCAAGGCCTCGAAACACAAAGGCATTTGGTCACTTCCCGCTCGGAGACGCGGCAATCTACGCCCCACGTTCCGCCTTGTCAAGGGCAGCGTGGTCCACTGCGCGGCGCCCTTCGTCGGCGATAAGTACGCGTCGCCCTTCGACTCGCAGGCGGTCCTCGGCGAGCAGCTGCAGCGCCTCGGGAAGCAGCTGGTGCTCGAGCTCGAGGATGCGCGCGCGCAGCGTCTCGGCGGTGTCGTCGTCGCGCACCTGCAGGGCGCGCTGCGCGATGATCGGGCCGGTGTCGGTGCCGCGATCGACGAAGTGCACGGTGCAGCCGGCGATCTTGACGCCGTGCTCGAAGGCTTGCCGCTGCGCGTCGACGCCCGGAAAGGCGGGCAGCAGCGAGGGGTGGATGTTGATCACGCGACCGCTGAAGGCGTCGAGGAAGTAGCCGGTGAGCAGGCGCATGAAGCCGGCGAGCACCACGCAGCGCACGTCGTGATCGCGCAGCGCCTTGATCAGCGCCACCTCGAAGCGCTCGCGCGACTTGAACTCCTTGTGCGAGACGACAACCGACGGGATGTCGGCCTCGCGCGCGCGCTCGAGGGCGCGCACGCCGGCCTTGTTGCTGATCACGACCGCGATGTCGGCGTCGAGCCGGCCGCCGCGCGAAGCGTCGATCAGCGCCTGCAGGTTGCTTCCGGTGCCCGAGACGAGCACGCCGATGCGTAGCTTGGTCATCACGCACCTCTACAACAGGATCGCGACGCCGTCACCTCTGACAGATCGGCACACGAGTGTTGTAAATGTCGACACTTGCCTCGATCAGCCGCGAGGTGCCGTCCTGTTGCACGACAAAGCGCGTGCGCAACACGGCGAGGGCGTCGCCGCGCGGCGAGGTGGCGACCTCGTCGAGGTGCTCGGCGGGGATCAGCGTGCGGCACCAGCGACCGCCGGCGAGCGGCCGCGCGTAGAGATGGCTCGCCTTGACCGGCCGCACGATCAGCTGGCCGTTGGCGATGGCGAGCACCTCCGCGCCGTACTGATCGCCGCCCGGCAGCGACGCGAAGCGTAGCGCGCTGCCGGTCGCCAGCGCGGCGAGCGGATAGACGTGGGCGCGGTGATAGACGATGCCCGTGTGCGGCGGCGAGTACGACGCCGAGACGAAGACGCGCTCGCCCGCGCCGTCGAGCGCGGCGCTGATCGGGCCGGGGTGCGCGAAGGTCGCCGCGGCGGTGCGCTGGCCGCGGGTCAGGTCATAGAGGCGCAAAAGGCGCGCGTCGGCGATGGTCAGCGCGCGCGCTTGGCGCACGTCGAGCAGCAGCGCCGCGCCGCCGGACCACTTCGTCGAGGGCGGCTCGAGCGTGCGCCAGGCGCCGTCGCCGGCGCCGAGGCTGCGATCGACGAGGCGCCAGCGCTGCGTCTGCACGAGCAGGCGCCGCTTGGCGCGGGCGCCGACCAGGCGCGCGTTGATGATCGCTTCGGCGGGTTCGAGGCCGGCGAGCCCCGCGATGGAGACCTGCTGCGATGGCACGCCGCTGCGGGCGTCGAGCAGCGCCACGCGCTGGCCGTACCACACGAGCAGCGTATCGCCGGCTGCGTCGAGCGCGAGGCCGCCGCGGCTAGCGGGGAAGCGGTAGTCGTGGCGATCACGCAGCGTGTGCAGGACCTGGTGGGCGCCGGCTCGGCGGCAGCGCACGGCGCGGCGCACGTGTATTGCCGACGGCTGCGCGCGCGGCGCCTCGAGCAGCAGCACATCGCCGTCGGAGGTGAGCTGCAGGTGGTGCAGCGCCTCGACGCCGTCGACCTGCAGCGCCAGCCGCCGCGCGCGGCGGGCCGCGATGCTGCCGACGCTGCCGACGGCGGCGGCGGGCGCGCGACCGCTGCGATCGCGGCAGGCGACGCACGCGACCACGCACGCGACGAACGTGGTCAAGGCCAGCACGATGAAACGCGGCGAAGGCGGCGAGCGATGGCCGTTCGGACGGCGGCAGAGTCGCCTCAACGGCGACGCCGCCGGATGTTGGCGCGACGGATCACGCGACGCGTGGGGCGCTTGCGCGGGTTCGAGCCTCTGCGCGCGCGCGAGCTGCTGCTGCTGCTCGATCCCACCGTGGCGTTGACCACGACGCGATAGCGCGAGCCCCACACCAGCCAGAAGCTCGGCGGCGGCGCGTCGTCGGCGCCGAGGTAACGCAGCGCGCCGCCGCGCTCGAGCAGCAGCCCGTGACGGAGCACGGCGAGCACCACCGATTGTCCGATGCGATCGTCGATGGCGACGCGGTACGTGCCGGCGCGACAGGAGGCGCTGCGCGCGAGCTTCGACGAGACGACCGCGCTGGCGGCCTGCTCTTGCACGTCGAGCGACTCGAGCTTGAGGCCTCGGTAGTCGATGGCGCGCGGCTGGCGCCACGTGTTGCTGCCGTGCGCGATGACGAAGGCGTTGCGACGGCCCGAGACGAAGTGCAGCAGCTGCTGTCGGCGCGCGCGGCGATTGCGTCGCCTGCGCTTGTGGCCGAACAGCGCCTGGCAGCTGCTCGCGTCGAGCGTGCTGGCGTCGTCGCCGCGATGCGGCTTGACGGGCGGCGCGGCCCACGACGTCGTCGTGACGAAGCACAACAGCGAGCACAGCGCAGCTATGGAACGCGCAGCAGACAAGACGGCTATTATAGCCATCCTCGCACCTGACGAAAGGCGCAGCGATGGACAGCGGAGTCTCCGCGGAAGCGGTGGTGTGGATCGACGAGGCTGACAGTGATGCGACGCGCGTGGTGGGCGGTTGGTGGGAGCCGTCGAGACACGGCGACGACGACGAGGCGCTGACGCGCGAGGTGGCGCGCGCGGTGGCACGCCTCGGCGATGGCTGGCAGCGCGGGCTCGAGCGAGCCGACGACGTCGGAAAGGCCGCCGCCGCGTTCGTCGGCACGCTCGACGATGGCGCCCTGCCCGCCGGCGCCACCCTCGAACAGGTCGCCGGCGCGGCATCGCTCATCGGCGCCTACGACGAGCACGGGCTGGCGGCGTTCGCCGAGCAGATCGTGCGCCAGCGCGGCGTGCGCTTCGCGCTCGAGGTGCTCGTCGAGGTCTGGGGCCAGGCGACCAACTATCACAACCCGAGCTGGCCCAAGAACGACGAGGGCCTGGCCGTGTGGATGCGCGCGATGGCGCCCGACGAGAGCAGCGCCTTCGACGCGTCGGTCTCCTACGGCAAGGGGCGGCTGGCCTTCGCGTTGCGCAAGCGTGCGCTGGCGCTGCCCGAGACGCGCGACGAGATGCGCGGCGCAGTGGACGCGTTGTGGGAGCGCGCGTCGATGCCGGCGCGGGCGGCGCTGATGTTGGCCGCCAATGACGCCGAGCGCGCGAGCGAGATCGTCGAGCTGGTGATCGCCAAGGCGCGCCCCTACCCGCACTGGCCGCGGCGCGTGCTGCCGTTCGTGGTGCGCGACGTGGAGACGCTCGAGCGTCTGCGACAGGCGGGCGCGTGGGACACGCCAACGCTGGCGATGGTGCACAACGTTGGCCGCGAAGTGATCGTGCTTTGCGAGCGCGTGCTCGACTCGAAGATCCCCAACACCATCCGCGCCTACGTGCTGCGTACGATGCAGAACCTACGCGGCCCGCGCACGGCACGCGCCTTCGCGCGTTACGCCGAGAAGTCGTCGGTGGCGAGCGAGGTGCGCGCGTACTTCACGCGCTACCCCGAGCTGCTCGACGCGGTGAGCGCCGAGGATGAAGGCCACCAGAAGCGGCTCGACAAGCTGCGGCGCGCGCTGGACAAGGCCAAGCCGCAGGCGAAGAAGAGCAAGACCAAGACCAAAACCAAGGCCAAGACCAAGGCCAAGGCCAAGAAGCGCGTTCCGGGGAACCCTCGCGGCTGAGGCCTCGCGTGTGCGAGGCGGCGCACACATCGAGGAGAAAGCGCCCACCAGCGGTCGGGCCCGGCGTCCTCAGGATTCGGATCACATCATCTAGTTGTCGCGCGGTTGTGCGCGCCGAGCGCAGCTGGCACCTCCGTTGCTTCGTGCAGGAGCACTTAGCAGGAGGACTTGAATGATGTATCGAAGCTTGATCGGACGCGCCGCGCTGGTGCTGATGTTGGCGTTCGTCGCCGCGGCGGCGGGCGGTGGCTGCGGCGTGGACGCCGACACCTGTCCCGAGGGCGGCTGCTATCAGAAGTGCGCTGGTGAGGTGTGCAGCTTCACCTGCTCGGGCGGCGGCTGCACGCAGGAGTGCGCGGCCGGCGCGCGCTGCAGCTTCACCTGCAGCGGGGTCGGCTGCCAGCAGAAATGCACACCCGGCGCGCTGAGCTGCTCGTTCACGTGCAGCGGTGGTGGCTGCGGACAGTTCTGCGCTGGTGTCGCCGCTTGCAGCACGACCTGCACGCGCGGTGGCTGCAGCGGCGACTAGCCCTCGGCGACGCGCTACTGCGGCGGCGGCTCGAGCTGGCAGTGGAAGGCCCAGCTGATGCCGAAGCGGTCGACGAGCTTGGCGTAGCGCGCGCCCCAGAACATGTTCTCGGGCGGCATCTGCACCTCGCCGCCGTCGCCGAGCGCGTTGAAGATCTTGTCGAGCTTGTCGGGCGTTTCGATGTGCAGGATGACCTGATGGTTGTTGCCGACGCCGACCTCGATGCCGGGCGGCACGTCGCTCAGCTCGATGGCGCCGTTGCCGATGGCGAGCTTGGCGTACATCACCTTGTCGGTCATGCCGGGCGGCACGTCGCCGCCGCCCATCATCTCGGCGGTCCACGGCATGATGGCCTCGACCTTGGCGCCGAGCGCCTTCTCGTAGAGCGCGATGGCGGCTTTGGCGTCGCCTGCGAAGTTGAGGAATGGATTGAGTGAAGCGATCATGAGCTCTCCTTTCCCCTATCTAGACTGCGGGCGCGGCGAAAACTCATCGCTGCTTCGTCGCGACGAGACAGATAGCGGCAAGCCAAAGAGCGGAAAGAGCTCGCGCACGCTGAGGAAGGTCGTGATTCCACACACCTCACCGCCGCGAAGCTCGAGCACGACCAGGCCCCATGGCGTCTTGCCAGCGTCGCGGTACTGCGCGAAGGCCGGAAGACCGCTGGCGCCGACGCGGCGCAACACCGAGCCCTCGCACTGAAAGCCCACCTCGCGCAGAAAGGTCGCCACCGCGGCGCGACCTTGGACCCATAGCGAGATCGGCGGCATCGAAAACGCCACGTCGGCGCTGAGCAGCGAGACGAGCGCGTCGATGTCGAAGCGCTCGAAGGCCTCGACGTAGCGCTGCACGACGTCCGCCTCGGCGTCGTCGAGCGATGGCGCGGCCTCGCTGCTCGGCGGCAGCGCGTCACCCAGCGCGGCGCGCGCGCGCTGCAGCGCGCTGTTGACGGCGGGTACCGACCACACCAGCGCGTCGGCGACCTCTGCGGCCGACCAGCCGATGACGTCGGCGAGCAGCAGCGCGGCGCGCTGCCTGGGCGGCAGCAGCTGCAGCGCGGCGACGAAGGCGAGCCGGATGCTCTGACGTGCGGCGAGCAGCTCGAAGGGCGTGCTCGCGCCGTCGCTTGAGACCACCCACGCGTCGGGCAGCGGCGCGATCCAGTGCGCCTCGGGGCGAAACACGATCTCGTCGTGCGGCGCGCCGGGCGGCTCTCCCGTGGGCCGCTCGCGGCGGCGCCCGCGGCGCTTGAGCTCGTCGAGGCAGACGTTGGTGGCGATGCGCAAAAGCCACGTGCGCACGCTCGAGCGCCCCTCGAACGAGCCGATGCCGCGCAGCGCGCGCACGAAGGTGTCTTGAACGGCGTCCGCCGCGTCCTGCGGATGGCCGAGCATGCGGTAGCAGTGGCCGAGCAGCGCCGGACGGTGAACGTCGAGCTCCGATGTGGTCGGCTGCGAGGTCGTCATCCTGCAGTGCTCTTAGCGAAACTGCACGGCGTCGCCACCCTCGGCGCGCGCGACGATCTCGCCCACCACGCGCGCGCCGTGCGCCTCGCCGGCGGCGGCGAGCGCGGCGTCGACGTCCTCGCGCGGCACCACGGCGAGCATGCCGATCCCCATGTTGAACGTGCGCAGCATCTCGCGCTCGGCGACGTTGCCGCGCTCGCCGACGAGGCGGCAGATGGCGGGCACGTCCCAGCTGCTGCGATCGAGCGCGTAGGCGAGGCCGTCGGGCAGGCAGCGCGGCGGGTTGTCGATCAAGCCGCCGCCGGTGATGTGCACCAGACCGCGCACGTCGGCGGCCTGACGCAGCGCGCGCGCCGCGGCGACGTAGATGATCGTCGGCTCGAGCAGCGCTTCGCCGACGGTGCGCCCTGCGAGCGCGTCGACACGCTCGCCGAGCGCGTCCGCCGAGGCCTTGCCCGACTCGCCGAACAGCACGCGGCGCGCCAGCGAGAAGCCGTTGGAGTGCAGCCCGCTCGAGGGCAGGCCGATCACGGCGTCGCCGGCGGCGATGCGCGCGCCGTCGATGATCGCGTCGCGCTCCACCACACCGACGGTGAAGCCGGCCAGGTCGTAGCTGCCGCCGCCGTACATGCCGGGCATCTCGGCGGTCTCGCCGCCGAGCAGGGCGCAGCCGGCCTGCTTGCAGCCGTCGACGATGCCGCCGAGCACGGCGCGCGCTACGTCGCCGTCGAGCTTGCCGGTGGCGTAGTAGTCGAGGAAGAAGAGCGGCTCGGCGCCGCACGTGATCACGTCGTTGACGCACATCGCCACGAGGTCGATGCCGACGCCGTCGTGTCGCGCCGCGGCGAGCGCCACCTCGAGCTTGGTGCCCACGCCGTCGGTGCCCGCCACCAGCAGCGGGTCGCGCATGCCGCTGGGCAGCGCGCATAGCCCGGCGAAGGAGCCGATGCCGCCGACCACTTCGACGCGGCGCGTCTCGCGGGCGCGCTTTCCGATCCAGCGCGCGAGCGAGTCGCCCGCATCGATATCGACGCCAGCATCCCTATAGGTAACTGATTTTACTTTATTTTCTTCCACGGCCGGCACGGTATCCCAGCACCCCGAGCCCCGTCAAGGCGCCGCGTATTGGCAAGGCCGTTTCACAGTGGTAAATCGCGCACATGGACAACGCGATCCCGACGCGACAGCTCTTTTCCGCCTTCCTGCTCCTCGGCGCCTTCGGTCTGTTCGGCTGGTCCTGCCAACGCTACGTCTCGGTGATGATGAAAGGCCGCCCCTTCCCGGGCCGCTTCCGCGACATCCCCAAGCGTATCGGCGACGTGATCCTCTTCTTCTTCATGCAGCGCACCGTCGCGCGCGAGTCGATGAGCTATCACCACCTGCCGATCTTCTGGGGCTTTCTGATCATCACCCTCGGATCCATCGAGCTGTTCGCCACGGCGGTGCTCGGACCCGCGGTCTCGTTCCGCGCGCTGCTCGGGCCCACCTTCGACGGCATCTTCAAGGCCGCGCTCGACGTGACCAACGCGCTGGTGCTGCTGGTGATCATCTACGCCTACTTCCGGCGCATCGTGGTCAAGCCGCGGTTGATCCCGTTCAACGCCGACGCGGCGCTGATCCTCGGCTTCATCTTCATGCTCTGTCTGACGCACTTCATCGCGCACGGCTTCGCGCACGGCGCCAACGTCGGCGTCGACGCGCGCATCGCCTTCGCGCATCACGGGCCGCCCTCGCCCATCGCGTCGATGCCCGTGAGCAAAATCTTCGCCTCCATCGGCGCGGCGATGTCGCCCGCCAGCGCGCACTTCTGGTCGGAGGTCGGCTACTGGATGCACTTCGGCATCCTGCTCGTGTTCCTCAACGTGCTGCCCTACTCGAAGCACATCCATCTGCTCGGCGCGATGCCCAACATCGCCCTGCGCGAGCGCGATCCCGCCGTCAAAGGCGTGATCCCCAAGATGAACCTCGAGGACGAAAACGACTGGGGCGTCGGGCGCTACGAGCAGTTTCACTGGAAGTCGCTGCTCGACACCTACGCCTGCACCGAGTGCGCGCGCTGCTCCAACAACTGCCCGGCCAACCTCACCGACAAGCCGCTCTCGCCGATGCAGCTGATCCACGACATCCGCTACGAGATGCTCGAGCGCGGCGGGCACCTGCTGCGGCTCAGCGAGCACGCCACGCCGGAGGCGCTCGCCGAAGGCTCGGACGCGCTGACGGGCACCGACCTCGAGACCAAGGTCGAGATCGACAAGATGGTGCCGATGGTCGGCGGCCGCATCCACGACGAGACGCTGTGGGCCTGCACGACGTGCGGCGCATGCGAGGAGGCGTGTCCCGTCTTCATCGAGCACCCGCTCAAGATCATCCAGATGCGCGCGCACCTGGCGCTCACCGAAGGGCGCGTGCCGGCCGAGCTGTCGCGCATGTTCCGCGGCATGGAGAACAACCAGAACCCGTGGGGCATGGGCTCGGACAAGCGCGGCGAGTGGATGGCCGACCGCGAGGTGCCGCTGATCGGCGACAACAAGGACGCCGAGTATCTGGTGTGGGTCGGCTGCGCCGGCGCCTACGACGACCGCGCCAAGAAGATCACGCACAAGTGGCTCGACCTGCTCGAGCACGCCGGCGTCAAGTACGCCGTGCTCGGCGAGGAAGAGGCCTGCACCGGCGATCCGGCGCGCCGCGCGGGCAACGAGTTCGTCTTTCAGATGCTCGCCGAGACCAACGTCGAAACGCTCAACGGCTACGGCGTCAAGAAGATCGTCACCAGCTGCCCGCACTGCTTCCACAGCCTGAGCAAGGAATACCCGCAGATGGGCGGCGACTACGAGGTGCTGCACCACAGCCAGCTGCTGCAGCAGCTGATCGACAAGGGCAAGCTCAAGCCCGACAAGCGCACCAGCAAGGTGATGACGATCCACGACCCGTGCTATCTCGGTCGCTGGAACGGCGAGTACGACGCGCCGCGCGCCACGCTGGCGGCCGCCGGCGGCACGCAGAACGAGATGCCGCGCCATCGCGACAAGAGCTTCTGCTGCGGCGCGGGCGGCGCGCACATGTGGATGGAAGAGGAAGGCCCGCGCGTCAACGTCAACCGCACGGAGGAGGCGGTGGCGACGGGCGCCAAGACCATCGCTACGGCGTGCCCGTTCTGCAACGTGATGCTCACCGACGGCCTCAAGCAGCTCAACAAGGAAGAGCAGATCGAGGTGCTCGACATCGCCGAGGTGCTGGCGAATTCGATCTCGGCGACCGCCAACAAGAGCGCGTAGTTCTCCGCGTAGTCCTTCGCGTAGTCCTTCGCTGGGCGCGACGTCGCGCTTGGCACGACGCTCGCAAATTCCGACCAGTGTTCCCCTCGCGTGGAGCTGGTCATGGCACAAAAACATCGACTTCGAGCGCAGCGTTTCGGATCGGGCGGGCTGATTCGACCCGCTCTTGGCGCGGCGCGCTGCATCATCGTGGCGCTCGCGTTGCTCTTCGGCGGCTGCAGCGGTGACGACGGCGGCGAATCGCAGACGGCTGGGCCCGAGTACGAGCGCACCCAGGCGGCCATCGAAAGCGGCGTCCGCGCGTTTCGCGCGCAGGCGAGCAGCGGCTCGTTAGCCGGCGCCTTCGAAGCAGCGGCGGCCGCCATGCGCGCGGCCGACGGCGTGGTCGGCGTCAGCTACAGCCAGGATGACGACGGCGCCCATCACTTCGTCGCCGAGCTCGAAGGCGGCATCCTGTTCACCATGCCGGTGCGGCAAGTCGCCGAGCGCCCCGACCTGAGCGCCGCCGCGTCGCCGATTGGCGCGCGCGCGTTCGCCTCGCTGGGCAAGTCGGCGCTGCCCGCCGGCAAGAAGGCGCTCTTCATCGACCTGCACGGCTTCAAGACCAACTGCGCACAGCTAAGAACGCTCTCCGAAAAGGTCGGCTACAGCGCTCAGCACATCAAGACGGCCGGCGTCGATCAGTTCAAGAACCTCGACGCCTACTCGCTGCTCTACATCAGCTCCCACGGCGACTACATCACGCACAAAGGTGTCGACTACACCGCCGTGCTGACGTCGGACATGCGCAACCCCAAAGACGACGTCAAGTACATCAAGAGCGGCGAGTTCGCCGACATCCAGATCATCCTCTCGCGCGGCGTCTACGACGTAGTCCACGAAAACCCGTTCGTGCCCGACAACAGCGCCTACGCGGTGACGGACAAGTTCTTCGAGAAGAACAGCAACGCCTTTGCCGCGGACAGCCTCGTCTACGTCGACACCTGTCACTCGACGCACGCGGCGAGCATGTTCATGCCGCCGCCGCTGTTTCGCGCGCTCTACGGCAAAGGCGTCAAGACCTACCTCGGATGGCACACGTCGGTGCACAACGACGCGGCCACCAACGCCGCCAACTACATCTTCACCCACCTGCTGGGCGAGATTCCGTCCGGCATGATCGGCGTGGCGGCGAAGAAGCCGCCCATTCGTCCCTATGGGCTCACCGCCGTGCTGACCGCGCTCGAGCAGGTCAAGGGTTGGAACGTCGACAAGATCGGCTGCTGCAAGGCGGAGCTGCGCATCATGGACATGAACCTCGGCACGCTCGACACGCTGCTGGTGCCCAACGTCGACTCGCTCTACGTGCTGGTCGATCCCACCGACAAGACGCAGCTGATGGACGTGCACGGCGACTTCGGCCACAAGCCGGGCGAGCTGCTGCTGTGCGAGTCGTTCGCCGACCGCAAGCCGACGCGTTGCAGCACGCTGAACGTCACGGAGTGGTCCGACGAGAAGGTCACCGCCAACCTCGGCAGCGACTGCTCCAAGTGCAGCGGCTACGTCGTCGCTCGCGTCGACGGACGCGTGAGCAACGGCTATCCGCTCACCGAGTGGGCCATCGACTTCGTGCTCAGCAGCGCGGCGCCCGCCACCGACGTCGGCCCCGACGTCAAGCTCGAGCCGACGGTCAAGTTCCGCGGCGACATCGTCGACGAGCGATCGACCCCCGAGATCAAGCCGCAGAAGGAGCTCGGCGAGATGCGCGTCGGCATCGGCCTCGACTCGAGCGCCAAATACACCTTCTCGGGCACCTTCGTCGGCAGCGACGGCTGCACCTACACCTACGAGAAGGACAAGAACACGGGCACGGTCAAGGTCTCGGCGGGCGGGACAGACAACTTCTCCGGCACCGTCGAGATCCTGCCGCGCGATCAGCTGGCTCACTTCAAGATCGCGTTCGGCAAGAAGGCCGTCGCCACCGTCAGCGGCCCGCAGGGCTGTCCGCCCGTCAAGGAGGTGCAGGTCAGCGTCAGCGTGTTGTTCGACGCCAGCGTCAGCCAGTACGGCAGCTTCGGCCCCATCGACACGACGGCGCCCGGCTTCACGATCAAGGGCACGCCCAAGGCGCCGACGTGCCCGCCGGACGCCAACACGCCGCGCTAGCGCTGCAGGCAACTGATGGACTGCCCACTCGCAGCGCGCTACAACGCAGCGCATGCTACGCACCGCTTCCATCATTCGACGGGCGCCAACCCTCCTCGCGCTCGCAGCGCTGCTGCTGGCTGGCGCTCTCTTTCTTCTTGGCTGTCGCGGCAAGAACAAGTCCAAGCGCTCGCGCGACGCGCGCGTGCGCCAGACCACGTGCAAGATCACGATCAAGAGCGTGCCTAGCGGTGCCGCCGTGCTGTTCGAAGGTCGCAAGCGCCTCGGCCACACGCCGCTGACCCTCGAGCGCGACATCGGCCACAGCTACTCGCTGCACCTCGTCAAGGACGGCTACTCGCGCACGCAGCGCGTGGTGCACTTCGAGGGCGGACCGCCGCGCACGGTGACGATCCAGCTGGCGCCGGCGCGCGCCGAGATCGTGATCGACACCGGCCTTTTGCGCGGCGTGCAGGTGGTGGTCGACGGCAAGGAGCTCGGCCGCACGCCCAAGCGCGTGCACCTCACCGCCGGCAAGCACGTGCTGACGCTCAACAAGTCGGGGCATCACGGCTACCGCGAAGAGATCGTCGTCGCCGAGGGTGACAACAAGAAGCGATTGATCCGCGTCTCGCTGCCGCCGCTGGCGATCATGAAGAAGCCCGCCGGGTGGCTCACCATCCGCAGCGATGCGCCGGCGCTGCTCTATCGCGGCAAGAAGATGTACGGCTCGGTGCCGCTGGTGAGGCGGCCGCTGCCGGTGGGCACCTACCGCTTCACGGTCAAGAGCAGCGCGCTCGGCGTGAAGAAGACGATCAAGGTCAAGCTGGTGGCGGGTGAGCTGGTGAAGGTGATGGTCAAGCTGCAGCCGGCTGACGCGGGACCTTAAGGCTCGGGCGACGGGCGCAGGCTCTGGGCCACGGGCCACAGGTCGGCGCACGGGCGTGGGGCGTGGCCCCCTGGCGTGAGCGCCAACTCGTCGTAATCCGGCTGCGCGCAGTTGGGCACGGGCGTTGCTCAGTCGGAACAACGCCCGCCGGGGAGCGCGAGGCCGATGCTGCGCCCCACTCTGCTGATCGCCGCCGTCGCTGTGCTGAGCGGCGCCTGCTCCGAATCACCATCCGACGAACGCGCCATGCGGCTAGTCGACGCGATGGCCAGCGACACGCACATCGGGCTGGTGCCCGGTGGCAGCAGCGACCTCGGCGACAGCGCTGGCGTGCCCTCCGTGGACGGCGCGCTGCCCGACGCCGCCGCGCCGCCAGCGCCGCCGCCGCCGCCCACGTTGCAGCAGGCCATCGCGACGATCACGCAGAAGCAGCTCGAAGCTGACCTCGGCACCATCGCGTCGGACGCCTACGGCGGGCGCAATCCGGGCACGCCCGGCGGCGAGAAGATCCTCGACTACGTCGAGAACATCTTCAAAACGGCGGGGCTCGCGCCGCCCACCGGCCAGAGCAGCATGCGCCAGAAGTTCACCGTCGGCGGCACGCCCACGGCCAACATCATCGGCGTGATGCCGGGGACCGACCCGCTGCTCAAAGACGAGGTCGTGATCGTCGGCGGCCACCACGACCACGTCGGCACGTCGAGCGACTCGGGCTGCGGCGCGAGCGCGAGCGGCAACAACATCTGCAACGGCGCCGACGACAACGGCAGCGGCTGCACCACGATCATCAACGTCGCGCGCGCGCTGGCGCTGCTCAAAGGCCAGAACCGCCGCACGCTGGTGTTCATGACGTTCGGCGCCGAAGAGAAGGGGCTCGTCGGCTCGCGCTACTACGTCGAGCAGGCGCCGCTCTATCCGCTCTCCAAGACGGTCTACATGATCAACGTCGACATGGTCGGCTACTCGCAGGGCGGCAGCGTGCAGGCGCTCGGCGGCGGTCGCTCGCAGGCCACGTCGAGCATCATCAACCAGGCCGCCGCGACCTACGGCGTCACGCCGCAGATCACCGAAAAGGCCGGCGGCGGCAGCGACCACTACCACTTCGCGCTCGCCAAGGTGCCTTACGTCTTCTTCTTCACCGGCTTTCACCCCTGCTACCACAAGACCTGCGACACGGTGGACCGCATCAACTTCGTCGACTACACGAAGATCGTAAAGACCGTGGCGCACCTCGCCTGGGAGGTCACCCAGCGCGATCAGAGCCCGCGCGAAGACTTCGCCAGCGACTACGTGATGCCCGCGCCGAGCTTCAAGGCCGACGCCCACGCGCACGTGCACGATGGCATCGAGTGGATCGACCGGAGCACGCAGCAGTGGATCCGCGGCCCGGGGTCACTCTATGCGCCGTAAGCACCGGAAATCAAAGGGCGCGCAGCCAACAATGACAAAACCGATCGTGCGATATCCGCACGATCGGTTTTGTCATTGTGTGCTCTGGGCCCTTTGATTTCGGCGAGTTGCGGAGCATAGAGTGACCCCGCTATTCGAGCTCGTGTTTGAGCTGGCGCTTCATCAGCGCGGCGGTGGCTTCGCGCGCGTCGAGCCCTTCGTAAAGGATGCCGTGTACCGTGGCGGTGATCGGCATCTCGACGCCGAGGCGGCGGCCTAGCGCGAGACACGACTTGGCGCTGCGCACGCCCTCGGCGACGGCTTTCATCGAGGCCTGGATCGCCTCGAGCGACTCGCCTTGGCCGAGGCGCAGGCCTACCGAGCGGTTGCGCGACGGGCCGCCCGTGCAGGTCAGCACCAGGTCACCCATGCCGGCGAGCCCGGCGAGCGTCATCGGGTTGCCCGCCTTGGCCACCGCGAGGCGCGTTATCTCGGCGAGGCCGCGCGTGATCAGCGCCGCGCGCGTGTTGTGGCCGAAGCGCAAGCCTTCGGCGACGCCGGCGGCGATGGCGATGACGTTCTTCGCCGCGCCGCCGACCTCGACGCCGACCACGTCGTCGGAGGTGTAGATGCGGAAGCGGTCAGTAGAGAGCGCCTTCTGCACCGTGCGCGCCGTGTCGGCGCTCGGCGACGCGACGACGACGGCGGTGGGCAGGCGGTTGCCGACCTCGACAGCGAAGCTCGGTCCCGAAAGCGCCGCGAGGCGATCGTGCAGACGCACCGGCAGCGACTCGCGCAGCACCTCGACCATCGTCGCCAGCGTGACGTTTTCGATGCCCTTGGTGGCGCTGACGACGATCGGATCTCCGAGGTCGGCATCGCGCACGCCCGACCACACCTCGCGCACCACGTGTGACGGCATGACCGAGATCAGAAGCTCGCGCCCGCTGACCACCTCGGCGAGGTTGTTCGACGCGTCGAGCGGCGGCAGCTCGACGCCGGGCAGATACGTCTCGTTGCAGCCGGCGCGGATCTGCTCGGCGACTTCCTTTTCGTAGGCCCACAGCGAGACGGCGTGTCCTGCGTCGGCGCAGAGCTTGGACAGCGCGGTCCCCCAGCTGCCGGCTCCGATGACTCCAACTTTCACGATTGAATCGCCAATTCAGGAGAGCGGAACAATGAACTCGAATACATGAACGACGGGACAAAGAACGCGACCTTCGAATGGTCGCCAAAGCGAAGCGCCACCGCTCGGCGCGCGCGCGAAGCTGCGTGCGGCGCCACACTGATTTCGTTCCCGCGCCGCGCAGCACAGCGAGCTCGCAATTCGCGTTCTTCTATTCCGTCGTTCATGTATTCAAGCTCGTCACTGACGATTCCAGCATTCAAGTGTTCCTAGGCTTTGGCGCTCTCTTGCGATGGCGTGCGCCTCGCGCGTCGCTCGCGCATCGCGGCGGCGTCGGCCAGCTCGACGCGGTTGCGGCCGGCGCGCTTGGCCTTGTAGAGCGCGCTGTCGGCGGCGAGCAGCAGGTCGTTGGGGTCGGTGGCGTCGTCGGGGCACGCGGCGACGCCGATGCTGATCGCGACGTGGTGGCTGCCGTCGTCGTCAGCCGCGTCGGCTGGCGGCGCGGCGCTGTCGTCATGCGGCTCGGCACCGGGGAAGATGTGATTGGCGATGCGCTCGCGGATCTGCTCGGCGAGCGTCGCCGCCGACGCGCGCGGCGTGTCGGGCAGCAGCACGGCGAACTCCTCGCCGCCGTAGCGCGCCACGATATCGTTGGCGCGCCGCCCCTCGGACAGAAGCTCGGCCACGCGCGCGAGCACGCGGTCACCGGCGGGATGACCGTAGGTGTCGTTGTAGCGCTTGAAGTGGTCGACGTCGGCCATCAGCAGCGACAGCGGCAACCGCGTACGGCCGCTGCGCTCGACCTCCAGCGCCAGCCGCTCGTGAAAGAAGCGGTGGTTGTACATGCCGGTGAGGCCGTCGGTGATCGCCAGCTGCGACAGACGCCTGTTGACCGCCGCCAGCTCCGACGTGCGCGCGCGCACGCGGTTTTCCAGCGAGCGATTGAGCCGCCGCAGCTCCTGGTTCTTCGACTTGAGGTCGTCGATGAGGCGATGGTTTTCGAGCGCGAGTCGATACTTGGTCAGCAGGCTCTCGACCGTCAGCCGCAGGTCGGGCTCGTCCCACGGCTTGGGGATGTAGCGCGAGAGACCGGCGTGGTTGATCGCGTAGACCACCGCGTCGAGGCCCGCCTCGCCGGTGAGCAGGATCTTGATCGTCTGCGGATAGCGCTCGTGGACCCGCTCGAGCAGCTCGACGCCCTTGACGCCGGGCATGATCTGGTCGGCGATGACCATCGCCACGCGCTCGCCGTCGGCGTCGAGCTCGTCCATCAGCTCGAGCGCTTGTTGCGCGCTCTGCGCGAGGTCGATATCGCAGCTGTCTTGAAACGGCGTGAGCTGCTGGCGCAGCGCGTTGAGGATGCCCACCTCGTCGTCGACACAGATGATGTGCTCGCGCGCACCGTCGGGCTCGCGCACATCATCGTGCTCTCGGGAGGCGTCTTTTTCCTCGGCCAACATTTCACCCATAGCATAGCGCTTTTCGCGCGCGTTCCCCGCCTGCTAGCTCGCTTGCTGCTGCTCCGCCTCGGCGTCGGTGTCAGGCACGATCATGCTACGGCGCGGCGGCCCGGAAAGCGGCAGCAGCACCGTGAACGCCGTGCGCCCGGGCTTGGACTCGACCGCGATCTGCCCGCCGTGCTTCTCGACGATCTTGCGCGCGATGCCGAGGCCCAGCCCGGTGCCTTCACCACGCTCTTTGGTCGAAAAGAACGGCTCGAAGATGCGCGGCAGCACGTCGGGCGGGATGCCAGGTCCGCTGTCGGTGATGCGCACGCCAACCTCGTCGCCGTCGCGGAAGGTCTCGATCTCGATCACGCCCTGCCCCTGCATCGCCTGCGCCGCGTTGTGAATCAGGTTGGTCCAGACCTGGTTGAGCTCGTCGACGTAGACTGCGACAAACGGCAGGTCCGCGTACTTGCGCTCGACCTTGATGCCGTAGCGCAGGTGGTTGTGCAGGATCGTCAGCGTCGTCTCGAGCCCCTCGGTGAGATCGACCTCGACGACGGCCTGCTGATCGGTGTGCGCGTAGCTGCGCAGCGCGCGCACGATGCGCACCACCGAGGCGATGGCAGTCTGGATCGAGCCGGCGCTGCGGCGCAGGTAGCTGATGTCCTCGAGCAGGCCGACGACCAGCTCGACGTCGAGATCCTTCTGCTCGCGCTGCGGATCGGCGGCGACGCTGTCCTGCAGCGCCACCAGCCGCACAGCGAGCGGCTCGGCCTCCGCTTCCACCAGCCGCCGCGCCAGCTTGCGCGCGTCGTGCACGCCGGCGCGCTCCAGCTCGCGGCACAGCTCGCGCGTCAGCCGGCGGATCTCGCCCGGCGGACGCAGCCCCGCGCTCTTGTCGATGCGCTCGGCGTGCTCGAGGATCATCTGCGAGACGCTGCCGCGCGGCAGGTCGCTTGCGACCAGGCGCGTGCTGCGGCGGATGGCGCGATCGAGGGTCAACCCGAGGATCTGCGCCGCGCCCTGGATCGCGCCCGCGGGCGTGTTGATCTCGTGCGCGACGCCGGCGACGAGACTGCCTAGGCCGGCCATGCGCTCGGAGTGCACCAGCTGCGCCTGGGTGTCCTTCAGCTCGGCGATCGTATGGGCCAGCTCCTCGTTGGCCTGCGACAGCTCGCGCGTGCGCAGCTCGACCTGCCGCTCGAGCGACTCGGAGAACGCCGTCACCTCGGCGTAGAGGCGCGCGTTTTCGATCGCGCTCGCCGCTTGGCTGGCGAAGGTCACGAGCAGGCGCACGTCGCTCTCGGTGAACGCTGGATCCTGCTCGGCGCGCGCGATGATCAGCGACCCGATGACGCCCTCGCGCCCCTTGAGCGGCACGCCGAGGCGGCGCTCGCCCACCGACGGGCTCTGGCGGCGCACCACCTCGACGGCGATCTCGTGCCAGCCCACCGGCAGTCGCCAGCTGCTGTCGCTCGGCTCGCCGTCGCGCCACACCGGAAGCGAGGGCCCGGTCTCGTTGGCCTCGAAGCCGCCGGTGATGTCCTCTTCGTCGTCGTCTTCTTCGTCGCGGCCGCCGAACGTCGGCAGCTCGCCCTGCGAGAGGCCGACCTCGGCGCGCAAGAGCAGCTCGGTGGCGATCTCGGCGGTGGGGCTGCGCTCGCCGTCGCGCTCCTCGTCGAGGTCATCGTCGACCGCGCGCAGCAGCAGCGCGCTGCGCTGGCCGCGCAGCACCTGCGTGGCCTCGTTGACGACGATGTCGAGCACCTGGTCGAGGCTCAGCACCGATGTCACGGCGCGGCTGATCTCGTGCAGCGTCGACAGCTCGCGGATGCGCGCGTCGAGGCGCGCGTGCGACATACGCAGCGACTCGGTCATGGTCTGAAAAGAGCGCGCCAGCGTGCCGATCTCGTCCTCGGTCTCTGCAGCCAGCTCGCGGTTGAGGTCGCCCGAGGCGATGGCGCGCGCCTTTCGCTCGAGGCGCTCGATGGGCGTGGTGATGCGGCGCCCGAGCACGATGCCGATGATCAGCGCCAGCACCAGCGCGCCGGCGGCGCCGAAGCCGACGTTGGCGATGGCGTCACGCTGTGCCGTGGACAGCGCGCTGCGGTCGAGGCCCACCACCAGCGAGCCCACCGCGCGCCCTTCGGTGGTCTGCAGCGGGATCAGCGCGATGGTGAACTCGGCGTCGGCGATGTCGAGCACCGCGGTGCGCTGGCGATCACGTGCCGCTTCGTCGAAGACGCGGCGCAGGTCGTTCGGCTCGACGCGCCGGCCGAAGGCGTCACGATAGGTGCTGGCGATCACGCGACCACCGGTGGCGAAGGCGATCTCGGCGCGCACGACGCCCTTGATAAAATCGGCGAGACGCGCGTCGAGCCAGACGGTGACGAGCACCGCGCCGCGCAGCACGAACTGGCGGTCTACCGCCGGTGCCGCCGCCTCGATGACGAGCGACGGCCCGCGCCGGTGGATCGTCAGCACGCGCTCGAAGCTCAGCGCGCGACCGAGCAGCTTCTGATCGACAGGGGGCGTGGTCTTGCCCCGCGCGGCGGTGTCGGTGCTGTCCTCGGAGCGCGACAGCGCCACGCGCTTGCCCTTGCTGTCGAAGATCTCGATGCGCGCGCCGCGCGCGTTGACCGCTTCGTGCTCGAGATGGCGCGGCACCAGCGCCGGCTGCAGCGTGAGCAGCTCGTGAAGCTCGGTGGAGTCTGCCAGGCGGCGCGCCGTGGCGCCGGCCACCTGCGCTCGGCGCAGCAGTAGGTTGATCGCGATGCTCGCCGTCTGGCGCGCGCGCAGCGAGAGGCCCTTGTCGAGGCGCCCCAGCGCGCCGCCGATGGCCAGCGCGCTGACGACCACCAGCGGCAGCACCGTGACGAGCACCACCACGAGCGCCAGCTTGGCCTTGAGCGAGCTGCGTACCTTGATAGCCACTAGAACGTGACGTTGCGAAAGAGGATCGCGTTGCCGAGCTCGACGCGCAGCCCGCGCACGCGGCGTCGATGCGCGACGATCACCTGCGAGTGCGCCAGCGGCACCCACGGCGCTTCGTCAGCGATGGTGTGTTGCGCTGCGAGATAGAGGCGCCCGCGTTCTTTGCGGTCACGCGTGCGGCGCGCGCGCACGAGCAGCTGGTGAACGCCCTCGTTGCGGAAGAACGAGACGTTCTGTGCGGCGCCGATGCGCGCGCTGGTCTTGTCGAAGAGCACGAACAAGAAGTTGTCGGGGTCGCCGTTGTCTCCGACCCAGCCCATCAGACAGATGTCGTGCTCGCCGCGGCGCACGGCGGCAAGGTGCTGTCCGTGGGGGCGCACGATCAGCTCCACGCGCACGCCGACGTCGGCGAGGTAGCGCGCGATCATCCGCCCGGCGAGCACCGGCGACGGCAGATACGGCCGCGGCGTGCTCATCACCAGCAGCTTGAGCGGGCGCGTGGTGTCGAACTGCGCCTCGGCGAGCAGCGCGCGGGCGCGCTTGGGATCATAGTCGTAGGTGCGGGGCGCGGTGCTGTAGCTCCACAGCCCGGGCGGGATCGGGCCGCGCGCGCGCACGCCGAGCCCCTGATAGACGAGCTTGACCAGCGCCTCGGTGTTGATCGCGTGGTTGATGGCGCGCCGCACGCGCACGTCGGAAAAACGCGCGCGGCCGGTGTGCATCGCCAGGTAGGCGACGTTGTTGCCAGCGACCTTGCGCAGCACCAGCTCGGGGTGAAGGGCCACGATGGGGCGATCCTCGGGTGCCAGGTCGGCGACGACGTCGACGGTGCCGCTCTGCAGCGCGACGAGCCGCTGGTGCGCGTCCGGCATCACGCGGTAGACCAGCCGCTCGATGCTGGCCGGCTTGCCCCAGTAGCGACCGAAGCGCCGCAGCACGATGCGCTGGCCGCGGTCCCAGCGCTCGAAGCGGTAGGCGCCGGTGCCTACCGGGTGGCTGGCGAGGCCCTTGCCGTGCTTGGCGAGCGCGCGCGGGCTGACGATGGCCACCGGGAACATCGCCAGCGCGGCGAGAAACGGCGCGTAGGGTTGGTCGATGCGGATGCGCACGGTTTGCTGGTCGACCTTCTCGACGCGCGTGATGTTGCTGAAGGTGTTCTCCCAGTAGGGATAGCGCCGGAAGTGGAAGCGGTGGGCGTGGTCGCGCTGACGCTCGAACGACGTCACGACAGCGTCAGCGTCGAAGCTCGTGCCGTCGTGAAAGTAGACGCCGCGACGCAGGTGGAACGTCCAGACGCGCCCGTCGTCGCTGACCGTCCAGCGCGTGGCGAGCGCCGGCTCGACGACGGTGCTGCCGCCGCGATAGCGCACCAGCGTCTCGTAGATCTGGATGGCGACCTGCATCGACTCGGCGTCGGTGATCGCCGCCGGATCGAGGCTCAGCGCGTCTCCGGGGCGTGCGATGAAGAGCGCCCGGCGGCGCGAGGCGAGGTCGGTCTTGGCGCTGCAGCCGAGCAGCGACAGCGCCAGCGCCACGACGGCGGCGGTGACGGTGACCGCGCCACGGGCGCGCGCGGCGCGCGCGGCGCGCATCAGGCCTTGGCCTCGCCGCTCACCGCGAGCGGTTTTTCGGGGTCGCGCCCGACGAGCAGCAGCAGCGCGATGATGACACCGGCGCCGAGGGCGAGCGAGAGCCCGTTGCTCATGCCGAGCGAGACGGCGAGGTAGCCGCAGGTGGCCGCGACGCTCATGGTGGCGAGCGCGTAGGGTGCCTGCGTGCGCACGTGGTCGATGTGATCGCACTGCGAGCTGAGCGACGACATGATCGTGGTGTCCGAGATCGGCGAGCAGTGGTCGCCGAAGATCGCGCCGTCGAGCACCGAGGCGAGCACCATCACCATCAGCGTCGAGCCGCCGAGGTGGTAGGCCAGCGGACCGACGGCGGGGATCAGGATCCCCATCGTGCCCCACGAGGTGCCGGTGGCGAAGGCGACGCCGGCGGCGATGAGAAACACGCCGAGCGGCAGCAGCCACGCCGGCGCGTCGCGGCCGACGACGGCGACGAGATAGGCCGACGTCGACAGGTCCTCGCAGGTGCCTTGCAGCGCCTTGGCCGTGATCAGGATCGCCAGCGCCGGCACCGAAGCCCAGCCGCCGGCAAAGAACGCGCGGCCCACGTCGGGGACCTCGAGCACCGGGCCTTTGCCCTCCTTGGCACGTGAAAAGCGCGCCAGCAGCGCGGCGAGCAGGGTGCCGATGACGCCTGCGTAGAGCAGCACCGGGCCGTTGTCTCCGTGGGAGAAGGCGTCGCGCATGTACTGCCAGCTCCACTCGAAGGGCACGTCGGCCATGCCGTGGTGCCGCCCCCCGTCGACGACCATGCCGATGATCACGGCGCTGAGCAGCACGATGATGGGCAGGCCCGTCAGCCACCAGCGCGGCACGGCGCTCGGCGCCGGATCGAGGCGGTCGTCGGCGCCGCTGGCCAGCGGCTTGGCGCCGGGGCGCGAGAGCAGGCCTTCGTGAAAGGCGCGCCGTTCGGCGGTGAGCATCGGGCCGAAGTCGCGCCGCATCAGCGTGCTGCCGAACACGAAGACCAGCGTCAGAAGGCAGTAGAAGCGCATCGGCAGCGCCGTGAGGAAGATCTGGTAGCCGCGCTGCACGAGGCCGAGCTCGTCGGCGACGCCTTGAAAGAGGCCGACCTCCCAGCCGATCCAGGTCGAGACAAGCGCGAGGCCGGCCACCGGCGCGGCGGTGGAGTCGACCAGGTAGGCGAGCTTTTCGCGCGAGATGTTCTTGGCGTCGGTGAGCGGGCGCGCCGTCTGACCGACGACGATGGCGTTGGCGTAGTCCTCGAAGAAGATCACCATGCCCATCAGGCAGGTGGCCAGCCGCGTGCGGCGCGCGTTGGTGGCGACGCCGGCGATGGCGTTGACGAGCCCCTGGTTGCCGCCGGCGCGGCCGGCGATGCCGACCATGCCGCATAGAAAGAAGGTGAAGCTCAGCACGTAGAGCGTGAAGGTGCTGCTGGTGGCGGCCCACAGATAGCCAGCGATGCCTTCCCAGGGCGACTTGAAGATCGCCCACAGCCAACCGGCGAAGCCCGGATCGGCCTGCGCCGTGCCGACGGTCAGCGCGGCGCCGACGATGGTGCCGAGGAGGATCGACGTGATCACGCGGCGCGTGGAGAGAGCCAGCGCGATGGCGACCAGCGGGGGCAGCGGCGAGAGCGGTGTCGGCAGCCGGCGGCTGCCCTTGTAGGGTTTGATCTTGCCGCGCGCGTCGCGGTAGGTGGCGTGCGCGGTGACGCGGTGGGGCTCGGCACCGAGGTGGATCACCAGTCGCCGCGGCGTGCCGCCGTCGACCACCTGAA